>JBAXLR010000042.1:0-18966 GCA_037134655.1 bacterium | reverse complement strand
AACCACAAGTAAATAATTTTTGGCACCACCCAGGCATAGGGCTCTTTTGCCGTGAGACGTAGCCCTAACGTATAGAGCTTTTGCGATCGGAGTGGATCCAACAAAACCGGTCGCCTGCACCAGCGGATGATCAATGAGCGACTCAACCGCCTCCTTGCCACCATTGACCAACTGGAAGACACCCTTTGGAAATCCAGCTTCCGTCATCAACTCGGCCATGTACTGGGACGTCACTGGGACTTTTTCTGAAGGTTTTAAAATGAAGCAGTTACCGAGGGTTATTGCTATGGGATACATCCACATAGGAACCATCGCTGGGAAGTTAAATGGCACAATGCCAACCACGACACCCAAAGGCTCTCTTCGGTACTCGCAGCTAACGCCGCGACTGACGTCCATGGCTCCGCCTGAATCCATATTTTGAAGGCTTATGGCAAATTCTGAAACCTCGAGGCCTTTCATAATGCCCGCGCGGGCCTCAGCCACCGATTTTCCAGCCTCTAAGGCTGCGACGTTGGCAAGGAAGTCCAATTTGGCCAAAACCAATTCGCGGAATTTGAGCAGTCGAGAGCAACGCTCTTTAATAGGCGTTGCGCGCCAGGCCGGAAACGCCGCCGCGGCCGCACTAACAGCTGCCTCCACGTCGGCTTCAGTTGACATGGACACGCGGGCGATCACTTCGCCGGTCCACGGCGAGATCACATCTTGCGTCTTACTGGACGCAACGAAGGTCCCATTAAGAAAATTTTTACACTCTCGAACCGTCTTGGGACGTTCTACAAACATAGTCGACTACCTAACTGATGGGCATGGTTTGCCCGCTTTTGCTCGAAATTATTGACATTTTGTGCATTTATTGGCGAAAATGCAACCCAATACTGCGGAACTGGCGCTTCTTCGGCCTGATTTGGGGTCAAAACGTCCGTTTTCCGCCGTCAAGATGACAGAAAAATCCCTACTAGGAGAGGCTCACAACCCATGCGTAAACCCATTATGATCGGCATTGCGGGGGGCTCAGGCTCGGGGAAAACCACGATTGCTCGCAAGATCCAAGAAAGCTGCTCGGGATTTACGACTCTGCTTTTTCAGCTCGACCACTATTACCGAGATCTTGCTCATTTAGATCCAACCGAGCGTGACAAGGTCAATTTTGATCACCCCGATGCATTAGAGATGCCACTTCTTGAGAGTCATGTGCAAAAATTGGCGGCGGGTCATCCTATCGAACGCCCGACCTATGAATTCGCCAGTCACACTCGTAGCTCAAAAGTCCAGAAACTCGATGCAGCAGAAGTCATCATCGTAGACGGTATTTTTGCCCTGTACTCGCCGCAGATTCGGCAGCATCTAGACTGTTCCATCTTTGTGGATGTCAGTGACGATGTGCGTTTTATCAGACGGCTTCGTCGTGATGTGGATGAGCGCGGGCGCACGAATGATGGTGTAATCAAACAATACCTATCAAGCGTCAAGCCAATGCACGATCAATTCGTGGCACCCACAAAGCATCTCGCGGACCTGGTTGTACATTGGGATAATTACAATGAACGCACGGTTGCGATGCTAACACATATGATTTTAACGAAGACAGCGCCCAAGGCCTGAATTTTAAGCCACCGGATCCTTAGCGCAACTCTAACCATTCTTCTCTGGTGTAGGGCCGCGGATGGCGACTCCAATCCACGTCCCAACCTTCGGGTACACCTACACCAGGTAAACGGTTCAGTAGACCTTTGCCGTAGACATTACGATCAAAAAACTGCTGCATATTTCGGCCTAGGGCTTTTTCCATCTGCGCCTGAAATATGGGTGTTGTGACAGTTTGGCGTTTGAACCCAGCGAAGAACTCTTTGAGCATATTGCGAAGACCAGAAAAACCCGTATTTGCTAGCATGGCGTCAAAATCAGCCATCAACTCCGCACCGTAAGAATATGCATCACGGGTCGTGTATCTTTTGTAGGGAGAGAATCCCGCCAATATCCTTGGGGTACCAACGGATCCGTTTCCTCTCGGATAACCATCATCGCGCCAACTTGCGATCGCCTCATCAATCCACCCAGCATTCCCGTTGGCTGGCATCACACCGCGAGCAAACCAGCTATGAGTTGTCTCGTGACCGAGAGCTCCAAGGGACGTGATCGTTGCGCCGCAGTACTCCATACCACCACCAGTGTCCGTGATGTAGGCCGTAAACGATGCGTGCGCGAAGGCCCCGTAAGTGCCCTCAAGCTCCGCAAGGTATCTTTTCAGATTTGTCATGCCACGTGTCACGTTAGATTGGGATCCACTGTAAACAGTCAACGGAATGGCTTCGTTGATTCCGGCATAAGAAGAACGCTCCACCGCAAATCGCCCTTTGGCGGCCATGTGGAAATAAAAGGAAGACGAGGTGAAATAACTTGGATACTGAATCTGCCAGCGATTAAACCCAAGATCTGTAACCACACCATTCACGAACAGATCATGCGCGCGATCTGTGCCAGTCACTTCAACTGTGACGGTCTGTTGATACTGATCATATTCGTAGTTTGTCGGAGCGTATTGCTCCCAATACTCCCGGTCAGTTAAATCACTCATAAAAAATCCAGCGGCAACCGCGCCATCCGAGTAAGATACTTCTTCACCAAGTTGATAGTCGATCTCCAACACATGATTTTGCCCTGGACTCACCTCAACTCCGACGGCTCGCAACGTTGATTGGCGATCTGGATCTTTCAACAAGAAAACATTCGCCAGCGGAACGTCACCACCATCAAGCTCAACTCTGCTTGGCTTTGGAATCAGATCAAAAATAGGCATGCCGTCATGGGCGACGGTGAAATTTATAATCGCACTGGCGGTGGTCTTTCCAGACGCGGCGTCAAATGACAAATTCAACCTGACGGTTGAAAAATCCGCGAACACGGCATTTCTTGCGTCATACATGAACTTAGGCGGAGCTCTGTCGAGATCTCCTGCAACAAGGCTCTTAGCAAAGAACAAAACGGTCATGCCAAGCCCTAAAAAAATACGAGAGATCATAATCATCCCCTAGTGTAGATATGAAGTGCCTACCTCTATGATATTAGTGCAGTTTACTTGCCAAGTAAAAACTGTTCCAAAACCAGCGTGATTAGCCCCAAGATATTTTCATCTGCATGAAGAGTGGTGTGATGGTTTTATTTTTTTAAAAATAAAACAAGAAAATGCTGACAAATAACACATTTATCCAATCTATGTTCGGGCAAACACTCTTTACGCCCATGCTATGATTGGGCGTATGACACCCCGAAATTTAAAAGCATCATCAGCCTGCTGGTACATTGAGGCACTTTGCCTTGGTGTCACCATTGGCTTTAGTGAAGTGTTACTGGCGATCTATTACGGAAGCCGCGACATGGACTCTGTCGCGCTTGCTGTTTTTATCACAGTGCCAGCAGCTTTTGGCGCCATAACTCAAGCGCTTGTCACCCGCAGCAAGGGACTATTTCATAACGCACGAACACTGGCTTTAGCCTCCATCAGCGTACAAGTCGCTGGCCTCCTCATGATGGCCAATGCCCTTTACTCCAACGAAGGCGACCAAATCAGGATGTTTATCGGCCAGTGCTTGTATTGGATGGGCGGCATGACATCGTCAAGTCCAACCCAAGAGATTCTTGCTCGCGAAGTAGACGCCGAGCAACACAACCGCTTCTTCAGCCGACGCGCCATGCTCATGACCATACTAACTCTTCTTTGTAACTTTGCATCAGCCAATATACTCACCAGTGGCTTAACGGCCTTGCTCATGGCTAAATTATTATTCGTGGCAGCTTGCGCCCGAGGGCTTTCCCTCGTACTCGTTGCTCTTTGCTCCCATACACCAACCAGCTCATCCTCGTCAGGTCAAAATGGCGCGGAAGATGCTGTCTTTATTTCCATACTGCAATTGAGCCTGGTCATGATGTTATTTAGAGCGGCGGTCAATATCTCTTCGCCCTTTTTCACGACCTATATGCTCCAGGAGATTGATCTGAGTTTTGCGGTGTACTCCATGCTGACCGCAATTCCATTGATCACAAAAACACTGTGCTTGACGAACTGGGCGCGGCTTCTTGACGACAACCGCAAATTTGAGGGGCTTGCCATTGCCACCGTGTCGATCGGTGCAGTGCCGATTATGTGGGCTTTTTGGTCGTCGCCAGAATGGCTAAGTATTTTACAGGTAATATCAGGCCTGAGTTGGGCCGGCTTTGACTTGATCAGTATTTTGCTGGTTCAAAATATGTACCCACGCAGCATTACGCAAAAACTCGGACTTTATATGGCGCTTAGCAGTATTGGCAGCGTTTTCGGGGGTGTCATTGGCGGCCTAATTCTCCGCTACTCGGGTGACTATCATGTGTTGTTTGCGGTCTCAGGCGTACTCAGACTAGCTACTGGCTTTGCCTTCCTGTGGTATCTGCGCACGCATCACCTCTTCAGATTTCATGATCTAAAACTAAAGTCTGGTCTCGCGACACTTATGACCGTGAGACCAACGATCGAGGCCGCAGCAAAAATATTGCCGCTCCCAGGTAAGCGCGAGAGCAAATCAGACACGGCTGCATAGGCCCTTGCAAGCTCAGAAAGTTAAAATAGCTTTTTCTTAAATGAGTCAAAAAAGCCTTCTGGCTTACTAGACTTCAAAAGCATTTCAATTTCGCCACTATCGAAATAAATTCCTTTACAGCCGCCACATTTGTCAACCCGAATACCAGCCATTTCAACTTCCGACATCTGGTCTCCGCATTTGGGACAACGCATCCAATGTTGTGATTTGCGCTGGGATGATTCCGTGACCTTACGCTCTTCGTCTAAACGAGATCTGTTCTTCTCGATCAGCTCTTTGTTCATTTTGTAAAAAAATTCTTCCTCTGGGCTACGAGAATTTGACATGGTTACCTCAAAAATTTTGAAAGTGTTCTCACTTAACATTAGTTCATAAATTTTTCTGTTTCAACTAGACCGTTTTTCATCATACATCCTTGTGTTCACAAGTGTGCTTTTCGTTTTGAAAATAAATATTTTTTTTCGTCGTCGCTACAGGATCATATATACATCTGAAACTGCAAGTCTCCCCCGCCCCATGGCAATTCCCAGTCCTACTCCAAAGATAATGGCCGATGGATATAATCGCCTATTCAAAAAGTAAGCTCCTCTGCGAGCCACTGGACGTGGCTCCCAATGCTTTTAGGAGCGCTATGGACTTTGCTCGCAAAGCTACTTTGCTTTGGGCAAACTTTGTAGTGCAAGGTCCTACTAATAAACGAACCCGCCCAGCCCACGGTAAATCTAGCGACTCGACCACGCCACTGCCTAATTCCTTGGTCCTGCAAGCCATCAACGGGTCGCGTGCCAGCTGCGTATTGCCTACCGTGGGGGTCACAATCCCGTGTCATACATGGGGCAAGGTGCTTGAATGCCCTATCATCCTTACACTGGCGCGCATTGGTTATGGAAAAAACGATAGGGGGGTTGCGTTTTTTCCATAACCAATGTAATGTCTTTTTATGGCCCATTTACGGACAAGATTTGCAACCCGGCACCTCGAAGACGCTTTGGCATTCTCGCCGCTGGTGGGCGTTCTTGGACAGCGCCAGGTTGGTAAAACGACGTTAGTGGAAAGTCTCGTTAAGAGTCATTACGTCTCATTTGATGACGAATCCACGAAGACCGCCGCGGAGATGGCGCCAAAACAATTTCTTGAGCAATTTAATACCCTGTCCGCTATTGATGAGTGTCAAAAGGTACCAAGTATTTTTCCGGCTCTCAAACTTCGAGTCCAAAAAGATAAACGACCTGGGCAGTTTCTGCTGACTGGCAGCGTTCGCTTTACATCGAGGAAGGCTATTCAAGAATCGCTCACCGGGCGGGTATATAACATTGAGATTTTGCCACTATCGGTAGCGGAAATGTATCAAAAACCATGCTCGGACTTCATCAAATGGCCTAAATTGTCGATCCCCGCATTAACCGAATATATCACTGGCCGAACCTCTTGGTTTAACCAAGCCAAAATGCATTTATATCTTTCACACGGAGGACTCCCCGGTATTTGTTTTTTGCGAAAGGATTCTCATCGTAACGCGAAATTTGCCGCGCAAATTCAGACACTTCTACAGCGTGATATTCGTCTTGTTTTTGAAACCACAACACCATACCAAAATTTGTTATTGCTATTGCGCTTCATTTCGCGCAATCAAGGTGGAAAATTCGTGCTTAAGGACGCGAGTCGGTTCAGTGGTATCTCTGAGATTACTGTTAAGAAAACTATATTTGCATTTGAGTCACTTTTTCTAATTCGTCGTTTTCGTGGGTCTGGTGATGTGGTGGCCGATCGATTTTACTTTGAGGATCAAGGTATGGCGCGATATCTAAGCAAAGAGTCCGTGAGTTCTGACGGACACTTATTCGCTTACAGCCAACTATTTTCCTCAGCGCACTATGGGCACATGAATCAAATGGAGCTAACGTATTTTGAGACAAAAGGTGGCGCGAAAGTGCCGTTCGTTTTCAACATTCGGGAAAAGACATATGGGTTCTTGCTTAACGAATCGGAGGCACTGACCCAAAGCACAATCAAATCGGCTAAGGCACTTTTAGATAGATCGCCGGAGGCTCATATTTATATTCTTTGCGGTGGGAATTCTGTCCATAAGGTCATGGACAGGGTTATACAAATGCCACTAATGGGCGTCATTTAGTACAATCCAATGATCTCCTAAGGCTCAACCCTTCTTCACACCTAAAAGACGGCAATCAGCCAGGCAGTGGTTAAAGATAACCACCTGTAACTACTTACTGATAGTAATTGCCACCGTCGGTGGATTCACATCTGATGCGGTCGTCAAAAAATTTGTATTACCAACCAATGCCTTATTACCTGGAATGCTTGCACTGTCATTGCGGGGAGACAAGCTATCCGTAGGGTACATATTTTGTTATTTGTTAGTCTTAGCACCACTCTGGACGAGCTGGATGACTTTTCCGGTGCTATCGGTTTAAAATGATGGTTCATTCATATTTGCATATCCCAGAACTCAATTTGGAGTTCAATCCTAACGCTAAGCTGTATTCAACTTTCGGAGATTGTTAATGAAGTCGCTAAGGTTTGTGGCTCTATTTTTACTGTTAAACTCGGGAACCGCCAAAGCGAGGGTTCAATATTTTCTAAGCCCTGGATACACGACGACTGGCTTTAGCAAAGGTTGGGAAGTTACGTTACTTAGAGACAACGAACAATCCGGAGGTGGGGCGGGAGAAGGATTAGTCTTCGGCAAAACGCTCAAGCCCGATCCGGAAATGTTTATCGAGGCGCAGGTTCAAGGCTGGGTCATGGCTGTGTTGGCAGGATCCTTGGGAGCTGGGGGTTACCAAACTGAAAACACCCGCGGTATGCAAGCTACGTTAGCAGCACAGTTCTATACCCCGTTTCTATTTTTTACGCGTCTAAAACTGGATGTTACGCCCAAAGTGAAGGTCCTTCGCCCAATGTTTGGGTTAATGTTCAAACTTCCTATGGCGGTGTCTAAATCTAAGGACTAACGAAATATAGAACCCATCAATTGCGCGTTCGCTGTGCCGACTGAACAATTGCGTTACTTAAAGACCACAGACTGATCGAAATCTAATCCAATGAGATAGTTTTGACGGGAATGCCTATCTGGATTTCGACGGCCACCGTATTCTTTTAGCTCCCGGTCTTTTGCCCGTTCATCGAAGGCTTCTTCTCGCTTGTGGTGCAGTCACGAATGATTTTCCATGGATTTCGCCGCGAGAATATCCTGATGCCCGTCTCCACATGCTGCCATCAATAAAGGATCGGCGGGATCAATAGTAAAATCTTCCCCACCACGATAATCCCTCTCCTTCGTACTCATCAGCGAAAAACTTGTTTCTATCGGGTCTGGTATATAGGTCGACACAACACTGAGATCTTCTGTGTCTGGAGCACCAGCTTTAAATTGACCTTCATGATCCACAATAGCGGACGCGAATGAACTGCCCACTTTAACTAGGATTTTGCAAAAATTACGCTCATAACGTGTGCTGTTCGTTTTGAAAATAAATATTTTTTTTCGTCGTCCCTACAGGATCATAGATACATCTGAAACTGCAAGTCTCCCCCGCCCCATGGTCTGAATGGTGCTTTTTTTGAGTAGGGAAAATCTCTGGTGACTTGGTCCATGTCCCAAGTTGTATTGACGCCCAACCTTGTGTTGGGATTTAAATTAAAGTCAAAAAGTAACTGATATTTGAGCTCCCACGTTTTCCACTCTCTCGCGTCTTCTCGCACCAGGACATCGTTCGCATAAAACCCATGCTGGATGGCGGTATGGTCGCTAATCTTACCGTGACGGGAGACAATCAACCCCCACTCGTGACGCCTGACTTTTGATGGAGAAAATGACTCTTGCCACATCAAAGAGTCACTTTGTTGTTTGTCATTTACGTAATCCACGTGGCGTAAAATATTCTGGATAGCAGCCGTGCAAAGAATATCTTCCGACACTTGTTGATCGATCCCAACCTCAATTTCAGAGACTCGCCTAAGCATTCGTTTAGAAGCACCGAGCGCAACTAAAGACGTCTTGTGTTCCATTTTTTGTTCTTGCGTCGTTTCGAAATATACCCGTTTATCATTTGCAACGACCCATTCGGCATTTAAGGATGCAGACTTTCGCCAATACTCGTATTCAAAACCCCTGGCCGGGTAATGCCACTCAAGGGGAGAGTCGTTCTCTATGCGCAGGGAAAAATGTGGACCCTGTGAATCTTTCGCACCTTTGATGATAATGCCGACAGTTTGGGAGTCTTTGGGGCGATGGGCAAGCTCGTCAGATTTCTTAGACTTATAGTAGTTATCAACATTCCAGTAGTACATTTCAAGGCGAGAGACTTTGGACTCAAACAAAGTCAAAGCGACTCCCATGTCACCAAACTCTTTTAAAGTGTCTCCGTCTCCCAGAATCGAGATTCTTCTACCGGGAATGAATGCCCAGCCCAAACGAATTTCACGATCGGCGGTCTGCTCGACCAAATCCTCTCTACGAGACTGTAAAAAGGCGGCCGTAAACTTGGCCTCAGGATTGGGAGCGATCATGATCTCTTCATCATAGAGAAATCTTGAGACGTTGAGACTGCCAGCACTGCTGCGGTAACCGAACTGGGAGTCCTGCCACCGGTCATCCCAAGAGCGGGGGTAGCGGTAGGAGTTCTTATCGTTATAGGTTTCAGTGTTGTTACGTTCTTCTGCGTCAACGCGGTCTGCGTCCAAATGATTGAATCGGGCGAAGCCCTGAGTGGAAAACAGCATTAAACCCAATAAAATAAGGCGGTTAAATAATTCATTAGAATTTTTATAGTTCATTTAAAACTTCCGAAATTTATTGACATTTTAATAAAACTATATAAAACAACGAAGCTAACTTAATCTTTCCTCTCCGAGGCCTCTTATGCAGAGAAAAATGATTTGTTCTCTTCGCGTCGTCAGCCCACTCCTTGCTCTAATCTCCCTCATCTCCTCTTGCGGCAAACCAACTCAAACCCAATCCCTAAGAACTCCTGCGTTTCGCTTGAATCAGTCGGATGACAACGCCATATTTGACTACCAGATTGGTCCAACCTGGGACAAGGCTGAAGTGACACTAAATCTTCTGAGTGATCAGAATCCGGTTCTCCTAAAAACCGCTCAAGCTACAGCTAAATTGACCGTTATGTTCTCGACGGGAACTGGATTCGTCGTCGGCGAAAAAGACGGACAGGTCATGCTGGCCACCAATCACCATGTCATCGAGGACCAAAAATTCTGTGACGAAACAAAAGTTGCATTCGAAGTATTGGGCATAAAACGCGTCCGCTGCGATAAGGTTATAGCCACCAATACGGATCTTGATTTGACCCTTTTTACGATCAAAGGCCTAACTGCTGATGCCACAAGCAAACTAATAGCTACTGCCCTACCACTGAGCAAAGGTGGGCCTCAAAAGGGGCAAAATTTATTAACCTTAGGTTATGGATTCGCTGGCAATGATACCGGCAAACTCATGGTTGATCAGGGTGATGATTGTAAAACATATTCAAAAGACGACGAAATGCGTTATATGGCCGATCCTGACGTGGTCAATCCTGGACCATACAAAACATGGTTATTTGCCGCAGGATGTGACGTATCCCACGGCGATTCCGGGTCTGCCGTCGTGGACCGGGACACAGGCGAAGTGGTGGGGCTTTTATCCACCGGAAAAATCCCAAAAATCTCCAGCGTCAGATCAGCCGACTTCCTGCAAAAAATATTCAGCGGCAGCACAGAAGACGTCTGGAGTGAGCTGACTTATGTGGTGCCGTTTTCCAAGATCTTCGAAACTCACGGCTCAGTGCTATCAAACTAAGGCATATAACAGCCAAGCGGTACTTTATCAGTGATTGACTCCCACGAACTTGAAGGGCTTCGGGAGTCCTGAATTTCAACTCTAATCTTGTGATCCGGGCCGCACTTGGCCCGTACCAAATAATTTCCAATCTTAGTGGTATTTGCAACGGCCGCCGAATCAAAAGCTCTCACTAAAACGGGATTAGACGACGTGACTGATCGCAAAGCGATGTAGGGACTCAACGCACAATTTGACACTTTTGTCGCATCACAGTCAATTCCATACAAGATCCGGCGAATGACTTCTATTTCGTTCATTTGATCATCGAGTTTTCGTTTAACTACTGCCTCTTGAACGTAAACGGTACCAACAACCAAGACAAGAATACCAAAAATACCTAAAGCCACTATTAACTCAACGAGCGTTACCCCCGCGTCGCGCAAGTAAGGTGATTTTTTTTTGGTCATAAAAATTTTCTTAAGATTCATTTACGTCTCACTAGGCTTTATACAAAGAAAAACATCACGGAGGCGCTAGGTTTCCATAGCATTGCCTGCAGCTGGCAGCTTTTGGAACGAAAGTAGCAATATCCTCAGATTTGCTGACTCTAAAAATGCAGGTCTCATTATTCGAATTCTTCTCGCTTCTTTTCACAACAGTACCCGAGGGGTTTCGAATGGAAAATGCTGCGCCAGTCGCGGCCTTACCATGATCAGTTGCATCAATGACAATAACATATTTTTTCTTCTTTAAATTTATAGTCGCCGGCGCCAATTGGTTGCCGCCAACGATGATTTCCTTGGAGGGGTCGCCATTCTCCCAAAATCGAACAGATCCCGCATCATCAATGATACTCTCGACCTTGTAATCTCCAGGATCTTTCACATCCAAATAAGTCGTGTATAACAGCATGTCGGATTTCGGAACTTCCGGACAATAAGTTCCCCACCCCTTTTTGCTCGCCGTAGCCAGGGGAGAAATAAAACTTGCCAGCGAATCTGTGAACCCATTGACTTTTCCTTTCCAACCAGCATTGTTTTTCCAAATACTATTTTTATTCTTCACATTAATCGTACAATCGATCTGCGAAGGATTATAGGCAGGGTTCACCAGGCAGGGTACAACCAAATCCTTACAAACTATGGGAACCCCGTCGAGTAGCGCTTTGGGCGTCGTACTCCAATCTGGCCCTGTGGCGCTTACATTAATCATCCCCTCATCACACGTTGCACTCACCTGAAGCCGGTCAAACAATTTACCGGTAGCGGGAAGGATTTCACTGCCATCGGCAGCAAGCAACTTAAGGTTTCCATTACTCCCACACGCTGCCGAATATCCGGCATCGACCTTGGTTCGCGCACAGTCTGTAAAGGTCAATAAATAATGACCAATGCGAGTGGCCTCTTGTCTGTTCTTAAGGACCACGACGCTTTTGAAATTTTGACTGCGCATATTTGCGAAAACAGCGACTCCCACACCAAGAACGGCGAAGGAAATCATCAACTCTACAAGTGAAAAACCTTGTGATTTATTGGATTTATTTCTCGTTGAAGGCATTACAGCACGCACCCCAGGGCAACCTTTGGATTTACATTGGACCACACAGGAATTTTAAGTTTAATGGGACTCGCTTCCAGAAAAATATTCTTGTCTGTGGCATTTTTGGGATTGGAACAACGGGCGCGAACGTAGTAGGAGCCAATCACGGTCGCATCCGCGAGCGCAACTAGACTAAAGTCTTTGATAGCAACCGGAATACCCAATGCTTTGGAGTCTATTCTTAAATAACCTGAAGCAGGACATGATGTGTAATATGACTTGGTCTTGTCACAATCCATGATTCTTTTCACATAATCAAAAATAGCTAATTCCGCTACTCGCACATCGAGAGTTTCTTGCGCCCTAAATTCATTCTTAAACTGCTGAGATGTCACAAAACCAACGATAGTTACGATGGCTATCAGGATTACAACTGCAAGAAGGCCCATGCCGCTTTCACCAGAGCAGGACTTTTCATTTGCTGAATTGATTGCTTGCATTGCTCATTTCCAGTTGAATCAACCAAACCACTAGATTCCCGCAAACATCCCAAACGACATTTGCTGCCCGATGGCCGTGCTAAAATCCTTATAGATGACGCGGTAACCTAGGTTTAGTTGCACCCATGGCTGGTAGGCATTGAATGCAAACCGAACCCACGCACTTCTTTGCGAATCCTTAATGCCATTATCTTTCAAGGTTTGCTCAATACCTGAACCGTACGTCATGTCGACCACGCGAAGAGGCACTGGCAGTTCCACGTCCCATCGTCTCGTCGTTATCGTTTGTAAATCTGTTTCACTCTTCATTCGTTTTACAACCTCTTGAGTCATCTCGATATGAGGACGAAATGCTCCCATACGGTTTAATGCCTCAATCGGCGCAATACCGAATATCCAACTTGAAAGATCGTAGTCCATCGCGAGGGAGTAAGCTGCTACACTCACGCCGTCATGGGGGCGGTCTTCCGGGCTTTGGCTTCTGGGTAATTCAGCCTTTTGCAAGCTCCCTTTGATGATTCCCAACCTTACGTCATAGTTCAGCGTTCCTGTCGTATACTGCTGACTGTCATCATCATCTAGCTTTAGATTCACTTTACCAGCTGATACGCCTGCTGAGAAATGCCCCATTTCTTCCGAAGCACCACGACGCCAACCAACCCGTGCGCCACTCCATGCAGTTGCTTCTAATCCCAGCGAATCATAGGCTAACGTCTCTTCGTTTTCAGCCTTCATATAACCTGTAACCTCAACGGTATTTTTAGGCAGACGAAGTGCAGGAATACGCTTTAACTTACTAAATTTATAAATATCAAGACTTCGATGCCGCCCGAAACTATAAACGCCTGGGGATAGAAGCTCAGTCGGACCGAGCCGCAGCTTGGATCCAATCACCCACGCAGCCCCAAAACCTGTGGTATGAAATGCTTTACCGTTACCAAGCCATGGGGTTTGCTCCAGGGTTTGATCGCCGTAACTAAAACCATTCCAGGTTAGGGCAAAGTGCCTGTTCTGACGTTTTGAACTCTTCTTAAAACTATCGTACAGATCCAATCGAGGCTCTGTTTCATACGTGAGATGTAGGGCCGGAAGGATCCAAGCGATGGGTATTCCCTTGTCTTCCTTTTTTGTGCCGAGAGGAAACGACTTGTCAAAGTGCTTAGCCGGACCAGAAGCTGGTGACACGTTAGGTTTATAAATCACAAAGGCAGATTTTGGCTGATCATAGACGGCCTCAGAGACTTGCTCAAAACTGAGTTGTTCGATGTATGGGGAATTGGGGTCTCGAATAAAAACCAAATTTTTTGCATCGTCGTAGCCCACCAAAACAACCATGTGACCACTCGCGGCATCGTACTCGAGATAGGACAAGTTGGATGCATCCGCTCCGACCATGATCGGACGTCCTTGGTCAATCTGCTTTTTGATCGACGGCATATCAATAGTCACAGGTTCAAAGAGAAAGTCTTTGTAATCTTTCTTTATGACTTTTTCAATAATCTCAGCGTTTGTACTGTTAGCACCAAGCCGCATTAAAATCTCTTCGCGCGATTCTCTCTTCCCCCAATATGCCAAAACCATCCGCAACGACTCATGCCCGCAGGTGAAGGCTTGGCTCTGATGGGAAAACGGGACATCTAATAACTTCTGCGCACCAAATGCTGTTGCCACATACAAGGACTGGGCTAAAAAACTCGCGAAAATGAAAACGACGGTTCGCATGAAAACCCCCAACAAATTAAAACCTAGTCATCAATATTATCAGAAAGCTGACCTGATGTGGTAAACAGGCTATAAACACAAGGCACAACAAATAAGGTCAAAACCGTCGACACGGCCACACCGCCGATAATCGACACGGCCAGAGGAATTCTGGCTTCTGCACCAGGGCCGATGGCCAGAGCTGGCGGGACCGCCGCGGCGATCGTAGCAAAAGACGTCATGAGAATTGGCCTTAACCTCACAGGACAAGCTTCTGCTAGAGCTGCGTAAACTGCAGCCTTAGTTTTCACTCGTACCTGATTCGTATAATCCACGAGCAAGATAGAGTTCTTTTTGACAAGACCCATCAAAAGAATAATACCGATCATGCTGTAGATATTGATGGACTGATTGGTGAGGTACAGACCCAAAAATGCCCCAGTAATACTAAACGGTAACGCGATCAAGACAGTGAATGGATCGATGAAACTATTGAATTGTGAAGCCAGCACCATATAGGCAATCACCAAGCCTAAAACCAAAGCAAAGATCAGACTCTGGAATGTTTCTTTGAACGTCTCAGAACTTCCTGAAGGCACAGCATGATATCCCGGGGGTAAAACCTTATTGGCGATATCTATGACCTGCTGGAGAACTTTTTGCTGATCAGCTCCTGTTTTTAGGGCAGCAAAAACGCTGATGGCACGCTCGCGGTCACGGCGGGAAATTGTCTGCATACTATCAGCGGGTACGACCGTGACCAGTTCTGATAGGCGAATTAACTCGCCTCGATTATTTCTGACTTTGACCGCGAGCACATCCGTCTCTGAAGTGCGCTCGGCTGCTTCCTGGCGTACTTTAATGTCGTAGCGACGATCAGCATTTGAGAACTTTCCAACTTGAACTCCGCCCATCAAAACATTCACCGCATTAGCAATATCCGTGATACCCACGCCGTAGCGTAGGGCTTTCTCACGGTTGGGCAGAATGTGAAACTCCTTGGAGCCGCCCTTGTAACCGTTTTCCACGTCGCGAAGCTCGGGAACTTTTTCCATCTCGGCCGTTAGGGTCTTGGTCGCCTCAATCAAAGTCTTCCAGTCAGCACCTCGGATGGAAAGATCAATAGGGCGTCCACCACCGCCGCCGCCACCAATTGGTCCACCCATGGACTCAGTCACAAACGCCCTGATGCCTTTGACTTCCTTCAACTGCTCACGAAGAACCTCAGAAAACTCACTTTGTGTTAAGGCTTTTGATTTGCCGTCTCGAAGTCCACGCTTTTTGAAGTCGTGAAGCGTCACAAAGATCATGCCACTACTGACATCACCGCTAAAGCCGCCAACTGCAGAGAAATATCGAAGAACTTCCGGCTGTTTGCCAATAATGTCCTCCATCTGTTTCATACGCGTATCGGTATAGTTGAGAGATGAACCTTCCGGGCCTTTCACTCGAACCATTAGAGAACCCTGATCCTGGGACGGCACAAACTCTTTTCTGAGATACCTGACAATAAATAGACTTGAGGCAAATAAGGCAATCGACCCTATGATCACGACCCAGCGGTGTTTCAAGAGATAGGGAATAATCGCTTTATAGCCATGTTCACACGCCCGAAATGCGCCCTCCACCGCCCTACCAAACCGCGTGGTTCGTTCGCCGGTCGATAAGAACTTAGAACAACGCATGGGAGTCAGCGTAATCGCCTCAAGAAGAGAAATGGCTACGGCCACCGATATGGTGACGCCGAATTGGTAGAAGTATCGACCAATCAGACCTTTCATGAAGGCTACCGGTAAGAAAATCGCAATGATCGCTGCCGTAGCAGCAAGGGCAGCAAAGAAGATCTCAACCGCACCGTCAAGGGCCGCGCGTTTACGCTTCTTGCCCATTTCATTGTGCCGCACGATATTTTCCAAGACCATGATGGCATCATCTACCACAATACCGATGGCTAGTGACAACCCAAGCAAGGTGAAGGTGTTGAGGGTGAAATCAAGCCACTTCAAAACAATGAAACTTCCAAGCACGGACGTGGGAATCGCCAAAATCACGTTAATGGTCGCCGAGAAAGAGCCCAAGAACATCCAACACACCACGGCCGTCAAAAGTGCGGAGAGAATGATCGTGAAATTAAGTTCATCGATGGATTCTTCAATGAACTTTGTGGAGTCAAAGTTGACTGAGATGTCCATTCCCTCGGGAAGGTTTTTCTTTATTTCTGCAATTTTAGCTTTAACATCTTTTGCTACTTCAACGGCGTTGACCCCACGCTGCTTTTTAACTCCAAGTCCTACCGCCTGGCGCCCCAGCACGCGGCTAATACGACGAGCATCATCAAGACCATCAGTAATCGTGGCGACATTTTTAAGAGGAATGGGGGCAAAGTTGATAGTACCGCCGCGCCTTGAGATAGGAATATTGGCAAAGTCTTCCACGGTAGGTGCTTCGCCCAGGGTTCTTAGGTTGATTTCTTTATCTGTCTGCTCTAGGCGACCAGAGGGAAGTTCTACGTGCTCACTTTGGATGGTATTAATGACATCCATTACTGACAAATCATAAGCATTTAGCTTGGCGGTCGATACATCGACGCGCAAAACTGGATCCACGTAACCACCAAGAAACACATCCGCTACACCCGGCAGCGTCTGAAACGTATCTCTGATCTGATCGCGCACGTAGCGCATCAGCTCAGGCCTAGTCATACGGTCTGAGTAGACTGCAGCCCACAAGATGGGTTGATCTTCTGGGTTTGATTTGCTGACGATGGGAGCGTCGGCATCTTTTGGAAGTTGGCGTTGAATCTGGCCCAGTTTGGCCTGGATTTCTTGGACTGCTACGTCGATATTTTTATCGATATCAAATTCCACGTTCACACTGGCGCGCCCAGGGGATGCCGAGGACGAAATTTCCTTGATTCCCGATACAGCGGTAAGCCCACTTTCAATGGGTTCAATAATGGACATTTCAATCACTTCAGGCGCTGCACCGCTCAGGGTCACCGAAATACTGACGTTTGGAAAATCCACGTCAGGCAGCTGACTCACACCCATTTGCCGAAAGTTAAGATAACCAAAGAGCATGAGCCCCAGCATGAGCATCCATGCAAAGACCGGCTTCCTAATAGAGACTTCAGATAAAATCATAGGTTTTGCCCCGCTGCCAGTTTGAGGGCAACAAATAATGACTTGGCGTTGACTGTTTGACGATTAAAGACTCTCTTTGCTTCAGCGAGCGAGTTAGATGACTGAATCAGATCAAGGACGGACGCAAGCCCCAACCGGTAATCTTTGGCGATGGCATCGTGATTTTTTTGCGCCATGGTAACCGCACGCTCAAAGATGGGGAGCGTGCGAAGGCTCGCCTCAAACATTTGGTGGTACTGTCTGATCTTCATTTCAGTCAGACGGCGTTTTTGACTAAGCTGCTCCGTGTATAAACTTTTTTGGGCCGCGGCCTCACGTACACGCCCTGAGATGAGGCCACCATCGTAAATGGGCCAGCTCATTTGGAGGCCAACGTCCCATTTGACATCTTTTAGTCGCTCGTCTCTTTTAAGATAATAATTAGCCGTCAAATCAAGATCTGGAATTCGTTGGGCACGAACAGCCGTAATCTGTGCGTCACTAGCGTCGGTTTGGGCCTCGAGAGCTTTGACCGCCGGTAGACCATTGACCACGCCTAAAAACGTCTCAAGGGCTTCTGCTTTTGATGGTAATGTCATCCCGTCGACTACATCAGCACTCAAATCAAGGCCACTGGTTTGGGCCAACGTGCTTCTAGACGTCAGCACCGAAGTCTTAGACTGCTCAAGTTGCGCTTCTGCCGATGCAAGCTGCGCCTGGGCCGCGAATAGATCGGCGGGTTTTGAGCGACCGATTTTGACTCGGTCTGAGATTTCCTTAACCCGCTTGGAGGCAATCTTTTGTACCTCATCGTAGCCAGAAAGATCACTGATGGCGCTCACGACCGCGTGAAATGATTCATTAATCGATAGCTTAAATTGGACGACCGAGTCATCACCACCAAGCTCCGTGGCTTCAAGTTGCTTTTTGGCGACGTCTAATGTTTTTGACCCTTTATATAGGCCAAGTAGAGGCTGCGAAAGACCCACCTTCGCTGTCGATGATCGGTTGTCATCAGGCGTGGTGCCTTCAAGGGCCTGCTGTTGTGTGTAGTTCCCAGTTAGCTTTAACTGTGGCAACACGGTTGCCAGAGCCTGGTCTTTTTTGGCTTCAAACTGCTCTTTTTGGGCACGGTTGAGTCTTGTGACCTCGTTTTTTTGAACAGCTAATTCCAGATAATCTTTGATGGCGAGTTTTGATGTTACTGGTGACGTGTCACGGGCAAGACATGGCTGCATGACCACCAGAGGCGCTGTCACACTGAGATATTTTAAGTGTTTCATACCCTAGCTCCCCGCTTGCGCATAACGATCTGTGCCTGCCGTTAAAGCCCGGGCGTTGCCATCTTCAAAGGCCGAGTGTCCTGCATCATGAATCACAAACAGTTCACTTTGTGGTAATGCCTTATGGAGTTCCCAAGCCGAAACCATGGGACAGATCACATCGTAGCGGCCCTGCACAATAATAGTCGGGATATGTTTGATCTTGGAGCAGTTATCCAAAATCCAGCTCTCTGATTCAAAAAAGCCTTTATTCACAAAATAGTGACACTCGATACGAGCAAAAGCCTCAGCGAATGCTTCCTCTCCGAAGCTTGATTTGATTTCTTCCATGCGCTGAAACATCCCGCTGGTGAATCCTTCCCAGATACTCCAGGCGCGGCAGGCGGCAATACGAATACTTCTGTCATCAGACGTTAGTCGTTTGTGGTAGGCCTTGATTAAATC
>JBAXLR010000041.1:0-19819 GCA_037134655.1 bacterium | reverse complement strand
GAGAAAACCAAGGACTTAAGTTATTTTTATCCTACCGACACGCTTGTTACCGCAAATGAAATTTTGTTTCTGTGGGTCGCGCGGATGGTCATGGTTGGGCTATAGACCCAAGGCAAAGTCCCATTTAAAGACATCTACATGGCAGCAACCATTCGTGATAAGCAAGGGCGGAAATTTTCAAAGACACTCGGTAATGGTATTGATCCACTCGATGTGATCGCCAAACACGGCACCGATGCCCTTAGGTTTACTGGTGTCGCACTGTCACCACTCGGTGGTCGTGTGCGTATGGAAATTGGGGACTTCGAGCACGGAGCTAGATTTGTAAATAAGCTCTGGAACTCTGCAAGATTTTTGCTGCGATACACGTCGAAAGACGCCCAGATTGAACCCTTAGACGCCAATAAGCTTGACGTTGCCAGCAAATGGCTTGTAGAAGAATTCGCGAAAGCTGCAGATGATGTGGAAAAGCTACTAAGTCAATTCCGCGTCAATGAAGCGATCAACCGAATGTATCACTTCACCTGGGGCAGTTACTGCGACTGGGGTCTTGAATGCGCCAAAGAAGCACTCTCTGGTAGTGATCAAAAAGCCAAAAATCAAACTGTTAGTGTATTGGTTTATGTTTTTGAAGGCATTCTGAGATTTTTCTCACCCGTGATGCCGTTCATCACTGAAGAGCTCTGGCACCGATTGCCATCCCATCCCGCCTGGCAGCGTCCTGAAAGTCTGGTTATCGCTGATTATCCCGATGGTGCAAAGTTGCTGCGTTTTAGGGAAGCTGGTGAATCTTGGGCACTTGTTCAAGATCTCATTACTGGCATTCGCTCGACAAGAGCTCTAGCCCAAATTAACCCCAAGGATACAGTCGATGTCCATATGCGGGCAGATGTAGCGTTAAGTAAAATTGTCATGGACGTTGGACCCTTAGTAAAACGTCTTGCCACCGTTGGCGAATTGCGAGCCGCGCCCGACATTAAACGCCCAGGGCAGTCTTTGGTGACAATTGGTAAAGGTTTTGAAGCCTATATTCCTGCCTCTGGCATCATCGATATCGCGGCAGAAAAAAAGCGGCTCTCCGGCGAACGTGACCGCGTTTCAAAAGTTTTGGTGGGGCTAAAAGCGAAACTCGACAATCCAAATTTTGCGGATCGTGCGCCAGAGGATGTAGTTCAGCAAACCAGAGAACAGCTCACCAACATGACGAGTCAGCTGAAGAGCCTGGAGCAAAATCTAGAGGCACTCAGCTAGTCGAGCCATTGCCTCAAATAATAATTCTTCAGGAATGTTAAGGGCTGGACTGATGGTTAACACCTGACCTTGGGTACCTGAAGGCAGGGCGATGACCTGCTTTGACCGCAATTTATCCATAAGCTCGGCCGCAAATCCTGGCACATGAAATTCAATACCGATCATGAGTCCAATTCCACGGATTTCTTTTACCCTCGGGCTTGATCCTATATTGGACTTAAGCCAGGTTTGAGCATTTCTTCCCACGTGGGTAGCACGATCACACAATTTCAACTTGGTGATCTCCTGTAAAGTACGTCGCCCCACTGCCAATGAAAATGGATGGCCGAAAAATGTTCCCGTGTGGATGGCCTCGCCGCTACTTTGTGGCCAGGCGTCCATAATTTCTTCTCTGGCAAAACAAGCTGACACTGGGAATCCCCCGCCTATGGCTTTACCAAAACAAAGAATGTCCGCGTCAACTTTCTCAGCCGCAGTCACAAATCCCAAACGACCAAAGCCTGTAAAGATTTCATCAAAAATGAGCAAACCACCTGCCCTATGCGCCACATCTGCCAACATGGAAAGCCAACCTTCGGGAGGATGTTTTACCCCGGCTCGCCCTTGCAGAGGCTCCGCCAAAATGGCCGCAAGACCAAACGATTTAAGCCGTGACACCGCCTCGTCAAGTTGATCCATTGGGCATCCATAAGGTAGACGAATCACCCTTTCCTCAGCCAACCACTCTTTAAACGGTGTTCTGAAGTCTTGCCTTGCTGTGAGTGGAAGCACTCCTAAGTCAAGGCCGTGATAGCCGTCTTCAAATACAATGAATCCTGATCTCTTTGTAGAGAGCATCGCGGTCTTTAAAGCTATCTCAACAGCTTGCCCTCCACCCAAAGCGAGAGCGCCTTTGCCATAGGCTTTCGGCATCATAGATTGGATCGTCTCGAGGAAAAGAATCTTTTCCTCCGATGGGTAGACGTCACCCATGCCATGTTCGATTGGCGGAATTTTATCGAGGTATCGACCCGCCACCTCGCGCAGAGGCCGACTAGCATGACCCAAAGCAAGTGCTCCGAATCCGGCACACAAATCAATAAACTCTCGGCCTTCCGTATCCCAAATTTTTGAACCCTCCGCCTTTGCAAAAACCAAAGGGTTTTGCTTCGGCATGTAGGTGCTATCGTGGCACTCAACTGCTTGCAGTCTGGTTATGTAATCCAGATTGCCGTGCATGGGTCTAAACTCCTTTGGCACGAGGATGCCAAATATATTTATGCTGCTGCAGATTGAGTCGAGCTTTTACTTTGTCTTCGACCATCCATTCTGCCAACTGCTTGGGTTGCAAAAGACCAAAGGCCGGACTGAAAAGCAGATTAAATCGCTCCAGCTTTCGCCCATTGATGACTCGGAGAGCCCAGTCGTAATCTTCGCGGTGAGCTATTACAAATTTAATTTCGTCTGAGGTTTTAAGACTATCGATGTTAGACCACAAATTGCGATCAACCATTCCACTGCCAGGGCATTTTATATCCATGATGATGTGAACACGGGCGTCCAATTGACTGACATCCTCAGATCCGCCAGTCTCAATTAAAACTTTGTAGCCTTGATCACCCAACATCTGGGCAAGCTTTATGGTTTCTTTTTGGGCGAGCGGCTCGCCACCGGTTAGCTCGACTAGGGGGATGCCGTGTTGACCGACTTGCGCCAAAATATCCTCGACTGTCAGAGGCTTACCACCTTCAAAACTGTAAGTGGTGTCACACCATCGACAACGCAGCGGGCAACCCGTAAGGCGGATAAATGTGCACGGCAATCCAGCGTATGAAGACTCGCCTTGAATTGATGGGTATATCTCTGTAATTATTAAGGGGTTCGTCACGCTCTCATCTCTCCACTGAGCGCCTTATAAATGAGGAGTACAGGTTTGTCCACAAACGTCGCAAAAACCACCCCGCGGCTCATTTTCAACTACGGTCTTGAAGCTCTGCATAATCGCCGTAAAGAGCTGTTTTTCATAGCATTTATTTTCATTTTCTTACCCCAGATCGTCCTTTCACTGGCGTGGGCGGAAGTTGCCCGCGTTGGGGTGGAAAGTCTTCGCGAGCTTGCAACCAAGCCGCCCATAGTGGTCCTTGAGGGGATCATCGATTTATTCTCTGAGTATGTTTTATCTGCGGGGATTGCTGCATTTCTGCTCGGCTTGCTTGGTCTTCTTGCACTGGCGCGAACCAGCGTTGACTACTTTGAAAGTCGGCCTTCTAGTTTGGTTGACGTTATCGGGCGGGCTGGGCGTGTATTTCTGACCAAAATTCTTGGTGCTTTTTTATTTCTCGCTATCCTTTTGCCAGTGCTGGCTATCTTACCCCTGCTTCGTGCGATTGCATTGTCGATGCTGCTGATGCTCCCCATAACGCTGGTGGTGAGTCACAAGGGTGGATTTCGAACGACATGGGATACTTTGTTTCTAAAATATGGATCACTTTCGCGTTTTGGACGATGGCCTATTTTCTTCAACGTCCTGACCTTCTCTGGCATTTTCCTGACGCTGCTGTTTGCGTTTATTATGTTAATAGACTTTTTAAAGGTGATTGATACGTGGCTAGTTATCCCTGCAGGGCTACTGGAGGGAGAAGTTCAGCTCTTCAACTACAAAATCAGTTGGGGAGAATTCATAACGCAAATTTTAACCTTAATCTGGAATACGGCTTGGTTTGCCATCGCAATGCCGTTTGCTGCTGCTACTTACCACTTATCAACGATGCCAGAGGATCATGTTAACTTTGAGGCCTCGGCCTGATCTCTGGCTCGCTCCAGGCGGTCACGTAAAGATTTATACTGTGTCGCCATGGGGCTGATGAGGTGAACCGTCATCTCTTCGTTCAGTCTTGAGATCAAATGTCCTTCCAGAATATCGGCCACGAGTTGGGGGGATTCGACGGTTTTCTCGATATCAGCTAGTCCGGTCAAAAAATCGGAGTGCCTACGACCTTTTCTGTAGTCGGGTTCTTTTGAAGGATGGGACAAAACGTTTCCAATTAGCGAAGCATCCATATGAACAAGAATGCTAGCCTGATAAAGCAAATAATTTCTGCTGCGAAATAACGATGTGCCTGCGATTTTACGATCACCCATGACAATATCTGAAATTCCTGCCTGGGAAAGAGCGGAAAGGGCAGGCCATTTGGAGGCTAGACTGAGAATGACCGCCTGATTGATCATCTTAAAATAAAGATTATTCGAAAACTGTTCTTTGACCCAACAGCCCAAGCTCACCACGACACATCCAGGATACAAGACAACCGTTCCACCACCACCGTAACGACGCAAGACCGGAATTCCTCTGGCCTGACATGCCGCTACATTAACTTCTTTAGATACTTCATTGCCACTGCCAAGCACCACCGCCTGCGTCTCCGGAACAAAGACTTTGGCACAAATGTGGCTTTCAAAATTTTCAAGAATTTGGTCGTCGATCCACATATAGGTCACTGCGTTTCAATGGGAACTTGAAGGCCAAAAATTGGACCCAACACGCGCACCATCCAAAGTGCTGCGCTAAAATAAATGACTATTCCTGCCACATCAACCAAAGAAGCAATAAATGGCGACGAGCTCACCGCTGGATCCATCTTCATTCGCTTAATACCAAATGGCATAATGGCACCGACGACCGATCCAAACGTTACGGTGCCGACGAGAGAAACCCCGACGATCATGGCAATAAGAATATTTTTCTGCCAAGTCCAAGCCCTTATAAATCCAATCACACCTAGAATTAATCCTAATCCCAAACCGATCAATATCTCTCTGCCAAAGACACGCCACCAATCTTTTAACTCCATTTCCCTGACGGCTAGCCCACGAATAACTAGCGACGACGCTTGGCTACCCGAATTTCCGCCCGAACTAATGACAAGTGGCACAAAATAAACAAGGTAACGCATTTCAGCGATGGCCTTGTCGTAGTAGTGGAGCGCAGAGCCTGTAAATATTTCGCCAACAAACAAAATGCAAAGCCAGCCCGCACGCTTCCACAGAAGGACGTGCCCTGGCGTGTCAAAATAGCTATCTTCGAGGGTTGCCGTACCACCGAATTGCTGGATGTCTTCTGTTGCTTCCTCTTCGGCAATATCAAAAACATCGTCTGCAGTCAAAACGCCAACCAAAATTCCCTCAGCGTCAACGACCGGGCTAAAAGCCTTATCGTATTTTCTAAAAAAATCGACGGCGACGCTTTTGTCATCGATGGCGCTTAGAGCAACAGTCGCCGTATCCATAATTTGCTCAAGCGTCAAAGTCGGAGGATCCGCTAGAATTAAACTGGCAAGACTAACTTCGCCTTTATATTTTCCAGCAGGATCAATAACAAAAAGAAAGCTGTGAAGCTCTTCTGCGTCTCTCACTGTCCAGCGAATGTATTCCATTACGTCTGAAACTTTTAACCCACCACGAACCGCGATAAACTCTGGGTGCATCAAACGCCCGATGGAATCCTCGTCATAGCTTAGCAATTGCCAAGCCATGCTTCGTTCTTCTGGCGAGAGCTTTAATAGGATCTGCGAGCGAATCTCAAATGGCAAATCTTCCAGAAGCCTAGTTCGATCATCGGGCTCCATGTCGTTCACCAGGGTTGAGACCACGGCCTCAGGCAAGGACTGCAGGAGCTCCTCTTGTCTTTCAAATGGAACATAGGCGAATACTTGGGCCCGTCTAATCCGCGGAATCAATCTAAAAAGAACTACCAATTCATTGATTGGAAGCTCGGCGAGGCGCTCCCCAATATCAGCAGGCTCTGCTGATTTTAAGACAGGACGAATAGCTTTGTAGTTCTTTGACGTAAGCCAAAGCTCAAATTCATGCGGTAGAGATGATTGCTTTGCCTGAGTCATTGGCTCCCAAACTCTTTTGCAACTAAGCGCCCTGACAGATGGCCCTTAAAGCCGCAAATCCGTTGTCTTGGGTTTCGGCCATTTTCTTTAAAGTCTTTAGGAAGTTACCGATCCATGCGGGGCCACTTTTATCGGTATAGCAAACTGCTGATCGTTCAAAAGCTTCGGTGTCTGGAGAGTAAAGGCTGGCGGCCAAAATTCGGGCATTGTTCCAGCTGCCGGAACCCACGAAATCCATTCGCTTGAATGCGGGTTTTTTTGAAACAGCAAATGAGATGACTTCATTCTTGCGCTGAACTCGTTCAGACTCAGGCGCACCTTTGCTTGCCGCCAAGTTATCGCCTAGGGACTTGCGCAATTGTTGGAGCCAAACTTTGAAAAGTTGGTAATCTTTTTGCGCAATCTTCAACTCATCAAGCTCACTGCGACGATTTTTTATTGTGAAAAATTCATGTGTGAGCACGTCCGCCACAAATTCGGCCAGATTTTCATTAAACTCCACGCCGTCTTTCAACCACACCGTTCGGTGCGTCAATTCATGGAAATATAAATGGGCAAGTTCGACGTCAGATCGCCGCAGCATGCTTGAGAACACGGGGTCAGAAAACCAGCCCAAACTGGAATATGCTGCCACCGAACCTCTGTGCACTTCAAACCCTTGGCGTTCCAATTCATCCGCCTCTTTTTCGCGGTCCCCGCGGTCAAAAAATCCCAGATACGGAACACTTCCCACAATTGGAAACCACCAAGTCTTTAATTCCATCTCGGTGGGTTTGGCCGCTTGAACGACATAAGAAACGGCGTCGCTATCAAGCCTTACATAATTGCTGTAGGAACTACCAATGTTTAGTCCTGCGGTTTTCGCAAAATTCAATACATCGTTGGTAAAAATTAGTTTTTGTCGTTCCTGTGGGACAAGTTGGTCGTTTTTTAGAACTCGCTCAATTGGCTCACGACTCATTAGTAATTCAACCTGGCGATACCCTTGCCGGGTTAGATAACAGCCTGTCAGCACAGAGGCCGCGAGCGCGGCGACTAAAATTAACCGCATTAAATCTTCACCAGCCCGATTTGCGTGGCATTGCCTTCGACATCAGTCTCAACTCGCGCCGCAGAGGAGATGGCTGTCACAAACTCAACACTGTTGGCTAAAGTTTCGCCGCAGATATAATCGCGATAGGCTTCAATTGCCTGGCGCAAATCATTTCCGCATACAAATGAAAGTGCGATGCGATCGACTACATTGAGGCCAGATTCTTTGCGAAGATTCTGTACACGACTTACAACCTCGCGGGCGCAGCCCTCTCTAATTAGGTCCGGTGAAAGCTTGGTGTCTAAAAGGACTGTAACCCCGCGATCAGTTGCGATCAGTCGGTCATCCTTTGGCCCACGATCAATCAGCAAATCGTCAACGGTTAGCTCAAATCCTGCGACAACCGCGCGACCGCTCTTTTCCGCCTCAGCAAGAAATGCCGCCGCTTTCTTAGGATCTTTTGACAGGCCCTCAAACTCAGATCTGACTTGACCAATTGAAGAACCCAGTCGTTTTCCCAGAGTTTTTAGATTTGGCTTAACCCCAAGACTGACATAGCGTGCTTCATCCGTAGAGAATTCAATTGTTTTAACATTCAATTCATCGGTCAAGATTGAGCTGCCACGATCAATAATTTGCCGGTCCAGCTCATTGCGGGTAATAACAAGGAGAGATGGCAGCGGTTGTCTTGTTTTGATTTGATGTTTGGAACGAAGAGTACGGCCCAGCTCGGTTACTTTTCTCACAAGAGCCATTTGACCCTCAAGCTCAGAATTGATGAGCTCCTGTTTGGCTTCTGGCAAATCTGTCAAGTGGACCGATTCTGGCGCGCCTGAAATCCCATTAGTCAGATTTTGGTAAACCTCGTCCGACACGAACGGTGCAAACGGCGCAAATACTTTCGTGAATTCGAGTACGACATAATGAAGTGTCTCGTAAGCAGACGATTGGTCCGGATCCAGCCCTGATTTAGCCCCGTCCGCTTTGCCCCAAAATCTTCTTCTGCTCAAGCGAATGTACCAGTTGGTTAGGTCATCGATAAAATCGAGTAAAACGGGCACTACTGCATAGAGATGATATTTCTCCATATGCTTGTGCACCTCTTGGATCATCGTGTGAAGTCGGCTAATAATCCATCGGTCCATCTCTGCCGAAACCGTCGGTGCCTGGCCAGTCAGATTTTTATCGGTGGGTTTCCATCCATCAGCCTCAGCATAGGTTGTAAGAAAGCTTTGGGCGTTCCAAAGTGGCAAAATAACCGACCGAATCGTCTCGACCACGCCCTTGTCTGAAAAGATCAAATCTTCGCCACGCAAAATGGGAGAATTAACCATGTACAGACGCGCGGCGTCAGCCCCGTACTTATCCAGCAATTCAGCCGGGGGTGTATAGTTGCGATGTCTTTTCGACATTTTTTTGCCTGTTTCATCGCAAATAATGCCATTAACAACGACATTTTTAAACGCGGGTCGATCGAAAAGGGCCGAAGACAATACGGATAATGTATAGAACCAGCCGCGCGTTTGGTCCAAACCCTCGGCGATAAAATCGGCCGGGAAAGTAGATTCGAATCGATCTTTGTTTTCGAATGGATAATGCAGTTGGGCGTAAGGCATGCTGCCGGACTCAAACCAACAGTCAAAGACTTCTGTGACCCGTTTCATTGATCCCTTACACCGACTGCAGCTAAATTCGACGTCGTCCACAAAGTGTTTGTGAAGGTCCGCAAACTTTCTGCCTGATCGCTGCTCAAGCTGATCACAACTGCCAAAAACCTCAATGTGATTGTCGTCATGGTTGCAAATCCATATGGGTAATGGCGTGCCCCAAAAACGATTTCGACTTATCGCCCAGTCGCGCGCATTTTCAAGCCAGTTGCCCATACGACCGTCTTTAAGGTGGCCTGGGACCCAATTTATTTTCTGATTATTTGCCACTAATTTTGGGACGAATTTCTCAACCGCCACATACCAAGCTGGTATGGCTCTGTACATAAGCGGCGTGTCAGTTCGGTCGCAGAAAGGATAACTGTGATCAAGAGTTTCCTGGCGAAAAAGTTTGTCCTCAGCCTTCAGACGCCGCGTGATCTCTCGGTCTGCCTCCTTGAAATTAACTCCCACATACTCTGACACCGGCGCTTTAAAGCGTCCCTCTTCGTCGATCGGATCGACGAATTCGATGCCGGCATCCTTACAAACCCGAAAGTCATCCTCGCCGTAAGCTGGCGCTTGATGCACGATACCTGTACCGTCATTGGTTGTCACATAAGTGTCAGCTAAGACCACGAAGGCATTGGTCTTGGTTGCAAAGTAAGGAAAGAGTGGCTCATACCTAGTGCCTTTTAGTTTGATGCCCTTTGTTTTTTCCAAGACTTCGAAAGTCACCTCTCCCGTCTTTGGTTTTTTAAAAATGGCATCCAGCCGTGATTCGGCAAGCCAATAGATACAGTTATCGGCGTGATTTTTCACCTTCACATAGTCGATATCTGGGCCAACGGCTAGGGCTAGGTTTGAGATCAAAGTCCAAGGAGTCGTCGTCCATGCAAGAAAATATTCATTACGATCTTTCAATTTAAAGCGGACGTAGACGGAGGGGTCCTGCGTCATTTTATAATTTTGGTTCGCTTCAAAATTTGAAAGAACAGCTGTAAGCCTTGGGGAATAAGGTACAACTTTATGACTACGGTAAACTAGCCCGCGTTGAAATAGCTCGCTGAAAACCCACCAAACTGATTCCATGAAAGATTTATCCATGGTTCGGTATTGGTTATTCCAATCCACCCATCGCCCAATGCGAGTGATGGTTTTTTCCCATTCTTTTGCATAGTGCAAGACCGAGGCCCGGCAGCGCTCGTTGAATTCTCCGATGCCAAGCTCCTTGATGGCGCCAGATCCCTTAAGATTATCCCGCTTTTCGATTTCATATTCGACCGGCACACCGTGGCAGTCCCAACCGAATTTTCTTTCGACCTTGAAACCTCGCATAATCCAATAGCGAGGGACAATGTCTTTGATGGTATTCGCCAGCAGGTGACCGTAATGAGGTAAGCCGTTTGCAAATGGCGGCCCATCATAAAATGCGAACTCTTTTGCGTCTCGGCGCCGCTCATTTTGTTTGTCAAAGATCTTGGCGGTACGCCAAAAGTCCAGAATCTTGCGTTCCATCTCAGGAAGATTGACGTCGGGGCGAATGGTTTTCATGAATTGACCTATAATTTCAGGTTGTTGCGTTGCCTGGCAAGGGTCCCTTTTGAGAGGCCCTAACCATAGCGTTTTTAGGGGGTTAGGTGCAAGCGCGGAGTGTCGGGTTTATTGACATCAGAGAGCCCACCCGCTTGCCATTTATTATTAATAATATTGGCAGGTTAAAAATTTCCTTATGGCTGGCTTGAGCCTTGCAAAGAGTTGCTTCCAGGGGACCTTCCGCCTTCGGCGTCATCCGTCCCATGGGCTTGGTTACTCGCAGGAGTTTGATTGTGCGTTTAGACGTCAGAAAAATCCATCCATGGCTAACCGTATGCGCGTTGCTCGTAACATCGTTTAAAGACGCTACTGCGGCTGACGTCCGCGTTGTTCGTTACTCCAAAGAAGAAATTCAACAAAAATCCGAGCGAGACTTTATTAAGCCGTCCAGTCTTGGCGGGGTCATCATCGCCAAAATCAGAGAGATTGCTGTGACCGTGACTAGTCGCCAGACCGGCAGTAACACTGCGCTTCGCGATCTCGCCAGTAGCACAAAAGAACCAACAAAACGCGAATGGACGAGGAAAATGGCTACTCTTTCCTACGATCCAGACCAGAGCCGCAATCAGATCAACGAGTCTCTAATGAAACAGACGTTATTGACCCAAAGCCAAAAGGCGGCAGAAGTAACACTAAAACGCGAAATTCCAATCTTAGACCGCTTTCGGACAGGCATGACGTTTAATTTAAATTTTGGGAATAAAAACCAAAGTTCCTCGCAGAAAATCCGTTACGGGCTAATTGAAAGTGACATTATACCAAACAATCAGCCTATCCCTCTCGCAGCTTTCGGCAGCATGGACGAACTTGATCGTGCTTACGCCACACCTGCGCATGTCATTTATACGATTGATCGCCTTGATCAACCCGAAGTGCGCAGCGTTTTTTCAGACAGCGAATTGCAGGATGATCAAAGAAGTGATCTAAAGTTCAACTGGGACCGACTTCCTAGGTCCAAAGTAGTTGTAAAAATTGACGGCGGTGGTCAAGACGGGTCTGTTAATGAACAGTTATCCTCCGGATCCCCCCTCGGTTTGCGCGTGAAACTCATACAAAGTGATGGTTTAATTTCATCTCAGGTTATCGTTGGAAATAGGTCGATTGAGAAAACACTGCTTACAGAAATTTCGCTCCCATTGCCAGGTGGCTCGAAACTATCACAAAAATTAGACCATCGATTCCGCTTAGTCGAAGTCGTCGCGCGCGGAGTTTTTGAAGACCGCCTAAGCTCACAAATCAACGTTGGCTACTCTAAAGCTTCGCAAAACATTCGCGGGGAGTGGTTATTTGCACACAACAAGATGAACTACGGTCTAAGCGCCGAGTCTTCTGCTGGGTCAAGTGACGCTGACAGTAACTCAATGCCTAACCATCGCTTTGCCTTCGCGCTAAACAAGAATTTTTAATCGAATATCAGCCATTAATAGGCACGTCTATGTATCTAGGATTTCCAATGTGGCTGTGATTGGAAAATGATCGGAATGTAAATAATTTGTTTCCACTCGCGCTTTAATTACTTTGATGCCGCGCACATAGATTTGATCCAATGCGGTCGTAGCCGTCCGGGGATCCGCCTCAAGCACCACCCTTTCAAGGCCGATCGTAGCCATGATGCGATCGACTTCGCGGATGTATGTTTTCGAGAATGTGTTGAAATCACCTGCATATAATATCGGGCCTTTGTGGTGTAACACTTTTCCAAGGACTCGTTCGATCTCTCGAACCGCCGTGGATGGGCGCCGCACTAATTTTGCGTGCGTATTGATCACGCAGAGTTTACTTATGTGGCCATCCACCTGAAAGTTTGTCACCAAGGTTGCTTTAGTCGTTTTTAAAAATGGTTCGGGTGACGCGCAAAGTATTCTTTGAGCTTCATCGCTTGGCGCGGCGATAGCCACCGTCATAACACCATCTCGAAGGCCATCACGGCGTCGGTAGGTTGCGCCGTGACTTGCGGAAAAGCCGCCTGGCGCGAAATTTCCGAGGGCTTTCAGAGTTAGTAACACCTCCTGCAATAGTAGAATGTGCCGACCCTTGATCAAACGGTGATATTCCTCAAGGAACAGCTTACCGCCAGACCCTTTCCAGACATTCCAGATAGCCACATCAATGACCTTTGGCAGCGTATCTGCCAATGGCTTTCCCCATTGCCAAATAGCTTCTTTTTCCTCTATGTGTGAGATCCGCAAAGCCTGCCTAAATGTCTGAATCACCTTGCCCATGGGCCGTTTCGGCCTTGATTTGGCTCCTTTAGGTTTTTGTCTGCTTAGCATTCAGATCTCGATAAGATTTTATTATCTATATTTTTGAAAATCGTACTGACGCCTCTAAATCGGAAGGTAGTGCTTCGGGCTTTGACCAGCAAGCACTTGATTTTGTATTTGATGGCGTCCGGTCACCAAAGGCTTTTGATATTTTGTCTCCCAACTCTTCTGATAAAGCGCGGTATGCCGTGAGCTTGCCGCCGTAAACAGTATACAGAATGTCACCGTTTTCGCGGTGCTCAGTGATCAAGTGTGTTCGCGATGTATCCGAAAGCGAGTCATGACTATCGCGGGCAAGCCAACGCATACCAGTAAATGTAGAAATAATATCCTTGGTCGACAACTTAACGGATAGGAATCGGTTGCAACGTTCCAACAAATACTCCACTTGGTGCTGCTCAACTTTGCAGCTATCGGCTGGACCTTGGACGATATCCTCTGTCGTTCCAATCAAAGTTAAGCCCTGCCAAGGTAGCACGAAAAAAATCCGCCCGTCTTCAGGCGATTGAAGAAATAATCCGGCTTTGAGGCCGAGGTCACGCACCAAGATATGAATGCCGGCATTATTGAAGCCAATTACCTGAGGCTTGATGTTTGACGCATCAAGAATTTCATGGGCCCATGGGCCGAGCGCATTAACGACATACTTGGCCGTCACATTGCCTGAGAATTTAGCCCCGGAAAGCTCAATGCGCCACCCGCTGGAATCATGGCTGAGGCGCTCGACCTTGGTATCTTCAATGATCGAAGCACCCAGCATTTTCGCTGAGTCTGCTACTCTTCGCACTAATGCAAAGTCATCTGTTTGACCGTCAAAGAACCTGTAGAAACCCTTGAAGACCGATTTATCCAAGATCGGAGCATCTGCAAACGCTTGATCTGTAGACAGCCATTTGTGTGAGCCAAGAGAACGCCCCCAAGACAACAAGTCGTAAAGAGTTAGTCCAATCTTAATCATGAAGCGAGGCATACCGCCTGATTTCATCACGGGAAAAACAAATGGTAGTGGTTTTACCAAATCAGGGACTAGCTTTGTCAGTAACGCTCTTTCGCCAAGACCCTCGGCCACAAGGGGGAAGTCTCTCGGGTGCTGAAGATAACGCAGGCCACCGTGAATCAATTTAGTACTCTTTGAGCTCGTTCCAGCGCCGACCATGGCCCTCTCGACAACAAGAATGTCCTTACACCCGCGACTTGCCAAATCATGTGCAACGCCAACACCGTGAATACCGCCCCCAAGAACGACTACACGATACCGACTTGCCAGCTTTAAAGAGTTGTCTTGGCTCATAGGTCCTATAAATAAAATGGGATTTCGCCGCGTTAATCATCAGGACTGGGAGCTGATTGCTCCTCCTAGGCTTTTCATTATACAATTTTGACACCTAAGGACCAAATCCGCCGTCAATTTTTAAATATTATTGAGAGGTTCCATGGCTTTGCAACAATCGCCACCGATCGAACAAACATCCGAAAGATCCCAGCGCGTCATATCTCACGCCTTGGTGGAGCTACGGAGAAATCGCTGGTGGCCCTTTGGCGTTCGCAGCGCCGTGTTGTTGGACGTGAGCGCGGGGGGATTTAAAATCGAATTCACCGGCAACACGAAGTGTGTCACTGGGGAGAAGTTGTTGATGGAGATCCCCTTAGGTCCATTTGGAATTCTAGCACCAAGATCGCTACTGATGAATATTCAGATTATGTGGTTTGACGAGGCGAGAATGCGTTGCGGTGGAATCTTCGTTAACACAAACCCTACGACAGTTTTATTCATCCAGAAAATAATGGAAGCATCAAAAGGCTTATCAGCATAAGGATCTTTAAACATGACGACCCCCAATCGGTATATACGGATAAGAAGCTCCGAAACAAAAAAGCCCGCAATTATTGACGGAGCAAGAACGGCCTTCGTCAAATCATTCAGTGCTTTTGAGGAATGCGATGCTTTGGAGCTCTACAGCAGGACCATTGCCGGTCTGATTCAAAAAAGCAAAGTTGATGTTAATGAGCTTGACGAGATCTCCTGCGGAGTCGTCGTGCCCCAAACTAAGAATGGCAACGTTGCCCGCGATACTATTATAAATCTTGGCTTACCCCATCACATACACGGATATACCCTGAATCGTGCCTGCACGAGTTCCATGCAAACAATTGCCGATGCTGCGCGCAGCATCATGGCGGGTCATAATCAATTAATCCTAGCCGGCGGCGTGGAGTGCTTAAGCGATGTGCCTATTGTTTATTCCAAAGAGGCCCGAAGGTTTCTTGTCAAACTTAACAAAGCAAAAACTGCTGCTGCACGACTGATGCTACTTAAAGATTTCTCCGCGGGAGCATGGCTTCCGAAACCACCCAGTGTTAGTGAGCCGCTCACTGGCCTCACTATGGGCGAGCACTCCGAGATTATGGCAAAGAAAAACGCCGTGACTCGGGAAGAACAGGATCGGTTTGCTGTTGCATCACATATAAAAGCCTTTAAGGCACAAGAGTCTGGCGTTTTCAAAGAGGAAATAGTTCCTGTGTGGGCTCCTCCAAGCTTCCAAGCCTGCGTCGACAAGGATAATCTGATTCGCGGGGATACAACCCTTGAGGCTTTAAGCAAGCTACGGCCGGCCTTCGACCGAAAATACGGCACACTAACTGCGGGCAATTCCTCGGCCTTGACCGACGGGGCGGCGGCTTGCCTCATTGCTGATGCCGGCTTTGCAAAATCGATTGGGCTGTCTGCTAAATCTTTTGTAAAGGACGTAGTTTTTGTTGGAGTAAATCCACATGATCAACTGTTAATTGGCCCCGCACTTGCAATTCCGATGCTACTCAAACGCAACAATCTGACCATTAAAGATATCGATTTATTCGAAATCCACGAGGCCTTTGCCGCGCAGGTTCTAAGCTGCATCAAATCAATGGACTCACAAAAGTTTTGCGAGGAGTACCTCGGCGACTCAAAACCATTCGGACTGATCCCAGAGGAAAAACTCAATATCCATGGTGGAGCACTCGCCATCGGGCATCCATTTGGCGCCACCGGAGCCCGTCTTGCGACGACGCTCACGTACGCACTAAGCAGCTTGGACAAACATCTTGGCGTCATCTCTATCTGTGCGCAGGGCGGCATGGCTGGAGCTATGTTAATTGAGCGAGCCAAATAATAACCGGAGCATCTTAGAACATGAGTAAGTACTTCCATAGCAAGAAAATCGGCGACCTTGTGGTATTGACTTTTAAAAGAGACGACAAAGACGCTAACACACTATCTGAGGCGGTTTTACGTGAACTGGACGCATCACTCACCAGCATCGCCGACGATCAGACCTGCACGGGTCTAATTTTTATGAGTGGTAGAAGTGACCAGTTTATTGCTGGCGCTGACATAGACGAAATCTCGAGGTTCAAAACTGCGAAAGAAGCAGAAGCTGGGTCTTTGGCCATGCAAGGAATTCTCAGTAAATTGCAAACTTTGGGCAAGCCGACAGTCGCTGCTATTCATGGGGCTTGCCTAGGCGGCGGCCTTGAGCTTGCACTCGCATGCGACTGGCGCATTGCCACAAATGACGAAAAAACTAAACTAGGATTACCAGAGATACAGCTTGGCTTTATACCTGGTGCAGGAGGAACTCAGCGTCTCCCGCGATTAATCGGCATTGCCGCAGCACTTGATTTGATTCTCACGGGCAAAAGGGTTGACGGCCAGAAAGCTTTAAAGCTTGGCCTGATTGATGCCTGCGTACCTAGTGGCATTCTTGAGGGTGAGGCGGCAAAGCTTGCTGCCTCGGCTCGCGGTAAATCCATGAATCGTTCGCAGAAAATCGCTGAAAGGTTGCTTGAGGGAAATTTTTTAGGGCGGCGGGTAATGGCGCTCAAAGCCAGACAGACTGTCGACCAGAAAACCAAAGGCTTTTATCCAGCCTCCTACAAGGCACTGGACGCGGTTTTCGGTGGCTTTGAACGGTCGCTGGAACAAGGGCTCGCACTTGAAGCAAAGCACTTCGGAGAACTCACTCAAACTAAAGAGTCAAAGTCATTGGTTCATTTATTTCACTCAACCAATGCCGTCAAGAAGCACCCTTATAAGGATGCTGGTCGGGAACGATTTGATGCAGACTCTGCGGTCGCAAGTGTCGGCGTAATTGGTGGCGGCTTCATGGGTGGTGGTATCGCCACCGTGTGTGCTGATCGTGGGCTGCGCGTAGTCGTTAGTGACCCAAGCAAAGATTCACTTGCGCGTCTTATGAAGAATGCGCGCAACTTTTTTTACAAGAAGGTCAAACAACGGCGGCTCAAAACATTCACCGCCGAAAGCCGACTAGCTCAAATTTCACCGCAGCTAGCTCCAACTGGTTTCGAAAGCCTGGATGTCGTCATCGAATCGGTTTTTGAAGAGCTATCCCTCAAGCAAAAGATTCTTGCAGGTATTGAGAGCAACGCGCATAAAAATTGGATTTTCGCGACCAACACGTCAGCTATTCCAATTGCAGATATCGCTGCTAAATCCAGCCACCCCGAAAGAGTCCTGGGGATGCACTTCTTCTCGCCCGTTGAAAAGATGCCACTCCTTGAAGTCGTGGTCGCAAAGAAAACAGCGCCCTGGGCTGTGGCGAGAATCGTCGAGTTGGGACAACAAATGGGAAAAACCATCATCGTTGTGAAAGACAGTCCGGGATTCTACGTTAATCGAGCGCTTGCATTTTACTTGGCCGAGGCCGCCATGATGGTTGGTGAGGGAATTCCAATCGACCGGATCGATCAGCTATTGGTCGGGTTCGGCTGGCCAGTTGGGCCAATCACCTTGATCGATGAAGTGGGCATCGATATTGGCATGCACGTTCTAAAGACAATGGAAGCGGCGTGGCCTGAACGTTTTAAAATGCCGGTTTGGTTCAGCACGGTCGCTGGTGGTGGGCGCCTAGGAAAAAAGAACGGCAAAGGTTTTTATCTCTACGAAAATGGTAAGCGTGGAGAGGTAGATCCTGAAATCTATAAACTGATTGGCGCCCAGACCTCGAAGTCGGTCTCTGACGAAGAGATCGTGGACCGCTGCGTGCTCGGATATGTCAACGAATCCATGCTTTGCCTTGATGATGGCGTCATACCGTCACCTTATGAAGGGGACGTCGGTAGCGTCTTTGGCGTTGGATTTCCGCCGTTTCTGGGCGGTCCATTTAAGTATGTTGATCTTTGCGGACCGAAGGAATTTCTTACTCGGATGCGTAAGCTTGAAGAAAAATTTGGCCAACGGTTTGCGCCACCGAAGACCTTCGTCCAATTAGCTGATCATGGTCGATATTATTTCCCAGAAGAGGGCAGATGATTAACCACCTTGCGAGATAACGCTACGCAAATTCTGCTAGCGCCAACTCGCATGAGTATTATCGTTATTAAGACACCAAGGACCGCGCCGCCAAGCACATCTCCCCAAAAGTGGACCCCAAGATAAACGCGGCTGACAGCAACTGCTGAGGCCAGAGTGATTCCAATTAATGACCACGGTGATCTAAGCCCAAAGCTCGTGGCCAGGACCGCCCAAACGGCAAACGCATTTGCTGCGTGATTGGAGGTGAATCCATAACTTCCACCGCAGTGATTTAACACCATATTGACCCCATCAAGAATCCGGCAAGGTCGTTCCCGAGCTACGAGCGGCTTGATAATTCTAAACGACGTCAAATCTGCACACGCCAGAGCCAGCATTGCCGTAAAAAATACACTCATCAGCCATTCACTTCGTTTCATTGAAGCTATCACGAAGACTGCCAATCCGACAGCAATCCAAGTATTAGGGCTACTGAGAGCGATCATGACATCATCAATGACAGCAAACCTGCCGGCCATCGAATTAATCTCGCGAAAAAACTGTACTTCTAGTTCCATAAAGTTTCTGAATCGATTCAGTGTATTTCTTTGATATAGATCACCTTAGAAGCCACCATCTTTTAGCGACTTCCCGGTAAAGTCAAGGGATGGCATCTCCTCGCGCAGATCAATGGTTGGGCGGAGGCTTGTGAATTGAACCCGAGGTAGTTTGACAGTCCCAGTGATATTAGTTGCCTTGAACTTTAGAGGCGCATGTTGCTCGTTAACGCTCTCATGGATATCTTGGTTTTCTTGATGATCTAGCAGAAGTTTCGTCTTTGATTTGTGAGAGCTACCAGCAGGCGATACATCAGCTAGATGCCCCCCCGCAGAGCGATCGGGCAGTCGCATAAACGGATCACTGCTTTTTTGGGGTAACTTTTTACTCACTTTGGCAGGCTTTGATCCCCGACTCAAAATAAAGAACAGGTCGTCCGCATTGCTGGCGCAATAAACGACTGCGGGTTGAATGAAGAAAATAACCAGTGCGATGACCTTGGCGTTAAGAATCGTAGCTTGCATGACGTCTCCATCCCTCAACTGTTGTGTTCTAACTATCGGTTACACTTGAGAAATAGTTAGTTTCGGGCGTTTTTTTCTCAACTTTCGGGTCAAAGCGTCCGAATCCCAGCCAGTGCGACCGGTTAGCGAAAATCCGGGATTTAACTGGTTTTTTTTATGAATTTAGTCGATTTTTCCGTAGCGAGGCCTGAATGGCTATAGCAATTATCACTCGCGGCAAACAGGCCGGTCGTCGACTGGCCATCGTCCATTGGCCTGCCACCATTGGTCGAGATCCCAGCGCATCAGTTCCTATTGATGATGATAAAGTGAGTCGGTTTCACGCGCGCATTAAGAAACGGGATCAACTTTACATCCTAGAAGATTTACAAAGTAAGAATTGCACTTATCTCAACGGCGACAAAATTACCAATGCCGTCATTAATAGCGGCGACAAAGTCTTAATCGGTGATACGGAAATTGTGTTCCTTACGCCCGAGGCGCAAATCGACGTCGCAACAGAAATGGCGGAACTTGAGCATTTTGCATCAGCGCCGGAACTCGAAGAACTGGGTGGCAGTATTGACGTTGGTCAATCGGCCTCAACTGATCATCAAACCGATGCGGTTAGATTTAGTCAGGCGCTTGAGATACAGTCTCAAGGCCTGTCTCCTGAAATGATTTCGAGGATCTTTGAGGTGCAGTCAAATACGCTTACTGCCGATAACCTGAAGGATCTTTGCGCCAGCACTCTCAAAGGTTTGCACGCGCTGGATCCATCTATCGCGAGGTCTGCGT
>JBAXLR010000040.1:0-19989 GCA_037134655.1 bacterium | reverse complement strand
GTTACAATCCTCGATAACCGACTGACAGACGATATGTTTGGGATTTGGGTTCCAGATGCAACGGTGGAAGGCCCTCAAGCGAAGTTTTTAAAGGAAGCTGGCGCCGTTGAAATCAAAGCAACTCACTGAGCAATCAAAAACTGAACAATCAAAAAAGCCTAAGGAGGCTTCGAGACGATGAAAATACTTTTGAAAACAGGGATGATTGTGACCGTAGTGGTCGGGGCTCAGGTCAGCTCGTGCACCAAGTCAGGAAGTAACCCTGTTGCGCATAATGGCTTGACTGGCACTATTGCTAAAATGCTTGGTGGCGATCCTACGCAGCCAAAGGTCCAGTACGTACCCGATATGGCAGATGCTCCGACAATGAAGCCTCAGGAGAACTATCTTGATCCTCCAGAAGGCGCGGTGTCGACGAACGCGATTCTTTATCCGGCAACCGCGGAAGAGGCTGAAAAAAATCTACAAAATCCCTTACCAAATGAACCACAAGTTGTGGCTCTCGGAGAAAAAACCTACAACACATTCTGTATCCCCTGCCATGGCGCAGAGGCGAAAGGCGATGGTTCCATTACCGACCTCTATCCGCGTCCACCCGATTTGACCACGGAAATATACCAAAAAAGAGCCGATGGATTTTACTTTCATCGCATAACGTTTGGAGCCAACATCATGCCAGGCTATGGCCATGCCATCATGCCCCATGAGCGCTGGGCGGCGGTTCATTACCTTCGTAAACTTCAGGGAGTCACCAAATGAGTCACAATCCTCATCATGATTTATTTGAACAACGGCAAAGCTTTTACCTCCCTTCCAGTTCGCAGCTACGCGGCGCGGTTTCAGCGTTCGTAGTGCTCGGGCTTATTGCTTTGGGGCTTGGTTTGTCTCGTCCGGAATTACAGACGAGAGTTTGGGGAGCTCTTCTGTTTAATACATTTTTCTTCTTCTCCTTAGCTTTGGGTGGCTCTGCGTTTTCCGCCATGCAAGACGTGATCGGCGCAAAATGGGGTCGCTCCGTTATGCGGATTCATGAGGCGTTCTCAAGTTTTGTGCCGGTCGCGGCGCTGATTTTCTTGGGCATACTCGCCTGCATTAAATTCAACCTTGCAGGTGCTGATAAGGTGTACTCTTGGATCTCCAATCCTGATGTCATTCATCACTTTTGGGGTAAGAGAAGTTGGTTGGTTGAAAACTTTTGGTTGATTCGCGATATTTTGGCTCTGGCCGTGATTGTTGGATTGGTTTATTGGCAAATTGGTATGAAGACGGATCGCGACCGGACGTTTGTCGCGGGGCATAAAGAAGAAGCTGATAAAAAGGCAGCGAAGGTACGCGACACCCTGCGCTATTGGAGCGCACCTTTGCTCGTCGCTTATGCGCTTTGCTTTACCCTCTTGGCGTTTGATTTATTGATGTCGCTTGCACCTACTTGGTTCTCTACCCTTTGGGGTGGTTGGCTATTTGCGGTTATGATGCAGACTCTGATGGCAACTTTGATTTTGACCATGTGGTCTCTCAAGGGTACAGCGATTGGACAGTACATAAAGCAGTCTCACTTCCATGATATTGGTAAACTCATGCACGGGTTTTCCATTTTCTTTGCATATTTGACTTATGCCCATGTGTTGACCTACTGGTACGGTAACATGCCGGAGGAGACAGAGTATTTCATCCACCGCCTGCATGCGCCGTGGATCTATATTGTTATGATTGCTCCGCTCCTCAGTTTTGTGGTGCCACTGTATGGCCTAATCCCGAAGGCTAGTAAGGGGACAAAAATGCTTGTTGGTCAAATAGCTATCGGTATTCTCGTGGCTCAGTGGTTCACTTATCTTTTGGTGGTGATGCCGGAGGTGGTTAAGGATGCGCCTTTTGGGCTACCAGGAATTGAGCTTGGAATATTCTTTGGAGTGTTCGGTTTATTTTTAGCGAGTTTCTCGGCGTTCGGCAGAAAAAATCCCATGGTTGCTGTTGCGGATCCTCTTTTGCATCAGTCCCTGGCCGAGGCTCATCACTAATCCACGCGGTTTATCTGGCGGCTACTGAGTTTGGGTGATCATCCAATCAGTGGCCCATGGACCCAGAGCCAGGCTACACTTAGAGCTAGGCCGTTAAAGGTCCACCGTAGAACAAGTTTTAGACCGTGTCGCATAGGCAATCTCCAGGTAGTTTGACGGATCCAAGGCCGCCAAAACATGAAGGGTTGTTCGGCTTTTTGTCGAAAGACTTTTGGGGATTTTGCTAAAAAACAAAAATATCAATTTAATATCAGTAAAAACAGATGCTTAAGACGTCAGAGGGTTGGGCGGCTCTCGCGCTCATGGGGTCCTTATGGGATAATAGAGCTAAATTAAACGGGCAATTTGCTGAATTTAGTGAATTATCTAGTCGATTTTCAGCGCTCGGAATAAAGGGGGCTTACAGTGCGAGGAGCAATGGAGAGTGTAACCAGAATGGCGTTGCAGGAAATGATTACGACGCACGCTAATCCCTCAAAATTTGGCTTTATCTTAAGTGAAGATGGTATGCGCGATCTGGTCGATACCCTTTATGAGTTCTTTGAGACCAGTCGCAATTTGAAGTCAGCTGGTGATCGTATGATTCAAGGCACCTCTACTGCTGTTGGCTATAAGCCCACACTGCCGCGACCTGGTCGTTAGGTGAAATGATTGAAGCAACATGTCTTTTTTTGTCTGAGAAGAATGATCTATGAAAAGTGAGAAAGTGCCGACAGAGATCTTTGTCCAGCAGGTTTTTTCAACCCGTGCTGTACAGATGATCGTCAATCAGTGGCCCATCAAGTCCGATATCGGTTTTGGACTTGCCGTCAAGCACCTGGAAGAACTGGGCATCTACGATGTTGAGCCGCTAGCCCAGGGACCCATCGTTAAGAAGCAAATACTATTTTTCTTGGAAAATTCTCCAGCTATAATAGAGGCCATCGCAAGAGCTAAGAAAGCGGCAGCCGATGCCGCTCGCACCAGCAAAAATAGAGCAGGCCGGGACTAAAGCGGGAAGGCTTGAAGGTTTTTCTCATTTCACCTTGTTCTATGAGGTTAGCGTTATAAGAAACAAGCTCAAATTATTAAAACGAGATCGCGCAAGAGCCACCCAGGAGCCTGACGCCGCAGCAGTCAAGTCGGCCATAATCGTCGGCGTGCTCCTTCCCAATGAAGATCCCAAAATATTAAATGATGATTTGATCGAGCTTGAAGCTTTGCTAACAACTCTTGGAGTTGTGACCGTCGGCCAGATCGTACAAAAACGCCCAAAATTAACCCCCAGTTGTTTGATCGGAACAGGAAAGGTTGAGGCAATTCGTGAACTTGCCAAGGAGCGCGGGGCCCAATTTGTCGTGGTTGACAGAGCTTTATCCCCTCCTCAGGTCAGAAATCTCGAGGAGCTGACAAAATGCCGGGTGATGGATCGCAGCGGTGTCATCTTGGATATTTTTTCACAAAACGCCAAGACTAATGCTGCAAAGACGCAGGTTGAAATAGCAAGACTTGAGATGATGTTGCCCCGGATGGTGGGGCAGTGGACCCATTTGCACCGGCAAGGTGGCGGCGGTGCGGTTGGGCGGAGTGATGGTGAAAAGCAGATCGAGGTGGATCGCCGTCGGGCCAGAGACCGGATTGCCCGACTAAAAGAACAGCTCCACCAAATTTCTCGTGAGCGTGAAACCCAACGTAAGGCCAGACGTAACGAGATCAAAGTGGCCATTGTGGGTTATACCAATAGTGGCAAAACAACGATCATGAATGCGATGACCAATGGTGACTTCCTCGCAAAGGATGCGCTGTTTGCCACTTTAGAGTCAAATATTCGAACCCTCGACCCAAACTCAAGGCCAAAGATTCTGTTAAGCGATACGGTGGGTTTTATCCGCAACTTGCCGCATACTTTAGTCGAATCTTTCAAATCAACTTTGGATGAAGTGGTCGAGGCTGATCTCTTATTAGTGGTCGTGGATATCTCCCACGATAACTATAAATCACAGCTAGAGACCACAAGAAACGTTCTCAAGGAGATTGGCGCCGGCCATATTCCGGTGATGCACGTCTTCAATAAAATTGACCGGGTTGATGATCCGTTCTTAGGAAGAATCCTTCGCCAAGCATACCCCGGAAGTATAAGTATTTCGGCCTACAAGCCAGAAGATATTGCTAAATTACGCGAGCAAATAAACCAGTTTTTCTTGGCCAATTTCGTGCGATGCAAACTGGCCATACCCGCAGCCGATCGTGACGGGGTCTCACTGGTCTACCGTAATTGTATGATTTTGAGTGTGGACTATGAAAGACAAGACTTGGCAGTGTTTGATGTCCACGTCACCAAGGATCTTTACCCCAAGTTGGCTGCATATAAGCTAGACGAGGACCAGGAATTGGCTAAAAGCTAGTAGCCACTTGCCGGTTTATGTCCTCCCAAAGCTCTTCATTGTTATCAATATCCCAGTGTTCGACTTCGTACTGTGGGTTTTGATCAGCTTCCGGGATTGGCGACGAGTGAAGAAAAAATGTGATGTCCTGCCAGGCATTGACCCATGTTTCCGTATTGGCTTTGATATGTTCGCGCGCGGGTTCTTTAATATCTCTGGGCGCAGTTAAACATTCCGAGACGTTGTCAAAGTAACATAGTTCTTTGCTAATAGGGTCGATGGTGTGCAGGGTTTTAATTTTATCGGCCACTCCCTGGTAGGACTCCACAAGCTTCATGGAAAGCCAGCCACCATAGGAGTGTCCAACGACAAACACGTGAGTAAAGAACTCCATCTGCTGTTGAATACTTGTCAGATAATCCTGATCAGATGGTTTATTCACTTTCCAGCCATCTAAAGAGGATGCCGTTATGAGTTCCCTGTCATCTGTAAAGCAACTTGCCAGTAACGCTGGTGCAACGTTCAGTTTTTCCGTGATCTGCGCCATGATGGGCTCAACTTGTCTGAAAAGTTGAGCTCCCAGGGGGCCTAGTTCACCGGCATGATAGTCATTCGATTCTGTACATGTTGAGTAGCCTGACATGCCGACAATTAGAGGCCTGATTTCGGGAAAATTTAGTGAAGCGGATACAATTGAGTTGCGACCCTTCATGGGGCCGCAAGCAAATAAAGAACTTACTAAGATGATAGACGTCACGAAGAATAAATTTTTCATGCGTAATGCTCCCGAAAACTTTTAATGCTTAGCTGACTGCGGTGAGAAATCCCTTTTCCGCGTCTTTGACGCGATTCAGAATTTCACGAATGGCGTGTCCCATAATTTCAACTTCCCATGTGTCACCTTTGAGCTGACCTAGAAGCCCGTCCAGCCAGTCAAGGGTTTCGCTCATGAACTTTTTTGGGTCACTTTGCATGGAATGATGAAACTCATGGGTCAGTCGTTTGATCCAGTGGGAGCTGGGTTGTCCAATGAGATTCACAAACTGATTTAAACGCTGGGTGGCTTCTTGCTCTTGCCAGCCACCTGAAATGCGGAACGGAAACCATTCAGTGTCTTTTTTGTGAAGCCAAATTCGCGCGTGGCTTCCAATATCGATCACCTTGAAATCTTTTGGTTCTGCGCCATGAAATCCGTCAGGTCGTTTCCAGACTACAAACATGGACTCTCCCGGGCTAAATATGTGAATATTCAGCTAAATGTTTTAGCTTAAATGCCCGGGGCTCGCAACCGCTAGATGTTATCCCAGCTAAATTTCTCTTGCTCAAAAGCATGGTCCGCGACCGACTTGATCAATTCGTCGTTATTATTGTCGATCTGATCAAAGTTAGCCTGGATCCGGCGTTTGGCATCCCCTGCAAAGACCTCGAGGATTTCAAGCTCTTGTGCCGACTTGGCGACGCCGTTTTCCTCAAGGGACAGAGACACCCGGCTGATAACGCAGGCTAGGACGTATAAATCGATCATAATGTCAGCCAATCGTCGTGTGGCGAATTGTTTATTCATGATGCTTTTGCCGTGCTTGCGCAGGATACGATCGGCGGCCGACGCCAACCCTCTCGTCAGGGTCTCAAAAAGGCGAGCGTGCTCTGCGATGGCAGGGTGAGCTTTCGTCATCTCGTTTTTGCCGATCCCCGTCGCTTGGCTCATCCGTCGCTTGGCATAATCACTCAATACGCCAAATCCTTTGATCGGGTCATGTAGTGCGTTACCCAGGGCGCTGGCAACCTCTTTAAGCTGCGCGCCGACGTCGTTCATTGCGGTCAGTGCAACGAAAAGACGTAAGATTTCGTTAGTGCCTTCAAAAATACGGTTGATGCGGCAGTTGCGCATAATTCTTTCGTAGGGAAATTCACGCATGAATCCATTGCCGCCCGCGATTTGCAGGGCCTCATCGACTGTATCCCAGAGAGCCTCGGTAGCAAAAATTTTAGAAATAGCCGCCTCGACAGCGTAATCCTTATGGCCTTTGTCCACCATGCCCGCCACCATGTTGACAACCGTCTCTGCGGCGTAGGTGTTGACGACCATTTTCCCTACTTTTTGTTTTATCAATCCGAAATTAGCAATTGGCTGTTCAAACTGCTTGCGCTGTTTGGCTTGTCGGGTGGATTGCTCAATAAGAAACTTCATGGCGCCAACACATCCACCGCCAAGGCCGGTGCGGCCATTATTGAGAATGTTCATGGCGACCTTGAAGCCACCGCCAACTTCGCCAAGTACGTTTTCTTTTGGTACTTTTACATTCACGAAGCTGATGGTCGTCGTACTGCTGGCGCGGATGCCCATTTTGTCTTCGTGGGGGCCACTTGAAACTCCAGCCAGATCTTTTGTTACGATAAAAGCGGTAATCTTAGCCTTGCCACTCGCGTCTTTGGATTCTGTACGCGCGAAAACTGTGAAGAAGTCCGCAAAACCACCGTTGGTAATCCAGATTTTCTCGCCGTTTAAAAGCCAGTGGTCATCGTGCTCCGTGGCTTTGGTTTTTAGACTGGCGGCGTCAGAGCCAGAATTCGCTTCTGTTAGGCAGAATGCCGCGATCATTTCGCCAGATGCGAGTTTTGGTAGATATTTTTTCTTTTGCGCGTCGCTTCCAAATAGCAGGAGTCCCTTCATTCCGATACTGCTGTGAGCGCCAGCAGTTAAAACCACGCTGCCATCATATCGAGTTAGTTCTTGCAGAACGCGGGAGTAACCTGTGGCGCTCAAACCCAAGCCGCCGAACTCGTCTGGAATAATCAGGCTAAATAAGCCGAACTCTCGCATCTCGTTTAGGAATTCTTTTGGCATTTCGCCTTCGTGATCCCATTTGCGAAATTCCTTTTCTTTGGGCCCAAGCCATTGATGAAATGACTGCGCCATGGTGCGTATAGTCTCTTGTTCCTCTTTTTTCATCTTGGGGAATGGGAAAAGCAGGCCTTCTTCAATCCGACCCATACACAGAGATCGCATAAAGCTAGAGTTTTCAATTGTCTCACTCATGGTGACGTCCCTTTCCCGGCTATCCTTAAACTTCGTTCAAATCTCCCCTTATTGTGCCACTATCACCCGTCTCAGACTAGCCGGATGGGTGATTTTTATGTTTTTACCAAGTTCAATCTTTTCAGGGCCTATTAAGTACCCAAAAAATCCTACCGATCCACCTGTAAGTCCAAGCCGATGTTTTTGGGAGGCGTAATTTTGCGACTGATTCTGCCAGAGATTAATGCATCGGTTATGAAGCGTCTAAAGTTCATGATGGGCGGTGTGGCCGTCTTTTTCGCGGTCCTATTGCCCGGGGCCCTTTGGTACAAGGGTGCCCAGCGCTCAGTGACTTCTGCGGCTGCAGGGGAGGCAACTTTAGCGCTCCAAAACCGTCTAAATCTTGTCGCTCAGAGTGTTGGCTCTAGTGTAGACCTTGTGGGGCCTTTGCTTTGGCTCAAAGCCGGCAAGCCTGGTCACAAGGCCCCTGCGCCGCACCTCAGGCGAGATTTGCCATACGACGTAGTGGCTGTATTTACTCACGAGCGTAAGTTTTATGACGGTTTTCGCACCATGACAGACGGTCAGGGAGTGGTGGATCTATCTGCAGAGGCATCCAAGTTACTGTTCGCCGCGGACTCTGGCTTGATGGACCGGGTCGCCGCTCGTAGGCCTATAGCCGGTGTTCTTACAGTCGAGGATAAGCCTTTACTGGCCTCGGTGCATCACATCACCCTAGAGGGGCAGAATGCTGTGCCTGGTTTTATTATTGTTGGTAAATGGTTAAGCGCCGAAGACTTTGTTGTCTCGCGCGATCAGGTGGCAATGCACGGAGTGAATTTTTATAGCCTTGGTAACGATGCGGCTATTCCCACACGGATTCAAAGCGTGATCCCCGCTGCGCAGCGTAATGGTGGTTTTTTGTATGAGCTTGAAGGTGCCGGGGGCGGTGTGCTCTATTCGGTTCTGAATGATATAAATGGACGACCATCCCTTATCACAGCATTGCCGTGGCAAGCGCCCTGGCGTGCAACCGGGACCCTGGGCTTCGGTATTTTTTTCTCCACTGCGGCCATCGCCGGTCTTGGTACTTGGGCGTTACTGGTTTGGGGAGATGCTAGCAATCGACGGCGAGTTCGAAAATTTGACGGTCTATCAAGTCTCAGTATGGAGCACATAAAAGTGTTGGTGGAGGCATTTCCAGGGTACGCTTTCGCCATTAAGCCAAACATGGAGTATGTTGCCGTGAGTCGAATTCTAGCGGGTATCACCGGGCATGAACCATCGTATTTTTGTGGCCAGGTTTTTGGATCCATCGCAGCCGAAACCTGCACAGGCTCATATGAGAAGCTTTTTCGCGATCTGCGTGATCCGAAACGTTGGCCGCGAGTAGCGGATGTGAATCACAAAGCTGAAGGCCTCGGTAACAGTTTTGAGCTTACAGGAACGGCACATTTTCTGGCCAAGCAAGACGTTCTATTCGTTATTTTAAGCAGTGAAGTGAAATCGATGACGCGCACCCAAAACAAATCCGGCAAAACATCGAAGTCCATCCGACAATCTAGTGTGGCTTGACATGAATCGAGGGTCGTTCAACCGACTCTTCGGTTGTTAATTGAAGAGGCTTGTCCAGTGGCATAACGGGTGACAAACTCATCAAGCTTGCGTCGTTCGGTATCACTGAATTGCGTGAATTGGACGCCCATCCCAACATTGACATCATTACGTCCCTGAATCGGGCTCTGGCTCCAGATGACTTTGGCTTTGGTCCTGAGTGTCTCTTTGCTGTCAGGAATGGTGAAAGTCAGATCGATCTCTGAGCCAGCACTCAGAGGGCGATTTGTTTCAATAAAAACTCCGCCCGAGCCGAGGTCGCGGCAGAAGTCGAAAAGAAAATGTCCCTCCGCCTTGTAATCTACCAACAGCTGGATGGGTACTCTGTGATCCATGCGACCAACGCTTTTGTTTGGTTCCGAAGGGCGGACTTCTGGCTGATTGGCTTGGGTAGATTTATTTGGGCCCTTGGAGGAGTCTTTACGGAGAGTTTTCTTTGCCATTGTTCCTCCTGATAGTGGGTCTACCGGCTGACTTTACGAGCTTTCGCACGTGTGAATTGTGCTCAGCAAGGGTTTTTGAGAACAGATGCCGGGTGGGATCATTACTGTCCAACACATAATAATAATAACCCAGATTGGAAGGGTTCAAAACAGCCACAAGGCTGGAGCGCGAAGCCGCGCCGATAGGTCCTGGCGGCAACCCTCGATGAATACGCGTGTTATACCGATTTTTTGTATTTCTGAGATCCTTCCACTTAAGGTCACCATCATAGTTAGCAATCCCATAGATGATGGCTGCGTCGATACCTAGAGGTTCGCCTCGTTTGAGTCTCGCCCAAATGACTTCGGATATGAGAGATTTTTCTTCGTCTCGCATCGTCTCAAGCTCAATGAGTGAAGCAAATGTAACGGCCTGCGTTAAGTTCAGTCCTGACTTGGCAACAGACGACTCATAATCGGTTGGAAGCTTTTCAAAAAAAGTTTTGACAGTTTTTTTGTAGAACTCCCGTCCATCTGGCATGGCTTCAAAGTTATAAGTTGCAGGGTAGGTGAACCCTTCCAGAGAGTTGGCTTTGATGCCGAGACTTCGAAGAAACTTTACATCTTTCACAAGCGCGTCCAACTCGACAAGTTTGCCAACGTTTTTAGCGGCCAGTCGCTCATTGAGCATTTTGAGAGTAAAGCCTTCCGGAATGGACACCTGCAGAACAACAGGGATATAGATGTCTCCGGCGATCATTTTTTTGAGGATATCAGACGGTGTGACGCTGCCCTTGAACAGATATGAGCCAGCTTGAACCTTGGCATAGTCGGCACGCAGGCGGATCAGTGCCATGAAAAAATTTTTATTATCCACAACTCCCTTGCTCTCGAGAGTGTTTGAAATTGTTCGTAAGCTAACGCCTGGCCTTAATTCGATTACAACTTCGGCCGGTAGGTTAATTGGGCGCTCGGACCAATCATCAAGTAGAGCTATGAATACGAGGCATGCGGCGCAACCCAGTATGAAGAAGATGGCAAAATTGAGCATGAACTTTCGCAAAAAAATCCCCTCAGGTTAGTGACTTAAAATAATATCATAATGAAGATCTTGTGCTCTTCTGCCACTGCAAAACGCTGACCTTAATGATATCACAAGAGAAATGGCATATTTTTGTCTTTTGTTAAAGCGCCATGCCTCATATTATACCGGCATTTGCCGACAAAGAAATTATGGGTAAAAATTTTTTCCAACAAAATAAATTTTCACGGGTACTGCTTACCTTGGCAATGGTGTCGTTTTCATTTGTTGCAAAGGCTGACGAGATGACAGAGCGGACTGATACGGTCTTCATGTTCGCAGACTATGGTCTTGGAACTTATAAATCACCTCTTGTGGATAGCAACGACACCATGGGAGTCATGACCTACGGGTTCGGTGCAAATGCAGGGCAAGAAAGAAATCTTGGGTTCGAGTATCGACAGGAAAAACAGGCGATCACTTTTGCGGTCAACGATTCAAGCTTAACGTCGGCTTGGACATCTACAATATTTAAATATCGGATGTGGATGGTAGAGCTCGGCGTGGTCTTGGGCGGCGTTAAAATGAAAGTGGAACGTGAAGGCACAGAAATCCTGGATATTGTCGGTGATGGTTACGGTGGGTATTTCGGTATGCTCATCCCGATGAGTCGCGATAATTTGGCTTATCTGAATGTTATGAGTGTTGCAACGGCGTCACCTGTTGATAAAAAAGAACGCACTATTGCGCTTGGATCGCGCCTCGACATAGAGGTGGGTGGACGCTTTGCCTTGAGTCGTAAGTTTCTCAATTTTGACGTTGGCTACCGTCGTCGCAGTAACTCTGTCACGGAGTCCGATGTGGCTTATAATGAGCTGCAAACTGCGACATTTTTAGGTTTCAGCTTTGGACATATGTTCTAAAACCGTAAACGTTTACACCAAGCTTCCATAAAATGAAGAAACTAACCGACTTAATTGTTCCTAGCCAACGCTATCAGTATATCTTCGACGCAAGTGGCGCTCAGTTGATTGCTAGGAATCCTTGATTCTGTTAGAAAATACGGGGCAACGTGCTTTGAAGGAGCAAGACTCGTGTATTTTAGGTCGCGAAAGAGTCAGGGAGAAAGCCGCTGGTTGTTTCTCAGGCAGTTTTTTAAGAAGCCTGGAGAAGTGGCTTCGGTTATCCCGTCGTCGCCCAATCTTGTACGCGGACTATTAGCTGGGTTTGATTTTGCAAGTTTAAAACTTGTTATCGAATACGGTCCTGGGACTGGTGCCATAACCTATAAAATTCTTGAAAGAATGCCAGCTGAAGCGAAATTTATTGCTGCTGAACCAAACCCTGTGTTCCGTGCGCACCTACAAGAAGAAATGCTGCCAATTGAAATAATTCCCGACTATGCGCAGAATATCGCCCCAAAAGTTCTCGAAACTCACGGACCGGCGGATTTGGTTGTTTCAGGCTTGCCTTGTTCAATTATGTCTCTGGAGGTGCTACGTGAACTTTTTGAGGCGACCAGTCAGCTTTTGAAAGAAGGCGGCGAATTCAGGATGTTCATTTACACGCATACCTTAATGATGCCAAAGATGCATCAAATGATGGGGATTCTGAGAAAAAAATTCTCACGGGTTGAAACATCGGTGGTTTGGCTTAATGTTCCGCCTGCAACAATTATTCGCTGCGTCAAATGAGGTTGTTAGGCTTGGTGAAAAATCCTATTTCAGAGGCGGTTGCTATCAGCGGGCTCGGTCAGAATCTTTTGCCACGGGACGGAGAGGCTTATCTAGGTAAGTCTTTTTTTTCAGCCAACGTCGCAGATCAATTATTGGATGAAATTATCGGAACTACAACCTGGCGCCAGGATACCATAAAAATGTTCGGACGAGCCGTATTGCAGCCGCGACTTACGGCCTGGATGGGTGATTCTGGGGCGACCTATCGTTATTCTGGCTTACTCATGACGCCTGATCCCTGGTCTCCTGCAATTCTCCACGTCAAAACGGCTGTCGAAGCTCAATTGGGTCATAATTTTAATAGCGCCCTCATAAATTACTACCGAACTGGTCTGGATAGTATGGGGTGGCATCGGGATAATGAGCCTGAATTGGGGCCGACGCCTGTGATAGCTTCCCTTAGTTTTGGTGAGGGGAGACTATTTAAAATCAGGCATTACTTCGACAAGGCTTTAACTGTTGATTTGAATTTGGAGCACGGCGACCTTTTGGTCATGGCTGGCCGAATGCAGTCTTGCTGGGAGCATAGCCTGCCAAAGACGCGCAAGCCCAAGCAAGCCCGCATTAATATTACATTTCGCTGTGTCGACATCCAGCCAAGGCGGGTGTAGTCTTTCTAGATGCCCCGTGAGGCTTAAAAAGAATAGCATCAGAGAGGAAGACCCTGTTATGTGCGGTATATTAGCTGTCCTAAACGCGTCGGAAAATCCAAAGACTCTTCGTGAGAAAATTATTAGCAGAGCCAAACGGATCAGGCATCGAGGCCCAGACTGGAGTGGGGTTTATTCCGATGAGAAGGCGATCCTTGCCCATGAAAGGCTCTCGATTGTTGATGTGTCGGGCGGTGCACAGCCACTGGTAGATGCCGATACTGGACGAGTTCTCGGGGTCAATGGTGAAATCTACAATCACAAAGAGCTACGCGCGGCACTGCGTAAGCCTCACACATTCAAAACACTTTCCGACTGCGAAGTTATTCTTCATCTGTACACTGAAGATGGAATTGATTTTTTGAATCGTCTCAACGGAATTTTTGCATTCGTTCTCTATGATCCCAAAGATCATTCTTATCTCATCGCACGTGATCATATGGGAATCGTTCCGCTCTACTGGGGAAGAGATGCTCGTGGTCAAGTTTTCGTTGCATCAGAGTTGAAGGCAATCGTTGATATTTGTGATCACGTGGAAGAATTTCCTCCGGGTCACTACTTCAAATCAGGGCAGAACGCCCCAGTTCGGTATTACGAACCAGGGTGGTTTGACACCGCGGAGTTACCCACTGCTAGTTATGATTCCAACATTCTGAGAACAGCATTGGAAGATGCGGTTCGTCGGCAGTTAATGTGTGACGTGCCTTACGGACTATTGATTTCAGGTGGTCTGGATTCGTCGATTATCGGTGCACTTGCGGCGAAATTCGCCAAAAATCGCGTTGAGGAAAATGGTAAAGGACCGGCTTGGTGGCCACAGATACACTCTTTTGCGGTCGGATTAAAGGAATCTCCCGATCTGCCAATGGCCCGCAAGGTGGCAAGTCACATCGGCTCAATTCACCATGAAGTTAATTTTACCGTTCAAGAGGGTTTGGATGCCTTGGCCGATGTGATTTATCACCTTGAAACCTTTGATGTGACAACGGTCAGAGCATCGACTCCCATGTACTTGATGACTCGAAAGATTAAAGCCATGGGCATCAAGATGGTGCTTTCAGGCGAGGGGTCTGACGAGATTTTTGGTGGCTATCTTTATTTCCACAAAGCACCAAATCCAAGGGAGTTCCATGAGGAGACTGTTCGTAAGCTCAGATCCTTGCACTTGTTTGACTGTCTGAGAGCTAACAAGTCGACGGCTGCATGGGGCGTAGAGGCGAGGGTGCCATTTCTTGACCCGGAATTTTTGAAAGTGGCCATGGCCATTAATCCACAGGAAAAGATGATCACCAAAGATCGTATGGAAAAGTGGATCTTGCGAAAATCTTTCGAAAGCGATCTTCCGCGCGAAATTGTTTGGCGACAAAAAGAACAGTTCTCTGATGGTGTTGGCTATTCTTGGATTGATTCATTGAAGGCAGAGGCAAACAATCTCGTCAGTGATAAAGATTTTGCCGCCGCCAAAGAGCGTTTCCCCAATAAAACGCCGCAGACGAAGGAGGCGTTTTTGTATCGCCAGATTTTTGAATCCCATTTTCCTCAGGCGAGTGCCCAAGCTTGTGTGCCAGATGGCCCCAGCATTGCTTGTAGTTCGCCGGCTGCCATCAGGTGGGACGCTTCGTTTGCAAATGCAGCGGATCCCTCGGGGCGAGCCGTGAAAGGCGTGCATCAGAATAGTAGTAAATCATGACGAAAGCCATATCCGACCGGCGTGATGTTTTGCTTATCATGGGAAATCAGCTGTTTCCCGCCGGACATTTGCCGCCTGCTAAGGATGTCGTAGTTTTCATGGCGGAAGATCAGGAGCTTTGCACCTACTACCGTTTTCATAAGCACAAAATCATCCTTTTTTTAGCGGCCATGCGCTCCTATGCGGACGATCTCAAAAAGGCGGGATACGACGTTCTCTACGGCAAGCTCGACCATGAGCGAGTTGATTCAAAAAAATACGAGGAAAAACTCTCCGAAGAGCTTGCGGGCAGATCCAATGCTAATTTGATCAGCTTTGAGATTGAAGATAAATTCATGGAAGCTCGTATTCACAGTCTCGCTAAGCGGCTTGGCAGAAAATACACCGTGCTTAAAAGTCCCATGTTTTTGACATCAAGAGATGAGTTTCAGGTGTATCTAAAGGGCCAAAAAAAGCCTTTTATGAAAACTTTTTACGAGCAACGCAGAAAAGGCCTCGGCATCTTGATTGATAAAGACGGCAAGCCCGTCGGTGGGAAGTGGAGCTTTGACGAGGATAACAGAGCAAAGCTTGATCCAGATCTTGATGTTCCAAGTCTGCCCAAAGTTAAATCAAGTAATCATTTGGGTGAAGTCTCCAAGCTGGTTGATCACCTGTTCAAAGATCATCCAGGTGATTCCAAAGATTTTTGGTTGGCGACCACCAGGTCAGAAGCAGTCAAGTGGCTAGATGACTTCTTGGATAAGAGGTTGATGCATTTTGGTGAATATGAAGATGCGATCGATCCAAAAGAGTTTAGTGTTTTTCACTCTGTATTATCGCCTGTGATTAATCTTGGGCTTTTGACTCCTGAAGAGGTGGTCAAACGTACACTCACATTTGCGAAAGAAAATAAGACCCCGATGAATAGTCTTGAGGGTTTTATCCGTCAGGTGATTGGCTGGCGAGAATTTGTGAGAGGTGTTTATCAGAACTTTAGTGACAAACAGGATGTCAGTAATTTTTTCAAGCACGAAGGAAAACTGTCTAAAGTTTGGTACACCGCTGAGACTGGAATTTTGCCATTAGATGATTCGTTGGGCAAGACTGTCAAATTTGGTTACGCCCATCACATCGAGCGCTTGATGGTGATTGGTTGTCTTATGCTTTTAGCGCAGATCCACCCGCGGGAGGTTCACCGATGGTTCATGGAAATGTATGTGGACTCCTCTGATTGGGTCATGGGTCCTAACGTATACGGAATGAGCCAGTTCAGTGATGGTGGAATCTTCGCCACCAAGCCTTACATCTGCGGCTCTAATTACATCCTAAAAATGAGCTCTTATAAAAAAGGACCATGGTGTGAAGTGTGGGATGGTCTTTACTGGAAGTTTGTCAGTGAGAAGTTTCAGTTTCTCGCTAAAAATCCCAGGCTCTCCATGATGGTGGCTATGTGGGGAAAGAAAAGCAAAGCACAGCAAAAGCAACTTTTGCAGGCAGCTGATGCATTTATCAAAAAAGTCACAGACTAGGCTTTATTTTTAGTCAAAAGACTAACTTCAATTTAATCCAGCTCAACAACTCTTGGCCGAGCGAATGCCCTATTAATACTTGGGTAATTTTGTGCCAGCCCTATTTCTTTTTCATGAACTCGTGTCGTGGGGGAGGAGTTTGAAATACTGCGGGGTGAATTGGCCCTACAATCACTTTTGTGGCGACGCTAGACTCAAATTTCGTCGGTTTCTTGCTAGCAACTTGTGTTTTTTTGTACAGTGCCTCTAGTTCTTGTAATTGTTTTTCAGCATCTTTATCCGGTGGTAGATAAGGGTCTCTTTTGAAGTCAATAGCTTGGTGTGTATTGTTCAATTGTGACCAACTCTCACTGAAGATGTGCAGACCTAGGGCTTTTTTCTCACTAATTTCGGCCTGTCGTCTAAGCTTTTTGTCGCCAATTAAACTTGGCCATGGATTCATAAGGACCTCTGGCAGGCCGATCATGTCTTTCGCAAGGGAGAGATCCGCACAAAAAGTTTCGGTTGTCGATCCGGGACTCGAGCCTCCAATAGCCATGCTGTATGAGCGTTTGAAATAATCACAGCGTCTACCAGCGAATATTCCCTTTTTGCCTGTTGGAACAGTTTTGTAGTTGACGATTTTTATCGAACTTTTTTCGGAAAAGACGTGGGAGTTCATAGCCTTCAAGTCTCTTGTTAATAACGTGTCACAGATCCCCTTGGCTGAAGGTTTGTTGGCCCTGACACAAATCGAAACATTAACTGGGTCTATAAATGTGATCGTCGTCTTGTCTTTCTCGATGACATCAATGCGAATTTTCCTTTGAGTGAGGTATCTAATCTCTTTTTGGGTGCCAGCGCGAGTGGTCTTGGTATGTTCGACCGTGACATCGGCAAAACTAGGTTGGGCCGCTAGTATCTGTGAGGCCAATAGACAAACTGCGACGTTAATCGGAAGGAACATTCGCTCGTTCTTGGGGTCATCCCGTCGAGGGGCCTTGGATAAAACTAGTCGCATTATTCTCGCCTTTAAGCAGTCTTATAGCGTTCTGGCACATTTATAAGATTATCTTAGTGCTCTGAAAACAAACAACCCTTCAAAAACTGGTGGACTTAATTGGGCCTTTTAGAGGTTTCCTCAGCAAAAACGGCTACTTTAGTATCCCACCGCAATATTCAAGTAACCTATGGATATTTCGAGGTTAAATTGCTGCAGGCACAATTAAGTCGGGCAGTTTCCTCTTAAAATATCTATTAAATTATTAACATTGATTTAATAAGCCAGAGGTTATATACCTCCCTGCCGCCAAATTTTGCTTAAAAAATAAGCTAAATGCCGGTTTTTACCGGAGTTACAGTGCGGGGAGGTCAGACCTAAGTGCTTTGGACTTTAAAGCCAATTTTATATATCAACGCTAGTCGCATTGAAGCGAGCGTCGCCTACGTATTTTCCCGTAAGGAAATTCTGTGGGAGTCGTTGACCCATCGCTCGGCACTGGTTGGCGTGGCGGGAGTCACGGCAGAAGTTCTTGCGATGAAGCCATGGAATGAACGCCTGGAGTTTCTTGGTGATTCAGTTCTTGGGTTGGTCATCAGTGAGGCCCTGCTCAATTCGTCGGAAGGCTTGAGTGAAGGTGAGATGTCACGAGTCAGAGCTGCGATCGTGTGTGAAGATAACCTAGTTAGGATAGCCCGGACGATTCACCTGGGTGAAGCGTTGGTTCTAGGCGGTAGTGAAATCGCAACCGATGGGCAAAACAAATCGAGCATTTTGGCTGACGCCTTGGAAGCACTGCTGGGCGCGGTATACAAAGATGGGGGCTGGGAGGCGGCGCGCCGAGTGACTCAAGGTCTCTTTGCTGCCGAACTTACTGGGGATCCTAGGCGATTCTTGGACGGAGATCCGAAGACAAAGCTTCAAGAAATCATTCAAGCAAAATTCAAAACAACTCCTACATATGACGTCGTGGGAGAAACGGGTCCATCCCATAAAAAGTATTTTGAAGTGGCCGTGAAAATTGACGGCAATATTTTGGCCCAAGGCCACGGTGCCAGCAAAAAAGATGCCGCTCAAGCGGCCGCAAGGCGAGCGTTGTCACAATTTGTGGGAGTAGCGCAATGATCAAGGGAACTGTAGCCATAGTTGGCCGTCCAAACGTAGGCAAATCAACTCTGTTCAATGCATTAACGCGTACGCGAAATGCCTTGGTTGATGATTGTCCTGGCTTGACTCGCGATCGTCTTTACGGTGTCGTTTACTTTGATGACATGGAAGAAAGAGGCTGCATGGTGGTTGACACCGGCGGTTTTGAAACTGAGGGCGTATATTACCAGCCGTTTAGCGAAAATATCGTGTGGCAGCAGGCGGAGACCGCCATTGATGAGGCCGATATCGTAGTACTCGTTTTTGACGGTAAAGCTGGTCTTCATCCCCATGATGAGCAGCTTCTTCGTCATATGGCTAAGAAAAACAAGCCTGTGATCCCTGTGGTCAATAAAGTTGATATTAAACAGCACGAAGATAGGGTCTTTGACTTCTACCAGCTTGGTATTGATCAGTTTGTCGTTACGTCAGCGGCTCACATGCGAGGCGTCGGCGAACTCTTAGAATTGATTGAGACTAAACTGACATCAATCGAAGAGCTCAGAGCTGACAAGAAAAATCTGCCTGTGGCAGGAGCGCGCATCGCATTGGTTGGGCGCCCTAATGCTGGTAAATCCTCAATTCTCAATCGCTTGATTGGGGAGGAAAGAAGTTTGGTCAGCGAGGTTGCTGGTACAACTCGCGACTCGATTGACACGCCGTTGGCTTATAATGGCAAAAGCTATGTTTTGGTCGATACAGCTGGTATTCGCAGAAGAAGCAGGATCAATGACAAAGTAGAGTCTCTCAGCGTCATGCGGAGCATGCAGGCGATTGAGCGTTCGGATGTCGTGCTGCTTGTGCTTGATGCGACACAAATGCTGACGGATCAAGATGCAAGGATTGCTGCCATGGCGGCTGAGCAGTATAAAGCAATGGCTATTATTGTAAATAAATGGGATCTGGTTGAAAACAAAACTTCAAACACCGCGAAAGAATATACGGACTTCCTGCGCTATAAGTTGAAACTTCTAGCTTGGGTGCCGGTACTTTATGTGTCTTGTCTTGAGAATCAGCGAGTACATAATATTATGCAATTAGTAGAGGCTGTCGTTTCACAGTTTGAAAGACGTGTTGAGACTCGCGCGGTCAATGCGGCTCTTCATAAAATGGCCCATGATCACACGCCTGCTCTTATCAAGCGAACCAGCAAGCGGGTAAAGTTTTATTATGCTACCCAGGTGAGATCGTCTCCTCCTACACTCCTTGTCTTTTGTAACGTTGCTCGTGAGATTCAGGAAGGTTACAAACGCTACATGATAAACCGTTTCCGCGAGGATCTTGGTTTTATTGATGTGCCGCTTCGTATAATTTTCCGAAGCAAAGAAGATCAAAGAAAACGCAAACAAGAAGAGATCGCAAGGCTTTCCAGGCAGTATGATCCAGGAACCCGCAAATCACAGTCGGGCGCATTAAAGCCGATGGTTTGGGACCAGGCTGATCTACCGGAATTCAGTGCCGCAGATGCTCAAAACTTTGAGTTTGAAGTGGACGCAAGCCTCGAAGCCGAGGTCTAAATTCTAGCATGCCCACACGTTGGGGCTGATTCGCGTGATCATCCGGCGAAGTGCTTAAAATCCAATCACCCGAGGCTTCCAGCTCAGGGCAAAATTTATTGAGTTGCTGCAGTTTGCGAGCTAACATAGTCCTCAAAATGTCTAAAAATATTTTGAGGAATTTGGCATGCAAGCAGTATTGTTATTTCTAATGTGGTTCGTATCCGCTGAAATTGTCTTAGCAGCTAATACGATTGGTAACGGAGACGTTCAGCCTGACGAGACCTTGGACTTGTCGGTGACAGCGACCCGCGTGGAGGAGCC
>JBAXLR010000039.1:0-19993 GCA_037134655.1 bacterium | reverse complement strand
ACTCGAACCAGCAACCTCATGCTCCCAAAGCACGCGCGCTACCAATTGCGCTACACCCCGACTTGAGAAAGGCCCCTGAGGATACAGAAGGGCCAAGGCAGCCGTCAAGCATATTTGGGTGGTTAGACCTTACTGATTTCAGGCATTTAGGACCGGGCTTTGAAGCATTATCTACTGGCGCTAAGGCCCTGATTTTAATAGAATCTACATTCGAGATCATTAAAACACCAAATGCTCAGCGATGGCATAAGGCGCCAAAGGATGGCCCCCTTATCTAGCGGCACCAGGAATGGAGATTTGCTACAGCATGGAATCAACTAATGAGCCTCTCATGACCGACAATACTGAAACCACGACCAATCAAGAAACAGATCAAACCCACTACGATGTCATCATCGCAGGTGCTGGAATTTCTGGATTACTCGTGACGCATCGCTACTGCTTAGCTAATCCTAACAGCAAGGTGTTGCTCCTTGAAAAAGACTCAAGAGCTGGCGGTCGTCTCGGCACTGTCAGTACTGACGAGTCCGCAGATATCAGAGGTCAGGGTTTTAACGCCATCACACCAAGGCTTTATGAGTTTTGGAATCAAGCGATCAAACATGACCCTGAGGCAGATGATTTGCCATCCCTTGTTTCTGGCAAACAAACAAAGACGGCCGTGTTGATGGGAAATAAATTTTCTGAAGTGGACACGAAAAACCTCTACTCAGAAAAAGGCGCAAGAATCCTCGGTGGCATGGCCGCTCAGCGTCAGTGGAAAGACGTGCAAGCTCTCTTTGACGCGGAAGATAAATTCGATCATACGTTTGCAGACGTGTGGAAAGCCCCGCGCAAAAGTCCAGCGACTATGGTCCTTGAAACCTACGCTCAGGCTGCTGGCATAACTAACATCTGGGAAGCCTCTCCAGGTGCGATTTCTGAGCGCTCCAGCTTTCATACGAGTGAACCATTCACTGGCGATTGGACACCAGCCCTTGACGCGTTGACTAAGACGTTTGTGGCTTCTGGCCAATTAACTCTTAAGACAAAAGCTCGCATCATCAACGCTGATCACGACGGTGATGAGTGGCACATGAAAACATCGGCAGGGCAGTTTTTCGGAGGCAGGTTAGTCATCGCCCAAGCTCCATGGACAGCTGCACAGTGGCTCGCCAAAAAACTTTGGCCTACCCAACTTCTGACAGTCGTCAACAAAACAAAGCCTGTCAGTCTTGTGACCCTTAGCTGTCCTGTGGTCTCTGGTGATGTGGCTGCTCTTGCCCAAGTGATTTTTGTTCCAGCTGAAGGTGTGCAGGCTTCCGTCTCGCCTAAAGAGATCGTCTTCCAAGCGACTATTGATTATGAACTGTCTTTGCAAGCTCCCGATGTGGTCAAGGCTGTCAAAAGACTTAAACGTGCCCACAGGAAGCTGCTTGCTGCTGCACCTGAACTTAAAACCGGCATAGAACGCGTAGCCCTTGTGCCAGTTGGCTGGGCGCAGACTCCGACGCTTCTTGAGAGAAAGCACCTAGACCGTCTTGATATGAATAAAATCCAAGATCGTCACCTGGCTTTCTGCGGTGATGCGTACGGGCAAAGCCTCAATGGCGATGACAACTTGATCGAATCAGTGATCTCTGCAAGTGAGGCCATAAATTCATGACAGCTCGTCTGATCGACGGTACCGCGATCGGCAAAAAAATCAGAGAATCAGTTCGGCAAAAAATCTTGCAACACACGGGCACGGGGCGAAGAGCTCCGTGTCTTACTGTTTTACTCGTTGGGGATGACCCAGCTAGTCAGGTTTACGTAAGACATAAGGAAAAAGCCTGCACGGAAGCAGGCATCACGTCCAAGACCTTCAAGCTTCCAGGCGATGTGCCACAGGCAGACGTCTTAAGCCTCATCAAAAAACTAAACGATGACAGAGAAGTCGACGGCATCCTACCGCAGCTTCCCATGCCTAAGCACATTGACCGTGTGGCTGTCGTTAACGCCATTAGCCCGAGTAAAGACGTGGACGGCTTGTCTTTTTATAATCAAGGCCGCCTTGCCTGGAACCTTCCAGCCCTGAGACCTTGCACACCCGCAGGAGTCATGGAACTACTCAAAGACCAGGGCATTGACTGCTCAGGAAAACATGCTGTTGTGATTGGAAGGTCTGTTCTTGTGGGCCTTCCTGTACAGCTACTGTTGACCCACGCCAACGCGACTGTCACCTGCATTCATAGCAAAACTAAAAACCCAGAAAGCATCGCCAAGACGGCTGATATTCTCGTGGCCGCTGCAGGAGCCAAGCATCTGGTCAATAAAAACTGGATCAAACCAGGGGCTGTGGTCATTGACGTCGGAATTCACCGCACTGAAGACGGCAAACTAACAGGTGACGTGGTGCCAGATGACGCCAAAGAACTTGCAAGCCACTTCACACCTGTCCCTGGTGGTGTGGGCCCGATGACTATTGCTATGCTGATGGTGAATTGTCTGTGGGCCTATGAACAATCAAGGTAACCGCGACGTAACGCAACAAAAATAAAATTATTTTCTGGCGATACTGCCAGGAATTTTTCGACCAACAAGCATCACCGCAAAAACCCCAGCCTCAGTGCTAGTAATAGAAAGCCCCAAGTGCTCGGCCGTTGGACTTAAAAGCAGGTCACGGTGCCCAGGCGACATCCACAAAAGACCTGCCACCTCTGCCAGAGTCTTTCCTTCGACTCGATTTTCGCCAGCAAGATCAAAGCCAGTTTTTTGCAGATTTGCTCTAACTTTTGCTAAAGCATCCATGTCGTGATGGATGGTTTTGCGTACGGCTAGACCTGTAGCAGCGGCAGTTAGTTCGCCATCAACTGTAAAACTAGGAAGATTTTCAGCACGTCTTTTTTGATTCACCCAATCAAGAAAGGCTTCCTTGTTGGCAAGACCTTGAAGCGGTAGCAGATCCGATGGATTGACTTTGGCACCACCCAAAGGAATCAATGCCAACTCTCTTGGGCCTGAGCCGATGAACTTATTAGGCGTACAAACGACGGACGCGTAGCCTTTACTACTCGGAAGTCTTGCCGTAAGGCCAGATTCAATTGGAACTAAAAATGACCGGCCACGTTGCTCCGGTGAAAAAATAATTTTAAGGCTATTCTTGGCGCACTGGGACATGGCTGCTTTTGGAAGGTTGAGAACTGAACCCTCAAGACTCACCGCCTCTGGCGCTGGAAATGTGACGGCCCACGCGGTTCCGTTATCACAAAGACCATAGCTATAGCCAAGTTGCTGCCCAGAGTTTGCCAAGCTTAAGGCTTTCTCCTTGATAACTGCGGCAGGAATCTTTGCGCCGTTATCCTTAGGCGATAAGATGACAGCACTCACCTGAGCATCATAGAGACCGTTGCTGACCAAATCAGCAGATTGAATGGGACGTTCACAAAGAATAGAAGCCAACGTTATCGGTAGTGAGCGTTCCGCGACTGAATTTTTTGCTAGTTTGATTTGCGCTGCACTCGCGGTAAGCGAAAAAAAGGCCGGGAGCAAGCCAAGAAGGATATTTTGTCCTCTATTGGAGATCTTACCCACAGCCCACCTCATTCGGTGAAAAAATTACTTCATCTGCCCATCAATTAGCTTAAAGATCGTCGCTTTTTGCATATTGGATGTACCCTCGTAGAGCTTACCGATTTTTGCATCGCGGTAAAACTTCTCGGCCGGAAATTCCTTAATGAAGCCGTAGCCACCATAGATTTCAAGGGCGCGAGACGCTACTGACTCTGCCACATTACCGGCATAAAGTTTTGCCATGGCCGCTTCTTTAACAAAGGGCATACCAGCATCCTTGAGGCGAGCGGCGTTATAAACCATGAGTTTTGCTGCTTCGATTTCTGTCGCCATATCAGCTAGGTCAAACTGAACTCCTTGAAAATCCCGAAGCTCTTTACCAAATTGCTGACGCTGTCTTGCGTAAGTCATGGCACCGTTGTGAGCCCCTTGAGCAAGGCCAAGCATCTGTGCGGCAATGCCGATTCGACCTTCATTGAGTGTCTCAATGGAGATTTTGTAACCTTTGCCCACTTCGCCAACAACGTTTTCTTTTGGAACTTTGACGTTATCAAGAATCACTTCGCAGGTGGATGAGGCGCGAATACCAAGTTTCACTTCTTTCTTACCGACTGAAAATCCCGGCATACCGCGCTCACAAACAAACGCCGTAATGCCTTTGTAGCCAGCATCTGGATTCACGTTGGCAAAAACCACAAAGATGTTGGCTTCTTTGGCATTGGTAATGAAGATTTTTTTGCCTTCAAGGCGCCAGTGAGAACCCTCATCATGAGCTCTGGCCTTCATGGCAAAAGCATCAGAGCCACTGTTTGGTTCTGTCAAACAATATGAACCAACGTCTTTACTCGTTAGACGAGAAAGATATTTCTTCTTTTGCTCAGGTGTGCCCCAGCGAAGGAAAATATTATTGACGAGTGTGTTTTGCACATCACACAAAACCGAGACCGATGGATCAACTTTTGCCAACGCCTCAATCGCTAGAATCGACATGAAGAACGTGCCGCCAGCACCACCAAATTCCTCAGGAACTTCAATGCCCATCAGACCCATTTCAAACAAACCATCGATGATTGGCTTCGCCATCATTTCTGATTCATCCATTTCGTGGACCTTCGGCTTCACTGTGGTCGCCGCAAACTTTTCAACTTCTTTGACGAACATTTGTTCGTCATCACTAAGACGTGTGATTGGACCCAACTCCATATCGACCCCCTTCAAAGATCTAATTACGGGTGTGGACCTGTTTTATCCGTTTTTTCTGGATTTTGCACTAGTTTGGGGCGCGTAGGCCGCGCTGGACGGCCACGAAGGCTTGCAAACTTACGCACGACCGTGTCCCGTAGGCTGGCCACCTGTTCAATCGTGTTGTTGAAGTGAATCATGCCTATTTTATCACCAGACAATGTGCCGTGGGCCATGGCTGTGGCCAAATCCTTACACTGCTCGGCTAGACGGCCAGACTTGCGGCGCAGGTCCTGATCAAGACTCCGCAGAAATCGCTCGTCTTCGGGGAAGATACTAGGAACGGAGAAAACTCTCAGATAATCCGATAAGGCCCTAACCGACGGATTCTCGCGGGCGTGGGAGAAGTTAACACCAAGCCTTGATTGAAAGCTGCCACTGGCTGACCAGTTTTCATCTGCCGTACCGCGGGCCTCGTATTCTGCCTTAAGCATCTCTCGCTCTTTGGCGACTTGCTGAAGATCATTGAGTAGATTTTTTTCCAGCTCTTCAAACTGCCGTTTACGAATCGCTAGATCCACAAGGTGCTTAGCCTCCAGGTCCAGTGATTCTCCACGAGCTGTACCGGAAAAACGCGCCTGCAGAAGGCGAAGCCACATCTTGCGATTTTGAAGTCCAACGTATTCGGATGCTACAGATTTAACTTTAACGCCAAGCTGTTTGGCCCAATAGACCAATGCCGCGTTCGCACGATCGGCCTTGGGAACTTTTCGAGAATGCTGAAAAATCTTATCCGCATCGATCGTTATACGCGCCAGAGATTGATCCACTTCATCGCGGTCGTGCACGATTGCCCGAGCTGCCATGGGATCAGGCGCGTTAGCCGCAACCGTCATCATATCGATGATGCCCTTTTCAAGCTGCTGAAGCTGCTGATCCCAGCGTGTCACCTGACTCATAGACCAGCTCCCCTGCGCGGATAGCGATTTTTCTTTCTGCCGTAGTGATGTGCTTTTTGCTGACGATTTTGCTGATGATCTGCGGCTGGTGCTGAGACCGTGTTAGCAGGACCCGTGGACACCGCATCGGTCGCATCTGTGTGATTCAGAGAGTAAGCTAAGCGTCTTGCGACAACCAGACGATCGTTCGCAAGCTTTGCTCCACCAACAAAATGATCGGCTAAAATGCTCCCGAGAGCACTCACTTCGTCTGGCTCAGGTGGTACTTTCTCGGGGTTGGTCTGTCGCCTAGTGTTTGCGTACTTGGCTAACCAGTTTTTCATCTCTTCATTGCGGTTCATCTCAGTCCTAAGTTTGGCGCGCATGGCCGTGACTTTGCCGGTCGCAACTTCAAACTCGGTGAATGCGGCGAGAAGATCGCGCTGATTAGTTTTCGGATTTGGCTCAAGGCCACCAATTTCAGACCGGGAAATAAAATCTTCTACAACTCCGCGAGCCTTGCGAACTCGCTCAATATCTTGCTCAAGCCGACGCATCTCACGTCGCATCCAAGACAATCTCCAAATGACCTTAAGCCATCCGAGCGTATCGTGAACAGCCTCAAGACTCCAATCACTGACTTTTTTTAGTTTGGTGGCAAGATCGTCGGTGTAGTTTTTTGTATCGGTTACAAACTTTGCGACGATCTTTTGTTCTACCCGTGAGTAGCCACTCATGACCGGCAAATCAAAATGACTCGGCAGAGGCGTTGGCATGGTCTGAGCTGAGGCCGCCTCTTTTAGTTTTCTGGCCTCATTGATCGCTCGCCTGAGACGTTTGAGCCTGACCGTATAGTCAGCGTCCGTGATCTGGCGAGCCCGGGCTGCCTCCTGGAGATCTACATCCAGAGACTGCAGCCTGTGCATAAGTTCTTGAACTTTCGAGGCATCAAGAGCTGACATTTAAAAGGCACTCCCAAAAATACAACGACCGAATACTCATATGGCTATTTTCGCAGGATAATTTTCGTTTACCCACGGGCATTTCTTGCCTATCTTCTGTCGTTGTTTTTATTGCCTGAGACTGCTATTTTTGCCCGCCGCAGGCAAACCAGCTGGAGACAAGTACCATGGCCATGACCACATCAAATAAGCCCCTGATTCAGGCTGCCCTTGGCCACCAGCCGTCACGCTGGCCCGTTTGGTTTATGCGCCAGGCCGGACGCTACCTTCCCGAGTACAGAGAGATTCGGGCTGGAGTTGACTTTGTCACCATGTGTAAGCGGCCTGATCTGGCAGCCGAGGTCACCTGGCAGCCCCTGAGGCGCTATGATCTCGATGCCGCAATTATTTTTTCAGACATTCTGATGCCGCCCATGGCCATGGGGCAAGAGCTGACCTTTGATAAAGGTCACGGTCCGCGTCTTAACGCTCCCGTAAGAACTATGACCGACGTGAAAAACCTGAAGTTAGCCCACGCCGAGAAAGATCTGGGATTTGTTGGAGAAGCCATTGCTTTAACGAAGACGAAGTTAAAACCAGAACAAACCATGATTGGTTTTGCTGGAGCGCCATTTACCGTAGCGAGTTACATGATTGAAGGCCAAGGCTCCAAAGAGTTCACCGAGGTGAAAAAACTTATTTTCGGAGCACCTGACGTTATTGGCGCTCTCCTAGAAAAACTCGCAATTGTGACAACTGATTACTTGCTCATGCAAATCAAAGCAGGCGCGTATGTGGTGATGTTATTTGACACATGGGCTGGACAAGTCAGCCCTGGTGTCTACCGGAACATGATTTTTCCAATCACCAACAAAATCATTGCTGACGTCAAAGAAAAGTCAGGTGTGCCTGTGATTTATTTTCCTGGCCAAGGCAGTGACCGTCTCTACGAACTTACGGGCTGTAAGGCTGATGTCATCAGTGTGGACTGGCGAAGCCGCTTAGGACAGGCGGGAAAAATATTAAAAAATATCGGTCTTGATGTAACCCTGCAGGGCAACCTTGATCCCCAAGCATTACTGTCCCCGGAGACTCAATTGCGTGAGATGGTGCGAAGTCTTAAAGTAGAGGCCAAAGCTGCTGCGCGTTCGCATATTTTTAACGTAGGTCATGGGCTACTGCCGCATACGCCGCCAGAATCTTTGACCACTGTGATCGATGAACTGCGAAAATCATAATCTACTTTCAACAAGGAAGTGACACCATGAAAACACTCGTAATGATCATGTTCTGTTTGGGTCTCTCATCCTGCGGTCGCAACTCGTCTGAATACTCCGACTCTAGCCAACTAACGGCCCTTGCGGGGAGCCCCGTTTTTGCGTTGCGCAAAGACTGCCAGGGAGTCGCTGGTTCAAGCGGCGGACTTTGCCAAAATAACGACTGCCGCGGCGTGGCCTACCATAACGTTGGATTTTGCGTATCCGACGACTGCCGAGCCATGGTCTACAACAATGTCGGATTTTGCCGCACCAGTGACTGTAAGGCGGTAATCTTCAACAATGTGGGTCTCTGCCAAAGCGAGAACTGCCGAGCCGTGGTCTTCAAAAATATGGGTCTTTGCCGCTAATCTTAAGGCACTAAAAACACAGATCTTTCTTATAAAGTCCATAGAATTATATTGACTTTATTGAAATAATTTTATAATCTACGCTTCCTTCTAATGATTTTAATATTTTAATGACCTGACCTCGATCTGGGAGTTTGAAGCCATGAGAACAGCGGTAGTCGTTTTGGTGTGTGTTCTGGGTCTACTCGTCTCTAACTGCGGCAGTGGCATTGATTCAGCTGTAGAAGATGGCAAGGCTGGAAGCCTTTTTGGCTCCCGCCAACGTCAAAGACCCTCTCCACCCCCGATGGCTCAAAGTCCCCAAACTGCTCCTGTCTATTATACGGATGCGCCAGGCAGCGCTGCACCGATACCTGTAAGCACACCACTTCCAGCTCCAGTCTATATTCCACAACCAGGCGACACCTATGCACCAAGCGGCATGCAAACGACCCTTGGAACATTATTTGTGGTCATCTCAGGCAACGCAACTTGTAGCCCCGCCCGCTTTGGTGGTGCGATGCCAGGCCTTGTGAATTCAGATTTATTTGAAAGCTTCATCACGACTATGATGAACACTGGCTACGTGAAGCAAAATGACAATATCATCTTTGCTTGCTTCGAGACCCTAAGCCCGCAGATGCAAGTTTACGATGTGAAATATCGTCCACAAATGGTTTCGATTCATGAGAGCCAACTTGATGGAATTGTTATCCCACAGGCTCAACAAGCTGGTCGTGTCGTCGTCATTGGCCATTCGTACGGCGGATGGAAATCCATGAAGCTCGTATCATCGCCACAGCTCCTAAGTTACGTACAGGCGCCCATCCAGCTCGTGACGGTTGACCCCATCAGCAAAGTTAATTGTACGAATCCACTGATGCCCGGGTGTCGACAGGCCCCAAGTGATTTCACGGATGTGGAATTTGCGACGCTCAATTCACGCACCAGATGGTTAAATGCCGTTCAAGAGCCTGGCATGGTCCTCGGCTCCGACGCGATGCCAGCAGCTCATTTCAACCTTCAGTTAAACCGGGCAAATCACTTCAGTATCGTCAATGATGCGAGGCTATGGCAGGCCATCACTGAGTTTGTACCAAGATAAGGTAATTCAGCACCTAGTCCCTGACAATCGGTGAGCGTAGTCGTTCAAACCTTTTTTCGCGATTTTTTGAGGCGGGGCCAGGTTTCCAGCCTTTTATAATTTCGTTGATTCGGCTAACTCGTGTCTCGTCCATTGGGTGCGTCTCAAACATCCTGATAGGGCTTTTATTTGAATTCTTTAGTCGGTCTAGGGTCGCAAAGTTTCTCGACAAAAACTCCGAATATTTCTTTGGATCATAGCCACCCCGCAGAAGAAGATTAACAGCCATCTTGTCTGCAGCGAACTCTTGTTCGTTATTGTAGCTTGAAACATGCAGTGTTTCGGTTAAATCACCAGCGGCTTCCGTTAGTACCTTCTTGTTTTTTTTCAGCTCCCGCAGATTGTCTCCACCGCCTCCAAACGACACTGCAGCATTTGCAACGTTTATAGCGATTCCGGTCAATTCTTCCTTATTCTTACGATCTTTTTTCGCCTCATGGCTAAGTCGAAGTGCCATCTCGCCGTGCCGAAGGGCGATATGGGCCACTTCATGGGCTATGACTCCCGCAAGTTCATCTTCACTTTTAATGGCCGCGATCAATGGCTTTGATAAGAATATAAATCCACCTGGGGTCGACAAGGCCGCTATCTCTGAGCAGTTAATTGCCTGTACTCGGTAGCCTTTAAATGTCGTGGGACGAATGGAAACAGCGGCCAGATATTGCGCCAAGACCGTGGAGTAGCGATTAAAGTCACCTTTAATTGGTGGATAGGCCCCTAAAATTCTCCCTGCGACTTTACGGCCAAGCTTATACTCATCTTCGGGCGTCAATGTCTGATCGTCGCCAGGAACGGAGGACACTTGCTTCTTTGTGTCGTCATGGCTACATGCGGACGCTAGCTGCCAGATTACCAAATACGCAACTGCAAAATATACGACTCTGGTTTTGCGTATTAAAACTCTCATTTACTGCCTCTTAGGCTTCTGCCCGGGCTTAAGACCGCCATTGGCCTTAAATTTTTCGATGGCGGATTCCTTCGTCTCAGTTTCAGCCTCTACCCCTTCAAGGAGTTTCTGGCCCCAGGCTGCGTCGGACTTACTGTCAGAAATTTCTTCAGATGTATCTCCTAGTCCTTTTCCAGCAGCCAGAACGTCCTGCGGGGTGCCAGCATCTATCCTTTTGCCCTTTTTGATTTTCAGCTTTTTTTGGGTTATCAAAGCTGAGAGGGGTATCCAGCCTTCAAAATCTTTGAATTTGATCTTGACTAAATTATTGCGTCGTTCGACCTCTTCGACGACGTCATTATGTTTTAATTCTCCAACACTAGGGCCCGTCAGGCTCGGAGCTTTACGAACTTTTACACTGTAATCTTGGATTACTAACTTTTCGGCAAGGCCCGCACTTGCGATAAAAAGTATGCCGAAAAATAACGGGAAGCAAAGCCTCGAAAATAAATTTTTATTTCTCATCTAACTTCCAGACTCCATTTATAAATTGATCAGTTCCTCTTCCCATCTTAAGCCCCTCACAACGCTCTCGCAAGGTTTTTGCCGGTCCGATACCGCCTTCCTCGGCAGCTTTAAACTGCTGACTGGCCAAATCCCATTGTTTAGATCTATATGCTTCCATCCCACGCTCATAGATAATCAAGTGCTGACTCGAGATGTTTTTGGATGGGGTATAAATTTTTGTACCGCGGTCTTTCCCTTTAACAATTATTTCATCCGCGAAAAAGAACTGACTGGCAACCTCTGGTGATGCCTTCGATAAAACATCTCCGCTTACGGTAATTGATTGGTAATAGCACTTGCCTACACCCTCAAGCCTAGAGGCCAAGTTCACTGTATCACCCAGTGCCGTGTAATTAAATCGATCGTGGGATCCAAAATTACCCACAACCGCCTCGCCAAAATGAATGCCGGTCCTAACACCCACTGCTAAATCTTGCCCATATTCAAGCCTCCAATTGCGCCGGCATTCCTCCATCACATCCCCCAATTTAAGCGCAACCATGACAGCAAAATCTGCATTCATTTGTTCTTTACCATCAGCTCTAATGGGCGCACCCCAAATGGCCATAATGGCGTCACCAATAAATTTATCCACGTAACCGGACTGACTGATGATCAGATTTACCGCTCCATCGAGGTAGGAGTTCATAAATTTGACCAACATTTCTGGAGAGAGTTGCTCTGACATGGTGGTAAAGCCGACAAGATCCGAAAACATCACAAAAACTTGGCGCTTTTCACCAAACCGCCGAACCTCTACATCTCCGTTTTCGATCATTTTTAGAAGCTGCGGCGACATTGAGTGCTGAATCGCTTTTGCGAACTTTCTTCGGTCACCCCAATCCCGGCGAACTTTAACCACAAAATGCAGAGACGTTCCCGCCAACAAACCAAAAGCAATGGGAAACGGATCTAGCCATCGCTCAAAATTCATCCAAAGACCCGCGCTGGTAAAAATTGGGCCAAGAATACTAATCACAAGAGCGATTGACAGCAGTGACGTTGGCGTGTGGGGATCGATCACGACACGCAGGGCTAACCAAATAAAGAACCAAACGACAACCATCATCACGTACCACTTGACTCCTGAATCTTGGATCCCACGCCCGCCAGATAAAATCTCGGAAATCATGTGGGCAGGTAAAATGGCACCTGGACTAATTGGATCAAGGGGTGTCGGTTTAACGTCAAGTAGACCGTGCGCAGTATATGCAAGAACCCATATCTTCCCGTTTAGCTTAGAGCTCAATTCAGCTTGAATAGAGGGATCTAACCTGGCTTGTAAAACGCTGTAAAACGACTCTTGTGCGATGTTATTCTTCTCTGTGAAGTGAATCCAACCAGAATGGTTCCCGCTCACCAATTTGGAAACGAATGTGTGCCCGTCCATCTTTAGACGTCGAAATATACCATCAATCGGTGGCACAGTTTTTGTGTGCCCCCAAGCGAGATTTTTTGCGGATTTCAAAGCATCAGTCGGTGGAGTGTCACCGTCTGGACTGACTACGACCACGGGAAATCCTACCCGTGAGATTGCATCAGCAAAGGCTCTGTCGTCTGTCGGGCCCCTAGCAGATGGCTCCGAGAATACAATGTCGAACCCGACGGCTGTGGCACCCAGAAGTTTAGCAGCCTCCAGGAACTCTCCAAATAGAGCGCGTGGATAGGGAAAATAAATCGTGTCTTCCTTGGCAAGAGCGTCGATGGACGCCTGATTGAGATTGATCATGGCGACACCACTGGATTTTTTTGCGGGGAAATGGCTCTGAAAAAAATCATGCACCATCATCCCAGGCCGCTCAAGTGGACCACGAATGCTCAACCAGCCGAGGACGAGCGCAAGCCCTAGTCCTACAGCAACAAAGAATAACCCTGTCTTTTTCATAAGATAGGGGTCGGAAGTTTCTGGGAAAACTTAAGCAAGGAAGCTGATCTTCTAAGTCATCGTATCAACTGCAAGATGTTGTAAAAAATGTCTCGGCCACAATTTTTGCTTAGACATTTAAACCAAATTTATAGGCCATTTTCATGACGTCATTTGCGACTTTTTGGTGAATCTCCATCAAGTGTCGGTGCATCTTCGCCTCAGTTTGATGCACTCCCTCCTGGAGCCGGTGCAGGGAGTCATTGCCTGTCTCCTTAACTTTGGGCGGATGCTGACTATTCCAAGCCATGGCCGCTTCATGCATTCTGACAACGTCATGATGGTGCTTGATGTGCGAGCGATGGGCCTCAACTTGGTCAGAAAATTCTTGCATGGACTTTCGCATGGAATCCATCAGATCCTGCGCGTCCCGGTGACGCCGATACCAGATCTCGATATCCTTAAGCCAGTGACCATGCTCACTCTCCCAGCGGGCGTGATCCCTAGCCAATTTTTTTTCTAGTGAAGTCTCCACTCAAGCCCTCCTCCACCCCTAGACCAATTGAATTCTGCTTTGCAATAACGGAGCCACCACAGGACAGACCAGGAGTTTTTGTAGTTTTCTGACCGGCAGTCCCCGAGTGAGGTTTTAAGGCTTCAACGTTTTCGTATGGACTAATGGCACCAGGTAAAGGCGACAATTAATTGGGGATTATTTTGATTTACTTAATAAATTTAAATACCTGTATTTATTGAATAAAATAAGTTTTTTGGTCACTGGTCAAAATTACCTAAAGTTTTATCGGCTATGTACCGATAACTCCCACAGATTTTTATAAGACGATGAGATTATGATTATGAAAACTTCACTCTACACAGTTTTTGTCATATCAGCTTTTGCACTAATGCAAGGCTGCGCGACTTCAAACGTAAGTTACAAAAAAACTAAGACTGCTGCAGCAAAAGCAGATTCGCGGTCAAGCCGCACTCTTGCTCCAAGTCTGGCAGAAACCTACGACCTAAGTGGCAATGAAGATGACTCTGACGAATACATAAAGCGCCGCGGCAATAAAGCTCGCGGCACTCATGATTTTTAATTCATACTGACCGAAAATTACATTGGATATGGAGTCCAAACACCTGCCCCATGGCGGTGGATACTGCTCTTAGGATCAGCACAGTCACGCGTTGCGGCGCGAAGGTCCAAGGTCGCGGTGTCATAGTAGAATAAATGATACTCCTCAGGGGTACCTTTCACCACTGAGCACTTGCCAAGAACACGCTCCCGAGAACATGAACCAACTGGGCGATATTGGCCTCTGAATAACCTGCAAGCCGCTAAATTGCCACCATTTGCGTTGTCCACATATTGAGTGCCAGAGAACACAAAGCAAACACCCACAGTTGCTGATGCATCACAGATCCCGCCTCGCGAGTCTAAGTCAAAAAATGCACTCCGACTTGCCTCTAGCTCTCTAGCCCGCTTCGCGGCCGCTGCTGCAGCTTGTTCGCGGTCATATTCTACACGGCCTTTTTTCCAGGCTGCCTGGAAAGCAGATTGCATCTCAGCAGGACAGTCTGCTGCCGATGCCCGTCCGGAACGACCAACTTCAAAGCCATTCTCAGCTGTACAGAAAGTCTTTACACCGTTCTGGTAGCCAAGTTTATAGGCCGAAGGATCAGATTTAATCCCATGCTTTTCGCATGCTTTTGAATGGCTTGAAATAAGCGATGAAGACAAGCCTTGCATCCCATCATTTCGGCCAATTTCCTGCCAGTTGGCCGTTTTACATTGATCTTCATTCATAGTGGCGCAAGAGTTTAAAGCGATAAGCACAGCAATCGAAACCAACCCAAGAATTTTCATAAAATTAAATCCCCATGGAAATTTGTGAACCTTACCATGATCTCATAAGTTATAATGAAGGCCAATCTTTGGGAGCCATAGTTCAGATTTTTGGCTTGTCCGAAGTACATCTAGTTTATGACCTTTGTTCGCACGGTTACATAGAATAAGATCCATTCGGTATTACGTTTTAAAGCCCCCCGAAAGTCTGAGGCTCCTTGTAAATGTCTGAATATAAAATTCAATTCGACCAAAAAATTTATCGCTTCACTGGCCTAAAAGATCTGCTCGCAAAAGCAACACCAAAACGTTCTGGGGATCAACTCGCAGGCATCGCAGCTCAAAGTGAAGAGGAGCGTGTTGCCGCCCAGTTTTGCCTCGCTGAAATTCCCCTAAATGAATTTTACAATAAACCACTGATCCCCTACGACGAAGATAATGTCACGAGACTGATTTACGACCTCTGCGATCAGGCCGCGCTCGCGAAATTTTCATCTATGACTATTGGTGAATTTCGAGAGTATTTATTGGCAGACGAGACCACTGATGCTGAATTAGCCGTCATTGCGCCTGGACTACTACCCGAGATGGTGGCTGCGGTCAGCAAAATCATGCGAAATCAGGATCTGATCGCTGTTGCTAGAAAAATTCAGGTGGTCACCAAATTTCGCTCAACCGTCGGTCTTCGCGGTCACTGCTCCATTCGACTTCAGCCAAACCACCCAACAGACGATATAAAAGCTATCACCGCTGCAATCATTGATGGGCTTTTATATGGCTGTGGTGATGCCGTGATTGGGATTAATCCGGCAACTGATAGTGTCGATCAATTGATGCTACTTTACCAGCATCTTGATCATCTCATTAGAGGCATGCAGATACCAACTCAATCCTGCATTCTTGGTCACATCACCAATCAACTTGAGGCCATTAATCGTGGCGCTCCAGTGGATTTAATATTTCAGTCCATTGGAGGAACAGAAAAAACTAACGATAGCTTTGGCGTAACTTTAGAAATGCTAAAAGAAGCCCTGGACGCAGGGCGCACCCTCAATCGTGGCCAAGGTCAAGTCATGTATTTTGAAACCGGACAGGGTTCCAGTCTTTCTGCCATGGCGCACCATGGCGTTGACCAGCAGACTCTTGAGGCTCGAGCTTACGGCCTTGCGCGCGCATTTAACCCATTTCTCGTCAATACGGTCGTTGGATTTATAGGGCCCGAATACTTGTATGACGGCAAACAAATTATCAGAGCTGGCCTTGAGGATCATTTCTGCGGAAAAATGCTACGCCTGCCCATGGGATGCGACGTTTGCTACACCAATCACTCCCAGGCAGATCAAGATGACATGGACGTTTTACTCACATTGCTAGCCGCAGCTGGATGCAATTACTTTATGGGTGTACCTGGGGCTGATGACATTATGCTCAACTACCAGTCAACTTCGTTTCATGACGCCCAGTACGTTAGACTATTGCTGAATTTGCGACCAAGTCCTGAATTTGAAAAATGGCTCCTTCAAATGCGAATCGTTGACGCTAACGGCAGATTAAGCATGCCAAGTTTTGACCAAAGTCGCTTGAAATCTGCAACCGCTGAACTTTTGAAAGAAGGCCCCTCATGACTCGCCAGGATCCCTGGAGTTTTTTAAAAAAATTTACCCACGCGCGCATTGGACTTGGGCGCGCTGGCCACGCCATTCCAACCAAGGAAGTCCTCGCTTTTAAGCTCGCATTTTCGCGCGCCAAGGACAGTGTCTGGAGTGAAGTGAATTTTACAGACACTATTAAAACTATTTCCGCAAAGTCACGAGATTCTATTGTCGTCAGCTCCTCCTGCAAATCAAAAGAAGAATTTTTACGCAACCCTGGTCTTGGCAGAAAACTGAACGATGACTCAAAGGCTAATCTTAAAGATTCCGCTGGTGATTCATTTGACTGCGTTTTGATAATTGCGGACGGCCTCTCGGCCAATGCGGTCCATAAAAACGCTCGGGCATTCGTCGATAAATTCCTAGAGCTCATGGCTGCTACCGATTTGCAAATGGGACCAATTATTCTCGCAAAGTATGCTCGAGTAGCGCTTGGCGATGAAATCGGAAAACTATTGAATGCCAAAACAACTGTTATGCTCATTGGCGAGAGACCTGGGCTAGCAAGCGCAGAATCTTTGAGCGTTTACTTTACGTTTGGACCAGACAGTAAAAATACTGACGCCCAACGAAATTGCATTTCAAACATACATGGCTCAGGGCTCTCCCCTGAAGGAGCAGCGGTCATGACCGAATATCTTCTAAAAACGGCCTTACAGAAAAGACTAAGCGGCGTTGGTTTAAAAGTTGAGTACCCGGGCTTAATGACCAAGTGACGCCCCCAATCAGGGTGGCCAAGTTTCCCTTTGTGTCTAAGATCTTTACACCAATCGACGCTCTATCTGTTTTAAAAATTCTCATAATAATAGGCACATACAGAAGTTCTCCTCTTGGTTTTATTTTTGCAAAGACTAATCCTTAGTGACTTAATTTGGACACTTTAAGGATTTTTAGCCCATGCGTCTTGCGCTAGCCCCAAACTTCCACACGATCACGATCTGCTTACTCCTGATCACCTCAGCTTGTGGAAATGTGGACTCGGGGCATACTGTAGGTCCTCAAAACGGCGCAGCCCAGCGTCCGACTAAACCCTTTGGTAACACACCTGGTAACGGCTTTTCACAAGATCAGTCCCAGCAGCAAATCCCTGCGGAATTATTACCACCGCCAGCTGAAATCCCGGCGATCCGACCAGTTCCTGGCGCAGCGGTTGCTTACGATTTCAATGGAACTCTTTCGCGAGACGCAAAAACAGCTGCTGTCACTCGTATGATTTTGCAAAGCCCTAATTTAAAAACCGCCAAAAAAATTAATATTAAAGGCACACTCGTCAATCTTCGCAGCTCGTCTCAAAGGCAACCTGTTGACCGCGATGTGGATGTGCTGCCGGGTGGAGTTGTTGATTTTAGCATTCAAAATTTAAAACCTGACACCGTCTATCGACTCGAAGGCTTATCAGTGACTGACCTAAGTCAAGCAGGTCAATATTCAGCATCTACGTCCGTGAAAGCGCCCTACTTTCTAGCCACTGCTAATGACTCACGTCTTTCAAAAGCCAGACGACGATTGGCTATACAAGCTCTAAGTGAAGCCTATGATTGGGACAATCGTAATTACGACTCCAGCAAACAGTACGCAAGGGGCTGGGGATGGTGTGATTATTTCTATACTTGGGCTACCGCCAAGGAATTTAACGTGCGCGCTGGCTCCGGCTCCACATATTTTTTTAGAAAATATAACTCCCTTGGAGACGCGACTAAAATCCCAACGATCGCCCAAACTGCAAATATGGCCGGTGACTTGATCCGCTACGAGGGAACTAGTGAAGGCACTCATACCTTCATGATTATCGCATACGATACTGACACCCAATCCCTTTGGAACGTCGAAGGCAACTACAATAGCCGCGTCATGCGCAGTCAAAGAAAAATTCGCTCGAGCTGGATGCACGGCCACTTAACCGAAGACCAAGTTAAGTAAACCACGTCAAACAAAGTCAGGCCTGTAACCGTCAACTAAGGTTAGGCATTTCCTAAAATCCAATTTTAGCCCTCGTTCCCCCAAAGGTGCACCTCGAGCACACCCCTGGTTCATTCCAAATTGGCACATTAAACCATTGTTTTTATTGATTTAAATCAAAAATATTTGGGTTTTTGCACATCGGTCGATCCTACTCAAAGGGTCACTCCATAAAGAGTTTTGGGTCGGAAGGCTTCTAAAGGGTTTTAGATTGTGTCCGATGACATCGGCAACCACATTTTTAGGTTAGGTTTGATGATGTTAGGCAAACTTTCAAACTCATTGGGTAGTCTCAGTGTCGTATTGGCACTGGCGGGACTAGGCTTACAATCTTGTACTGGTGAAGTTGCGAACTTGAATGCAGCTCAGCCGGCGGTTGTCGGCATCTCGATCGCGTCAGATTCTCTTTACGGGATTCAAGTGGGAGAAGTTAAAACTGGAATCTCAACCCGAGGGGGCATTCCTCCGCTAAAATTTGCCATCGATTCAGGTGAGCTCCCAAAGGATTTGACCCTAGATGAGAACAGCGGCGAAATCTCAGGCACGATTCCAACCAGTGAAGCAAACAAAGATTACCTTGTAAAAATTACGGTCACTGACTCCGCTGATTTGAAGGCCACCAAAGTCTTTACTGGAAAAGTTGATGCAGGCTCATCAATCCTTGCTGTGAAAACCAAATCCATCGCTACCTTCGTGCAAGGCGTAAATTACCAGTTCCCACTACTAGTGGTTGGCGGTAAAACTCCTTATAAATTTTCAATCTATGCTGGTACAACTCCTAATGGCGTCACAGTTAATGCAACCACAGGGCTCATCAGCGGAGTGCCAGCAGTAGGTACGGCCGATACACAGTACGCGTTCGGCGTCGAAGTCGAAGATTCCGATGGCCAGAAACAGCGCACGGATATGTTCATCGGATCTGTTTCTGCTGGCTCTGCAACGCCAGTCAAAATCGTTTCAACCAACATCTCCGGGATAGCCGTTGGCGACGTCAACACAGGCATTTCTGTAGCGGGCGGTGTGCCTCCGCTCAAATTCTCCGTAGCCAGCGGCTCTCTACCAAGTGGCCTGACCATTGACTCCACTTCAGGAGCCATTGCGGGAACAATTCCCGTCAGCGAGGCTAGCAAAACTTACGCGGTCGCCATCAATGTCACCGACGCCAATAAAACGACTGACATTAAGACATTCACCGGGAGCATCGCGCCGGGATCTTCCGTTCTAGATTTGGCCACATCGACCCTGTCAGCATTCACCGCAGGAATTCCCTATGTCTTCCCCATGGTCGCCACAGGTGGAGTGACTCCTTACACGTTCGCCATTTCAAGTGGGACTCTGCCAAATGGCTTAAGCCTTAATACTAGTACGGGAGTGCTCAGTGGGACTCCTCTCATTACAAGTGGCGGACAGTCATATAGCTTTGCTATATCCGTTACCGATAGTTCATCGCAAACCAAATCAAAGGCATATTCTGGCGTCATATCCTCAAATCCTGCAGGCGCAGTCAAGATCATCACCACGTCCTTACCATCTCTAGCTGTTGGCTCTGTTAACGCCGGTATTTCAACCGCAGGCGGCGTGGCGCCATTGAAGTTCGAAATCGCCAGTGGCTCCCTGCCAGCAGGAGTCTCTCTCAGTGCAACGACCGGTTCTCTCACCGGAACAATTCCTATTGTTGCTGCTCAAACCTCATACGGCGTCAGTATTTCTGTAACCGATGCCACTGGTAGCAGTGACGTAAAGTCATTCTCAGGCACCGTTGGCGCTGGAACAGCCCTTCTTCAATTTGTCTCAACATCCTTGGCCAATTTTACGGCTGGCGTTAGTTATTCATATCCGCTAGCGGTGACTGGTGGCTTTTCACCGTTCGCGTTTAG
>JBAXLR010000038.1:0-20112 GCA_037134655.1 bacterium | reverse complement strand
GCTCATTAATTAGAGGACAACAACATGGCAGCAAAAAAAGTAGCTCCACCCCCTGTCGACCCGAATGGTTTTGCCGCCGCTTGGGGGTACTTTACGACCATCATGACTGGTATGAAGTTTACCGCTAAGACCCTGTTTTTGCAGCTCAGCGGCCGTGAGAAGACAAATACCTTGGAGTGGCCAGAAGAACCTGCGACCTACGGTCCGCGGTTTAAAGGTAAACATTTTCTGACCCTTCGCGAGGATGGCAATGTTCGTTGTACAGCTTGTTTCCTCTGCGCTACTAACTGTCCCGCCCAATGTATTCATATTGAGGCAGGTCAGCACCCAGAGAATGAAATTGAGAAGTATCCTGTCCGATTTGAGATCGATATTCTCCGCTGCGTATTTTGTGGTTACTGTGAAGAGGCCTGTCCCGTGGACGCCATTCGCCTGGGGCCAGAGTATGTCATGGCCGGTTTAGCTGAGGATAAGTGGGTTTACACCAAGGATTATCTGGCTAATCGTGGTGAGTTGCGTGGGGGCGTGACAAGTGTGAAAGATGAGAACGAAAAGCACCCCATCACTGATAAAGCACATCCAAAAGAAGCAGAAATTCATTCTCTCGTCCGACACGGGCACCACTGAGGACCTGAGCTACGGGGCTGTATCTCACCAGAATGTGCCCCTAATAAGCACGCCTCAGCGCGCCCAGCTATCGCTTTAAATCGCTGAAAATACGTAGGTTTTAGATTTTCGTCGACAATCAAGGCCAATCTTTAGTAACACAGTAGCCTTGAATTTTTACCATTGATTGCCTTCATTTTTTTTAAGCCGTGGGAACAGCCGAAGGGACCCTGGTGCAGAACCATATTGGTGAACAACACAAATTGCCCCAATTAGAAAGCGCACGCATGTTCATGCCGGGGTGGCTCGTGCGGGCATTTGAATTGGCGATCTCAGGTGATGCGGACCTTCACGCCGAGGCAACTGAGAGTGGGCTGCTGCGTCCCCGTTTTGATGGCGGAGAGCTGGTTTTCTTGTCTTTGTTGTTAGGTGAATTGCAGCGTCAAATTCTCTACGGCGACTCCAAGGCGAGTTCCATAACTATTTCAGTTGATGCGGCTAAGGGGCATCTATCTCGATTTGACTTGAATCACCGAGAAAAAATGCTTCGTGTGTTTGAATCTTTAGGTCAGCTGCGTTTTTTGGCCGGCGGCAAGGATTCTAATTTTGATGCTCTCAGGCTTTTCTCCAGCGAGAATTGGTCGCTTGAGACAGGTGGACCAGGTCCAGTTGCTCTGACGCTCACGCAAGAGGATTACGCTGGGGAAATTTTGACGGGTTTTATTGATGCCCATATGGATTTACTTAGACTGCTCAGGTTTGGTGTCGAGCTCAGGAAGCTGACTTGTCAATTGAAACCCCTCGTGATTTGGACGCCTGTTTGGCTTGAACTGACCCTTCCTGAGCAATTAGTCTACTTGCGCATGGAATCAGTCATGCAAACCCATGGTTCTTGGCTCAGGTTGGATGGCTTGACGGGTGCGCCAGTGGATTACTTGATGCGTGGTATGCGCGGCGGGAAGCGCGCGACAACGCAAAAGGCCGACGATCAGCAGCCTGGTCTATTAGATCATTTACGATTGTTTGGTCGCCTTGGTCGGAGGTTGGTCGCACATGGTGTGATCAGAAAACAGCCAGAAAACGGCTATATGGCGACTGACAGCCACATTGCATCCCGATCCCCATCCTTACTTTGGCAAGCATCGGCTGAACGTCTTCGTTCAAAAGCTGATAGCGAGTATTCAGAGTTGGTGGCAAACAGGCTTTTAGCGAGGTCCTCTGATATTCAGATCGATGGGCTCTTAACCCTCTTTTCTGGCATTTCAAGCGTCTCTTACATCAGCCTGAAGAGAATTTGGGACCTAATTAGGGGTTTGCGCGGTGTATCGCTCAACCTGGCGCCAGGGGTCATCTTGCAAAGTCATTTCCTCTTTATTGAGTGGGTTGCAAGGTCGAGCCAGAATGCACGTATACCACTGCCAGAAATACTTACGGAATCAAAGCTCGTTCAACTTACCCGAAATGTTTCACCTGAGAACACCCTCGAGCGATTTAGGAGTTTTTGCGACATTTTAAGCGAAAAAGACCCAGAATTAGACTTTTTAGACCAAAATCAACCAAGTCTGCCAGTCACGGTCGCGGTTGGGGCAGGCATGGGAGCACAATGGCTAAATCAGCTGGCTGAATGGGCTAGGGCAACTCAGAAAAATGGCAAAAACACCGATGATTTTAGTGGTTTTTCAACCAAGACGACAATGCCTACGGCAGCTCCAGGTGTTACAACAGTAGGTCAGAGTCCCACATCGGGATTGGACCAAACACCGGCGAATCCTATTCTAAACACGCAGCGACTGCAAAAATTAGCCTGCCAAGAGCTCGAGAAAATGATCTACCGATCGCCTACCGACTATGTTGCGCTTAAGCGAAAGTATATTTCATCGCTCGATTCTGAGACGCGTTCAATGGTCTTAAACGTAGAGCGGAGGCTGGATTCAAGGGATTTCGATAAACAATTACGAACGCGTTTAGTGCGGTTTATGGTGGAGAATCCTGCGAGTTGGACATCCAAAAATTCGACGATTCCCATCTGAGTGCAGATTTTCCCCGAAAAAAGTACGTTTTTTGCGTAAACGTGCTTGATTTTTCGCAAGCGCCCTTTTATGATTTTTCTTCGTTAGGACGGTAATCGTTCAGTTTTGAAATTTTCAGGGAGGCCCATTAAATGGCTAAGAAAAAAGCAACCGTAAAGAAGTCCGCAAAAGCTAAAGCTCCAAAAGCAAAAGCAGCTGCACCCGCTCACAAATCTACAGTAGCTCTTAAGGCTGTAAACAAGCCACGCACAAAGAGCGAAATCATGACAGCTTTGGCTGACAACACTGGTCTAACACGCAAAGACGTTGGCGCGATCTTCAACGCTCTTGGCGAAGTTATCGGTCTTGATGTTGGTAAAAAAGGCCCAGGCATTTTCACAGTTCCAGGCCTTATGAAAATCACTCGTGTTAACAAGCCAGCTACAAAAGCTCGCAAAGGTATCAACCCTTTCACTGGCGAAGAGCAAATGTTCAAGGCTAAACCAGCTCGCAACGTTGTAAAAGTTCGCGCGCTAAAAGCCCTCAAGGAAATGGTATAATCCAGAGTCCTTGAACTCATTGGTATTCATAGGGGCACGCAGAAATTGCGTGCCTCTTTTTTTTCGTATCCACAAAAAAAGCCGTTGTCTAGATCTGGCGTGAGGCATAGCATGGCCCCACGTGACACTCTTCGAGGCTCAAATGGTAAACCTACCAGCTATCAATTATCAGGAACGTTTGGCGCGAGTTATGGCTTGCCTGGATGGCAACGCTCTATTGCTTATGGCGCAGCCTCAAGCCTATCGAAATAGCACCGTTGAAGCACCTTGGCGGCAGGATGCTTTATTTTATTACCTCACGGGATTTAATGAGCCAGAAGCGGCTTTACTGGTCCTATCAAACCGACCTGCAAACGAGCCGCGGGTGATATTGTTTCTTCGCGACAAGGATCCGACGGCCGAGCTTTGGAATGGCCTGAGGATGGGAGTGGCAGCGGCAAAAAGTAGTCTTGCTGTTGACGAAGCACTACCCATTAGTGAGATCTGGGCGAAACTGCCAACATTACTAGGCTCATCCAAGGGACTTTATTACGGTGTGGGTCAAGTTTCCGAAAACGACAAACGGGTCATTGAAACCCTACGCAAGCATCGTCTTGGAGCCGCGAGAAACGCGGCCGGTATGATTCCTGTTATGGATCCAGCTCATATTGGTGGAGCGCTCAGGATCATTAAACGTCCAGAAGAGATTGCAAGGATGCGTGCAGCAGCCAGTATTACAAAAAATGCGTTTACTCGGGTGCTGTCTGAGCTTGGCCCAAAGCAGTCGGAGCGAGACATTCACGCCACACTTTTGAATGAGTTTCTGCGGGGTGGTGCGGACATGGAAGCCTACGGCTCCATTGTCGCCGGTGGCAACAACGCCTGTGTGCTTCATTATCGCGATAACAATGCACCGCTCCGTGCCGGTCAGTTGGTATTAATTGATGCTGGCTGCCAGGTTGATAACTATGCCTCGGACGTCACGCGTACATTTCCTGTAAGTGGCCGATTCTCTCCCTCACAGCGTGCTCTATACGAAATTTGTTTGCAGTCACAAAAGGATGCCATTGCTCAGGCAAAACCCGGGAATAATTGGATGGACGTCCAAGATGCTGCTTTTAAAACCTTGGCCCAAGGTTTAATTGATATCGGTCTTATCAAGATGCCCCTTGCCGAGGCCTTAGAGAAAAACGCCCACAAACATTTTTGCCCCCATAGCATCAGTCACTGGATAGGCCTCGATGTTCACGATGCAGGCCGCTATCGCGACGAAAAAGGTCCAGTCCCCTTTGAACCGGGAATGTACTTCAGTGTTGAGCCTGGAATTTACATCAATTCCAGTGACGAATCTGTACCCGAAGAATTCCGAGGGATTGGCATAAGGATCGAAGACGACGTGTTGATCACTGAATCAGGGTGTGACGTGCTGACGGCAGGAATACCCAAAGAAGTGTCTGAAGTTGAGCGATGACTCACAGATGAGGTCGCTACGAACCTTCTTTAATGCTCTGGTGCTCTGGTTTTGTGTTTGTGAGCACAGCTGGTCGTATGCGGATTCTTGTAAGGTTAATTTAGCTCGACAAGCACCCTCGAGATTTCCTGTAGTATTTAAGCCGCACGGTAAACTTCACGGCGCCCGGGCCGTGAAACTTCAAGCTTGGAAATATCAAGCTAAGAAGTGGGTACGTGTTCCACTGCAAGTTGATGAAGTCGACTCAGATGGTAGCTATGTGCTTGAAGAGGGTCTACCCTACACAAGGTATAATGATGACGGTTTTATTGATGCCAACGATGAACTGAGTCTTCATGCCAGATCGTTGGGCGAGAGTTTTACGACCAAACAGTTATCCAAACAGCTCCTTGTGACTCTCTCGCGTTGGGCGCGAGTTGATTTCTGCTCAAGTCATAAATTATATCTCGGCTCCATCCTTGTCGGTGAAGGCAAAGAGATTGCGGCGCCGTTATCCTTTAAGCCGCTTTTTTTACGGCAAACTGCGGAAGTCGAGACGCCCAAGTATCATTACCGATTTCGTCAAGATCAGCCCATGCTTATTGGCGATGTGAAGCTAAAAACAGCCAATGGGGAAAAGAATGTTTTTTCTGGCAGTTCTTTCCTTATGCCTTTGATCCCAAAGTTTTTTTTATTTCCCACATTTCATTTTGGTGAGGATGATTTTAGGTCGGAGATCGAAAGTTGGCGTTCTGGCCCCGTCAGAAGTATCGTGGCAGTTGGGGCTAAAATGCGTAAATTTTTTTCAGTTTTAGATCTGCATCTTTTTAGTGAGCTGGTTTTTTACGAGGATTTCTTTCAAATCCCGACGCAGATAGAGTTTATATTTGATCCATCACGTTATCTTAAACGGGGCAGTGGTCTGGCCTACATTTTGAGTTATCCACCGGATCTCGAATGGAAGCTGGAGTCAAACCTCGAGCCGCTTCCTAGTTCTGGTATCGAGGAGGGACCTTTCAGGAAAACAGCCTATGAGCATTCCCCACAGGGCATTTTTGGCGTACGAGGTAGTAGCTCGATCGGTAGCTTTGCCGCCAATGTTCGCGTTGACGAAAAGGCCTTGAGCCAGGCGCCTCCTCCGTATTTGGCCAGCAAGGAGGCATTTACCAGTGAAGAGTTTAAAAGGGCGTGGCCTTGGCTGGGTAAATCGAAGGGTAGTTTGGGCGTTTTCATTGAGATTTCAGGGGTTAAGACAGGGCGTTATGATTTTGCCCTTGACGTTGCCCTGTCAAATCAGGCAGATGATGGGTTCGCGGATTTTCAGACCGTGTCGGCCTTTTGGCCTGATCCAACAGATTAATACTAAATAGCAAGATTTTCTTAAAAAGTGCATCAACTGTCCCCATTTCGGGGCCCCACCTCGGGGAAGCCTTCCGGCTGATTTTCGCCCTCGTCGTCCTGGGCATTAGGACTTCGTGGTTTTTAGGTTGCTTGTCTAACTGACAAAGGAAACAAGAATGACAAAATTTAACCAGGACTCGGATAATCGGGGTAATCGTATCGATGAATCGTCTGCCAAGGTGCAAGCCGATTTTCAAGCTGAAGCTGAGGAGGAGTTGGAAGGCCTCGAAGGTGCGCCTGAGCCTCTACCCGAGAATCTGACGATCCGTATTTCAAAAGCCCTTCATCGTAAATTACGTGATTATGCGCGCGAAGAGGGTGTCTCGATTGACGAGCTTATTTCTGAACTGCTTGCTGAAGGGGTTGTGCTGAGAGCCTTTGAAATTGTTGAACGAAAGCAGACAATGCGCGGCGGGAATCATCAGCCTCATCGTAACCAACAAAATGGCAATGTGAATGGCAATGTTGCTCATGGGAATACTCAGCAGGGCAATCAACAGCACCGAAATCAGTTTCAGCAAGGCGGCAACAGGCAGGCTCAAAAGAAACTGCAACGCCAGGCTCGCCAGCATGCCAACGCTATGGATCTTTTGCAAGATAAGGCAGCTTTCCTGGAGTATGTGCGTAATCAGGAAAAAAAGCGTCGTTAAAAGTCGGATCAATGCATCGTTAAAATATCATTGGTTGGGGTTTTTCTATCATGTCGTCGATGAATTTGTGGGTTACCGAGCAAGAAGCTGATCACGTCAGAACCGGATGGGCTGTTACCGAGGTTTTATTTAGCGGCCGAAGTGAATTCCAGACGGTCGATGTTGTGGAGACAAAAGCCTACGGAACCATGTTACTTCTTGATGGCCTTGTGATGATCACCGATGCCGACGAGTTCATCTATCACGAGATGATCTCCCATATACCACTTTGTCTTCATCCCAATCCAAAGCGTGTTCTTGTTATTGGCGGTGGTGACGGCGGTACAGTTCGAGAAATTCTCAAGCACAAATCAGTCGAAGAAGTGATTCTTTGTGAGATTGACGACTTGGTGATTGAGCAGAGTAAGAGGTTTTTTCCTCAAGTTGCCAACTGCCTCAAGCCAGGTGTAGATCCGCGAGTTAAGGTTCGGGTTGGTGATGGGGTCGCCTTTATAAAAGAACTGAAAAATGAAATGGACGTCATACTTGTAGATTCGACGGATCCCATTGGTCCTGGCGAGGGGCTTTTCAGTCGCGAGTTCTACCGAAATGTGGCTGGTGCGTTAAAGCAGGGAGGGCTCATGGCTGCGCAAAGTGAGTCTCCTTGGTTTACTAAAGAGGCTCTCAGCCGTATTCATCGCAATATCAGTGGCGGGTTTAAACATCGCAGAAGCTATGTTGCGCCCATTCCAACTTATCCACGAGGTAGCTGGTCTTGGACAATTGCCGCTCAAGAACTGATTGATCCTGCCAAGTTTAATGGCGAGAGATTTTCAAAAGTTGAGAACACATTGCAGTATTTATCGCGTGATTTGATGACTGGAGCCTTTGCTCTGCCGCGATTTTACCTTGATAAGATCAGTGACAATTTTTCGTAATTACGATTATTTCGTTGATACCACTTCGTTCTTATTGTCAGTCCCAGACTCAATCTTGATAGCTTCTTGAAACAAGCTGTGGACATAACTTTCGTACACAATAAATGTGTCGCTGTGCTTGCCAGCAACACGACTACTAGAGTCGAGACTTTTGGGCGTTAAAAGTTTGATTATCGTGTCAGCAAATGACATCAAAACATGACGGTTGTCAGTAAAAAGTTCAAGGCAAATGGCTGGTACGCCAGCGTTCCACCAAGAAAAATCTTCAAAAGCACCACCATCTTTGAGACCACCTGCAGTTTTTATTTCGTAACCCGGAAGTTGCCTGCGGGTTTCAGATTTAACGGCCGATTCCCAAAGTTCATATTTTTTTCGTTGCTCTTGACTAGTTTTTGGTAGGCCCTTCAGACCTTCATTAGGTGATGTTGGTAATACGATCCAGTTAACGAAACCATGGACATCAACGGCTGCCGTGTAATCACGACTAAGGACAAGATCTCTGATTGCGCGTGATTCGTTTTCGCTAAATGGACTTGAACCAGGGTTTTCCCGGGTCATACCCCAAAGAACATCAAAGTTTCTGTTCAAGTTGATTTGATTGCTGTTGTAGCGTGTATATTGGATCGTGCCGTCGGGATTGGCATATGGAATAAAGTCGATTGAAATATTCCCTTTGTTGAGTGTGTTGAGGATGCTCTCGCCGTTAGCAAAGCGTTTAGCAAGCCAAGCTACAAAATCACTGGCAAGTAATTCATTCCCGTGTAGTCCGCCTTGAATTAAAAATCGAACGTGCTGATTTTTTACTTTTGTTGGTTGAGCGGGACTTACAGCATACACGTTAATGGAGTTGCCAAACTTGGTGGTGTAAGGTTTTTCTGGCTTAGTAAGTAATTCCGCACGAATTTTATAGGCGTCTAGACCGAAGGCATCCTTTCCAAACACGGCCGGTGTCAGGAGCCAAAATGCTAGGCTTGCTGTGGTTAGCAAATATCTAAAACGGGTTAATTCCATGATTTAATGGGTCCTTCTCCCAAACTTCCAGCAGGTCGGTGCCTTTGCCTTTAAACCTGCAAGGTTGGTGCCAATGGATAATGGGAGAATATTTAAAAAAAATATAATAAATTCAGATACTTAATCTGGCCGCGGGTAAGGGCTAAAACAGGGGGATGTTTAGACAGTGTAGGAGATTTGCACAGGGCTAGAATGGGCTAAAATAAGCAACCGGCATCCCCATCAAAAACCCGATTGTGAAAGGAGGGGAGCCGGTTGGTAGCTGCAAAATGCTGCCTCAACTAAGAGACACGCACCTCCATGCTACTAGGGTTCTGTTTACAACAACCCACAACACCACCTCCTTTCCTAGACATTTAGCCTATGAGATCAACGGACCTCAGTTACCATTTTAGCAAAGCTCGATCAAAGATGGCAATCACTTAGGCCGATTCTAGTATTAAGTTATTAATTCAAGGGGGTTTTCTAGACTGGGTGACCGGCTTTGCCGTAGAATAGAAGGGCCTCTGTCTTTGGATGGGGGAATAGTCAAAATTATGTGTTTTCTTTGGGAGAGCGGCGGCATGTCTTGGAAAGATATTAAACTCCATTCTGGAGGTAAATTATTCAAAGTCCACAATTTCACTTACATGATCAAAGGCGTGACCTATCAGCTCGAAATCGATGAGTTTATTGACGGGACCTTTACCGGGCATGGGGAGCACTCCACCGACCGTAACAGTTTTGTCGAGTCAGTCAGCGGAAAATCCGTGGATGATTGTCTAACTCATCTGGTTGCTCGTATCGGGCAGCGTCTCGGTTTATAGGCAGAGGCATACGTGTCTAATCGATGTTTAGTAGGGCTTGAGGTTGTTGAGGCGGAGTCGGTTGTAGCCAGTGGCTGGGGACGTTGTGGACTTCTGTGTAATCAGGCGTCTGTTACGCGCGCAATGGCGCCGGCATGGGAGGTACTGACCAAGGCTCTTGGTCCGCGTCTAGTCGCTCTATTCGGTCCTCAGCACGGCTTTTACGGCACCAAACAGGACAATATGATTGAAAGTGGACATGTCACGCACCCTGTTTACGGTGTGCCGCTTTATAGTCTTTACTCCGAGACCCGTGAGCCGACGGAAGAGATGTTTGCAAGACTAGACACCCTGATCATAGATTTGCAAATTGTCGGCTGTCGAATTTATACATGGAAAGCTACGATCGCTGCGTGCATGAGAGCAGCAAAAAAGTATAAGAAAAAAATCGTCATTTTGGATCGTCCAAATCCCCTGGGTGGGGAAATCTGTGAGGGTCGAGTTTTGGATGCAGATAGCACCTCGTTTGTTGGTGAATATCCAATACCAATGCGTCATGCCCTGACTGCGGGGGAAGCCGCGCAATTTTTCAACTCATTCATTGGCTGTGAACTTGAGGTCGTTAGATTAAAAAACTGGGATCCTAAGAGTTATTGGCGGGAGCTCGATAGACCGTGGGTTTTAACATCTCCGAACCTGCCGACCGAAGAGCCAGTTTACGTCTACCCAGGCACAGTTATCTTTGAAGGCACAAACGTGTCCGAAGGTCGTGGCACTGGACTACCGTTTCAGTTCATTGGTGCACCTTACCTGAAATCATCTGCAGATTTTAAGGAAAAGACGCTAAAAATTCTTGGAGGTAGTGCGCCTGGAATCCATTTGCGCGAGGCGCAGTTTGAACCAACCTCACAAAAGTGGGCGGGTAAAACTTGTCACGGTGTTCAAATTCATGTTCAAGACCCAAAAAAAGTACGGAGCCTTGACCTTTCTATTGCGCTTTTGAGAGCTTGTGTTGAGCTGGGCGGCCCTGATTTTGCCTGGAAGGATCCGCCCTATGAGTATGACTTTGTGACTTTGCCTATTAAGCTTATCTTTGGTTCTCAAAAAACCGATCAGAAGTTTCAGGCAAAAGATTTCTCAATCGCCGACCCGTTTTGGCACGATGGCATTGATCGCTATATCGAGCTGGTCAGCAAGCATCTTATATATCCACGAAAACTTAGTGGGCCACGCTAAATATTTTTGGTTCGCTGCGCAGTAGCGCTATAAAATCGGGCTCGCCATGCAGCGATAGCAAATCTTTATCTGTTTGTGCGTGAGATAGTAGTCTTTCGTCAAGATCTAGAGCTTTAGCCAAGGACTCAATGGCGGCCGCTTTCATGCCAAGCCTAGCCTGTGCGCAGGCAATATTGTAGCGAGCGGAGGCATCAGAGGGGTTTGTAGCGACCGCGGCCTCAAAGTCAGAGAGCGCTGCTTCTAAATCAGAAAGCCCCATCCAAGCAAGTCCGCGACCATTGTAGTATTCGCTGCGGCCTGGTTCGAGAGTGATCGCATTAGTGAAGCCACGAGTAGCCTCCTTGTGACGTCCAAGTTGTTCGCTGAGAAGTTCTGCTTTCAATGCGTGAGCCAAGTGCAGCGCCGGAACTCGTTCGTGTAGCACATCGAGAAGGGAAAGGGTCGGTTTGAGCCCTTGATTTTTGCGGAATGACGTCAATATAGTCATCAATACTGCTTCACGATCACCGGCATCTGCAATCGCCTGTACGGAAGCCTTGATGGCACGATCAGAGCTGTTCTTCTGACCAATCAGTGCTAGTGCCAAATGCGTCTCGGCTGCAATTTTGTCGGAATCATTTTTAGTGTGTTGAATCGCCTGCTGGAAAAGCTTAATAGCAAGCGTGCCATCTTTCTTGTGAGATAGAGCAATGATACCTTTGCTGATCAGAGCTTCGCTGTTTGTCGGGTGCCGCTCAATGATCTTTGCATACTCTTTAAAAGCATCATCATAATTCATGGCGAGGGCATTCGCGTTTGCGATCGCTAGGTCCATACTCAGAGAGGCGCATTTCTTCCTCCAATTCACCAACTGCCGAATCTGTTCTTCTCCTTGATAAGTTGAGGTAAGGGTAGCTATTAAGGTGGGAGCGACCAAAGTGGCAGAATAATCTGGTTCCTTAATTACATCTTCCAGAACGCTAAGAACAGCGGAGCCGTTTCTTCCGTCAAACATGAGACGGGCTTTTGCCAAGTTTGCCCGCCAGCCGATTTTAATGCCTCGTTTACCTGCGTCTCGGATCAAGTCTAGTCCGCGACTGGATTCACCAGAGGTCTCGAGAATTCCAGCCAGCGCTGCGATGGCGAGATCACTCTTTCGGTCAAGTTCATACGTTTGCGCCGCAAGTTCAGTACTTTGCCGAATGAGTGCATAGGAGCCGGGGTCGAGAGTGAACATCTTAAGGAGCAGCACTGACATTAAATAGGTTCCAGATGGATTTTCAGTGTCGCTTTGGAGAATCTTTGCGATACGTATTTCTAGAGCAGCCAAGCTATCTAAGTCGGCCTCAAAAATTTCTTCTTCTATTTGACGAAGTGACGATGTCGAGATCTTTTCGTGGGTAGCAGCCAAAGCAGTACCATGAGCCAGCGTCAGAAAAACGCCGCAAAGCCCTAAACATAGGGTAGTCCGAAATTTTTGGTAATTCGTCATCTTCGAGCCTTTCTTGCAGGCAAATCCGTTGCCTCCAACTCCGATATTGATTGCATCGGAAAAGACCCAAAAATATTGAGGGGCTAATTCATGAAATCACAAAAAAACATGAATTTCCCAATAATTATAAGCTCTTAAAAATAGCGCTAAGCTCTCAAATTGAAGCGAAGTCGGCCTCAACATCAAGGGTGGGCAGATTTGGCCGATACCCCTGAATAGACCATCAGAGGTATCTATATTATGACCCGTCCGAGCCGGCGCGCTCACCATTTTGGGGGACAACCCCCACTCGCAATTGCAGCCTTTGCGCTGACTCTTTTTGTTATGATGTCGCCAACCGATTTGCGCCTTCAAGCCAAGCGAAAGATGACTCAAGCATCGGAGGCGTCTGTTGATAGCGAGCAAACGACCTTAGACTCTTCATTACTCATGGATTCAATTGTTAACCTTGTTCAGACTTACTATGTTGATTCCAATCGAGTGAACGGCGAAAAATTGATTATTGGGACTATGAGATCATTGGCGTATGCCGTTCCTGATCTCAAGTTTTACGATGGTCTGGACAATTACGCGCTGGTCGCGGAATCCGAAACAATTACTTTCAGCAAATCAGAAGAGCTGAGCTATGACGATTTGATGGGTCGTCTTAGAAGTATCGTCGGGTTTTGTGAGCGTATAAATATCGGAATGCTGATGGGCTCGGGAGAGAACTTGATGCTCGGATCCGAGCGCGAGCCGTTTGCAATTGTACTCAATGCATTACTGAGTTCTTTGGATGCGCATTCTTCACTTCTCTCTTCTGAATCCTACCAAGAATTAAGGCAAGGTACCGAGGGATCTTTTGGGGGGCTTGGAGTCTTAGTCGGAGTGCGTGATCATGTTCTTACAGTTCTGAAGCCACTGCCACGCAGTCCGGCAATTCGCGTTGGTGTCAAGCCAGACGATAAAATTATCGCCATCGATGGGCAATCAACTTTTGGATTAGGTCTGGATAGACTAGTGAATCATATGCGCGGCGCTCCGGGCACTCGCGCTGAGTTATTGATGCTGAGAGCTGGCGATTGGTCACCAAAAAAATTGAACCTTGAAAGAGAATTAATAGCTGTTGACTCCGTCGAGTCCACAGAGCACCACAAGAAAAATCTTCATATACTTCAGCTATCTGTCGAGAACTTTGCGTCGAGGACAACAAAAGAAATACGGGAACACATACGGCGGTTTCGCCAAAAGTACCACATAAGTGGTCTCGTTTTAGATCTTAGGGGTAATCCCGGTGGTCTTCTTGATCAAGCCGTTCATGTGAGTGATATTTTTCTTGAAAAGGGTGTTGTCGTGACAACGCGCGGTCGTCGCGAGGAGGTTGAAACCGCAAATCAACTCCACGACGAGGCAGACTATCCCATGGTTGTTTTGATGAATGAAGATAGCGCATCTGCAAGTGAGATCGTCGCTGGTGCTTTGCAGGATAATGGGAGAGCAATTGTTATCGGACAGCCAAGCTTCGGCAAAGGATCAGTACAAACCGTGTTTGAGTTGCCTGACCAGAGAGCCTTGAAGTTGACAATTGCCCGCTACTATACACCTGCAGACAAGAGTATCCAAAATGTCGGGATTACCCCAGACGTTTGGATTCAGCCTGTTATGAAGAGTTCTGATAATGCAAATCTATTTGGTCCGTATCGCTATCGTAATGAACAATTTCTGCCCAACCATCTCACGGTGAGCTCAGGCGGATACGTCAATGCGACGACACCATTTATCAAGGGCTATTACCTTGCACCCCAGTCTCAGCCCGAAAAAGCTGGACCGGCACAGGGCGATCCTTCCATGGATGTCGCTATGGGTGTCTTCGCAAAGCTAGCCAATACCTACGGCATGCGAATGCCGGAAAGCGCGCGAAGATCTGCCCATTGGATGGCGCTAACTAAAGAGAGCGTTCAAGAAATCATGGCGCCTCTCTCTCGCGAAGCAATCACCTGGCTGCAGTCGAGACATAACGTTCGCTGGCGTCCAGAAATACAGCGGGTTCTGTCCTCCTCTGGTGTCAAGCTTGAAATTTTGGCGCCCGAAGGTGGCTTGACGGCTGCTGCTGGCGTAAGCCTTGACGTTCCCTGGCGTATCCGCAATGCCACTGGATCTGCTATCGAAAATATCTCCGTATTTATTCAGTCACCTGTCTCTGGGCTCGAGACGAAAGAATTCTTAATTGGACACATAGCCGCGCAAGAAACACGCGAAGGTACCCTTAAGCTACAAATCCCATCCAGCGCGGTGGCAGGAATGCGGTATGTTACTGCCGGCGTAGCCATTGACGCTCAAGCGCTGCCTGAGTCGCAAGATGAATTTCTGGTCAATATTGCCGAACGTGAGCCAACGTCAGTTCTGGCGGATGTTTCATTTCGCGATGGTGCTGGTAGCCGCTATCCAAACATTTTAGAGGCCGATGAGCGGGGTGTCGTAACAGTTTCACTTGCCAACAAAGGGGCAAAAACCCTTAAAAATCTGAAAATAATGTGCAGTAACCTTGGGGGTAAACAAGTGACCATCGCTGAGCCGGAGATTACCGTTGGCAGTCTAATGCCGGGAGAAACGCGTCAATTTGACGTCTCGGTTGAAGCTAAGTCGCGCCTTGAATCCAAATCAATTTTGATTGGGGTTGCTGTCAAGCATGGCGCATCTAGCGAGACTGTATTTGCTTTGTCAGATGTTAAAACCACCATATCACTTAGTCAGGCTGAAAAACTCTCGCATTAGGATTTCAAAATGTCGCATCGATTGAAAATCAAGATTGTGGTTGGTCACCTCAGAGAGCAGGCGATGATTAGTCTCTGGGAGTCTATTGCTCAACACCATGATGTAGAATTATTAACACAGAAGTTTGATGGAGAAGAGATCTTTAATACCTGCCTGCCAGTTGTGGAATTTCCAGTTATAGCGGATATGCCAGGATTTTTTCGTGACCTTGATTCTCATCTGCGTGGGGCAGATTTGATTATTGGCGTCGAATCCAGTCGGCTATACTCGTTTCAGGCGCTTAGAATTGCACGCAAGCTTGGAATCCCATTTGTTGCTATGGTTCACGAGTATGAGCCATTTATTTACGAGAAGTTTCAGAATATTCGTGCTGTACAGCATGATATTCACGCAAACGCTTCCATGTTTCTTGCCACCTCTTCGCGAGCGGCGAAGCTACTTGAGCTAGAGGGGGTCGACTCTCAGAAAATACGTAGTCTGGTTCCCGCGACAGATGCAAGTTTATTCGAGTTCTCGGAGGCTCGCTCACAAAAGTTTCGGAAATATACAAAGATTCCTGCCGATGCGATCGTTTTAGGATTCAAGGGGGACTTGAATCAGATTGAACCAGCTTTAGTTTTAGGACGCGGTCTAAGGCTTGCTCTGAACAAGTTAGATCAAGATAAGCGTGCGCAGGTCAGACTGCTGATTTGTGGCAACGGCGCTCAATCTGAGAAAATAAAGTATGAGATTGCGGATATGGGTTTGGGCAGTCAAACCCTGTTCTTGTCTCAAGACCCGACGCCTTTTCTGCGTGATTTATTGTGTGCAGTTGACGTCATGATTGAAGGCCGAGGTTCCGCGGAGGGAATTCCGTCGCTTCCTTGGCATGTTATCTCAGCTGCATACTCTGGGGCGCGATTTGTACTGCCAAGCGGATCAATTTCAGATGACGTTTTATCAGGTCATCTGGTTCGAAAAATTGACGACTTCACGCCAATTCATTTGAGTGAGGCTTTAGTCAAAAAGATCAATGATGGTCGAGAATCGGCTGATCAAAGAGCCGAAAGAGCTCGAGTGGCGACGCAAACGTTGGCTCTATCAGAGGCGACAACGGTAGTTTTAGCTGTAATTGAAGAGGTGGGGGGACGTAACGAGCGTCGACTGCGACGGCAGGGGCTTTTATCTTTTGTGAAGCAATATCAGATACCAATTTCGTTTAAGGATGCAAATGAAGTTCTTATGCGCTGTGAGGAAATGCGGGATTTTTCGGCGGAAAATGAGGCTCGATTATACTCAGAGATTTTGCGTATTCGTGGCGACGCATTGATGGCCTTATCTCGCAATGAAGAAGCTGCCAAGGCTTTTGAAGACGCGCTGAAACAAAATCTCAAGAATCATCATGCACTTCGTGGGCTCGGCTACTTGGCCTGGCAAGGACATAGTCACGAGGACGCTATGCGGTTTTTCAAGCGTGCGCTAGCCGTTGATCCTAATGACTACCAGAGTTTGGTGGGGGTTGGCCTTGTTTACCGTCGGCTGCAAATGTTTAATGAATCAGTTTATTGGCTGCATAAAGCTGTTTCAGTGGGCGGACTTGAGTCAACCTCACTTAGTTTGATTGTTCAAGCGTGTCTTGAAAATGCAGAGAATGAACAATCGATCGGTGTGCTTAAGTACATTCGCGAAAACATCGGAGATCATCCAAATCTATCACGTGCGATTGAAAAACTAGAAAGCCACCACTAGTTTAACCAGGGGTGGCTTTAAACACTTTTCTTTCTGACTGTCAGAGCTTATTTTTTTGAACGACCGGTAGCGTCTTTCGTCGCTTGAGTCAGGCGGCTAACCTTACGACTCGCGGCTTTCTTGTGCATTACTCCGCGGCTTGCGGCCTTCATAAGCATCTCTTGTGCTTTGCGAAGAAGTGCCTCAACTTTTTGGGCGTCCTTGTCGGTGCCAGCTTTCAAGCCTGCAATAGCAAAACGCAGTCTTTTGACTGTTGTTTTGACACTTGAAAGATACTGACTATTTCTGTCCCTTTTAACAAGGGCGGCCCTAGCGCGTTTTGTTGCTGACTTGTGATTTGCCACTTAAAACCTCAAAAATCTAAAGAGTTTTTCTATCTTGGACTTGCCACAATACGGCAAGTAGCATCTTCTCGAAAAGGCCAAAAAGCTCAAATCTTAAAGAAAGATAGAGCGCAGACTTTTAGCAGTGCACTTGTTTTCTGTCAAGTGGTCAGTCGCTGACCCCTTGGACAAGAAATGGGCAAAACGGGCAACTTTAGCACCCGCCATTCAGTTCGGGCGGCAAGCGTTTGAAATCCTAGTATATTCTTTTTAAATCAGTGACTTATATAAATTTTTCAAAGGTCTAAATGTTTAACCTTTAGACGCCGATAGTATTTTTATTTAGACCTGAGAGGGGTGTTCTCCATGTTTTTTTCTAAGCTAGCGAAGCTAATGGTTTTATTGCCCCTAGTGGCGCACCTTTATTCATGTCAGAAGTCATCCGTGACAAGTCAAAACCAAAGCGGCGGTGGTGGTGCTGGCGGCGGTGAGACGGTTGATGAGGTTGAGTTGGAGCTCATTGGTTCTGTTAGCGAGGAAGACCCCGGTTATTTATACGAAGGATCACCCAGTGAAGTCAGCGGAACACTCAGTCTTTCCGCAGCGACCGGTTATCAGATCACCGTTCATGCTGTTAATTCACAAGGCCAAGAACCGTTAGTGCACGAGGAATCGTTAGCCTCGAGCTCGTTTTCAGTGAAGTTCAAGGCGCCTAAACGTTATCTGATCCTTGAAGTCTTGCGCCGAGTTGATTCAAGGAAGTTTAAGGCGGTACTCCCTCCGCCAACAGGTCTGACGACAGCTAGTGTACATTTCGATAAAACCTCAACTATGGCAAGTGCGATTGCCGATCGTATTCGTATAAATGCAGCAGCTGGTGAGCAATCCGCATTAGCTGCATTATCGAACCAAAGTCTGTCGGTGGCAGACCTGGTCAAGGTGGCGCAGAGTGTTCGCCGAACTGTTGATGAACAGAAGTCGCAAAACTTAGGCGCACCGATTGATTTGAGCTCTGTCGCGGAAAGTTTGGTGAACAAATCAAACGAACGATTCTCAAGCTTGCAATCATCAGGTTTATCTGTAGCTAGTATTGCAAGTAAAATTTCTGAGACTACCTACTCTACTTTGTTTGGAGTTGGTGCTGAATTAATACCTCCAGGTGTCCTAGCTCATCGGGTTGATCATGACCTTGGTGGTGCGACAGCTGCCACTCAGGATGTTGCGTATGAAGCGATCAAATCAATAGTCCCCCAGTCCATAAAACCGGTTGAGGAGGCCTACAGATTCGAAGCCGATGCGTTTCGAGGTGCCGCCAACTTGTCGAATGCATTAATCGCAGAACAACAGGTTGCACAAAACTTTACTGTCAAATTCAATGAGTGTATTTCAAACCCATCCGCATGCGCTGCTTCGGATTACACGCCACCAACTCCGTTCCCCAATTCTCCGGGTGCTTCAATTCCTAAGGGTGGAGAGCGAACCCTACCGGTAGCATCGACTCCGGAATCGTTGCTTGTAAATGGCATTTATACGGCTGCTCAGGCCATAACTCTAAAAAGTAGCACTTCTGGCGCGACAATTTACTATACGACTGACGGCTCCACACCAAGCGCGTCTTCGTCACTTTATGTTTCGCCTTTTTTGGTGCAAGTTAGTCAGACGATCAAGGCGATTGCGGTGAAGTCCGGCTACCAGAATTCAAATGTGGGGACTTTTTCCTATGCAATTACCGGTACGGTGCAGGCGGCATCATTTTCTATTGCCGCTGGTGGTTACGGCCCAGCCCAGTCGGTGACTTTAAGTTCTGCGACCCCTGGCGCTATCATCTATTATACGACCAATGGTGATACTCCAACTCGTTCATCGACCCTGTATTCCGGCGCTATCACAGTGTCTTCCAGTCAAACGTTGAAAGTATTTGCGGTCTTGGACGGTTGGGCCGATTCACAGGTTAGCAGCGCGCAGTACACGATTAATGGCCAGGTGGCTGCTCCAGCACTCAGTATTGCTAGTGGTACTTACACATCACAGCAATCGTTGACGCTGTCTACCGCTACCTCGGGTGCTTTGATCTATTACACGACCAACGGCAATACACCATCCGCATCATCCACTCTCTACTCAGGTGCAATCAGCGTCGGATCTAGCATGACGATTAAAGTGATTGCAGTAAAAAGTGGTTATTCGAACTCTAATGTGAGTATGGGGGAATACACACTCAATATCCCACTCCCGCTGGCCGCGACTCCTTCGGCCTCCCAGGCTGCCGGGACTTATACCACGTCTAAGACCGTGACATTCAGTAGTGCTACTGCAGGCGCAACGATTTACTATACCACCAATGACTCGGTTCCAACCACGTCATCATCTGTTTACTCGGCTCCGATTCTGGTGCAGGTTAGTCAGACCATCAAGGCGATAGCTGTAAAATCAGGCTATCAGAATTCTGGCGTCGGAACTTTTAGCTACACGATTACTGGAACTGTGCAGGCGCCGTCTTTTTCAGTTTCTACTGGGGGCTACGGTCCTGCTCAGTCAGTGACCCTTAGCTCTGCAACTCCTGGAGCTTCAATTTACTATACGACTAACGGTGATGTGCCGTCGCGTTCATCGAGCTTATATTCTGGCGCTATTACCGTGTCTTCGAGTCAGACTGTTAAAGCATTTGCAGTCTTGGAGGGTTGGGCCGATTCACAGGCTAGCAGTGCGCAGTACACGATTAATGGCCAGGCATCTGCACCTACGTTTAGCGTGACCAGTGGAACTTATACGTCAGCGCAATCAGTGACTCTTTCGAGCGCCACATCAGGTGCTTTGATTTACTATACGACCAATGGCGATGTTCCATCAGCTTCTTCGACTCTTTATGCCGGTGCCATCAGCGTCGGATCTAGCATGACGATTAAGGCGATTGCTATTAAAGCTGCTTTTTCAAACTCCAGTGTTATTGAAGCCGCATACACGATTAATATTCCATTGCCGGTGGCTGGGGCTCCTGCAGCCTCTCCTGCGGCTGGCACGTATACGTCCGCACAGTCAGTTTCGTTAAGTAGCGGGACATCGGGCGCTACAATTTACTACACAACAGACAATTCGCCCCCAAGCACATCATCAATAGTTTATTCGTCACCCTTTCTGGTGCAAGTAAGTCAGACGATCAAGGCGATTGCGGTGAAGTCAGGCTATCAGAATTCTGGCGTCGGAACTTTTAGCTACACGATTACTGGAACTG
>JBAXLR010000037.1:0-20164 GCA_037134655.1 bacterium | reverse complement strand
TTTTGGATTGGGCAATCGACACATGACCAGAACACCTAAGACGGTCGCGATCGCACCAAACAGAATCGTGAATTCAAAACCCAAGATTACATATGCAGGAAGGGAGTAAATACCTGCCATCTTCCCACCAACCACTATGGGCCAATCCCAGTCACATAATAGCGGCAACGCAAAACCAGTGAACGTGCCAGTCATGGCACCCACGAATGTAAACCAACGGACCGGGCTTGGCGGATAACCGCAAGAGTGCTCGATCTCGTGATAAGAGGTCGGGCTGAATACTTCATGATCTTTAAACTCCTGACGCCCTTTCACCTTTTCAACAGCATGACAAACCGTATCAAGATGCTTAAAAAGAGCTAAAATTCCTTGCTTCTGACTCATGACTTAGTGTCCTCCCTTACCGTGCCCACTTACAGGCTTAGGCATGATGAGCTTGATCTCTGATAGCGACACAATGGGGAAAAACTTACAGAAGAGCAGAAAGAACGTGTTGAATAGTCCAAAGCTACCAATAGTCAGTCCAATTTCCCAAAGTCCAGGTTCTGTGTGTCCCCATGAGCCCGGCAAGAAGTCCTCAATCAGAGAAGAGAGAATGATGTTGTAACGTTCAAACCACATGCCAACGTTGATCAACACGCAAACAACATAAGATACGGTCTTGTTGTAACGCATTGATTTGGACCACCAAAGCAGTGGGAAAATACAGTTACAGAACACCATGGTCCAGAAATAGAACGCATATGGACCAACTGCCCTCTTCTCGAAAATTGCCCACTCGTAAGGATTGCCTGAGTACCACGCTACGAAGAACTCCACACCGTATGCGTAGAATACGATGGTCGAAGTTAAAAGAGTCAGCTTGATACAAGCCTCAAGGTGATCGTCTCGAATAAACTTCTCAAGGCCAAACATCCAGCGGATCGGCAAAAGAAGGGTATAGACCATGGCACAACCAGACAAGATCGCTCCCGCTACAAAGTATGGTGGAAAGATCGTTGTATGCCAACCCGGTTGGATCGACATGGCGAAGTCCCAGGATACGATGGAGTGTACTGAGAGCACGAGCGGCGTAGCAAGAGCTGCCAAAAAGCCGTAACCCGTCTCATAGTGATGCCATTGTCGCGCCGTTCCTCTCCAACCGAACGAAAGTAGGCCGTAAACCACTTTGCGCACACCTGTCACCCGGTCACGAATAGAGCCAAGGTCTGGGATGAGGCCCAAATACCAGAACAGGAGGGAGGTCGTAAAATAAGTCGAGATTGCACAAACGTCCCAGAATAGTGGCGAGCGAAAGTTCACCCAAAGGTTGTTTGTATTTGGCAGAGGGAGGGCCCAGTAGGCTCCAAGGTACATCCGACCCATATGAATCAGTGGGAATACGGCGGCACAAATAACGGCGAAGATGGTCATCGCCTCTGCAGACCGGTTGACGGTGTTTCGCCACTGCGCACGAAACAAAAAGAGAATTGCAGAGATCAATGTTCCAGCGTGACCAATACCAACCCAAAAGACAAAGTTGGTGATATCAACAAGCCAGTAGTTGGGCGGAGCAAAGCCTTGCCACACACCAAGACCGACTGATGTGTGATAGGCCACCATGCCGACTGCAATCAATAGACACGTGACCGATACCGCAAGTGCCACATAAAACATTTTATGAGGCTTCTCGAGATTCACGAGAATCTCGTTATTCACGTCAGAAATCGACTTTTCCCACTTTATTTCACTCATGTACGGTCACTCCACGAAAACGTTCAATTTGAAGCACATCAAAATACTCTAACAGCCGCAAATCAACTCACTGATGAGCTGGCGCGGGTGATTCAGCGGGTGCTACGCCTGCAGGGGCGGACGCTTCAGGGGCAACTGCTTTAGGGTCGTGGGCATCTCCATGTCCAGCCGCTTGGCCTTCACCATGTCCAGCCGCTTGGCCTTCACCGTGACCAGCACCATGGCCTTCGCCATGACCAGCACCATGGCCGTCAGCGCCGGTGCCCAATGGCTCGCGGTGCGCAACAACTGCCATATAGCTGACGTTTGGCAGAGTTTTCAAACCAAACTCGCGCTTATCGGGATCACCGCCAAGAGCGAGGTAAGAACGAGCATCAGCTCTCTCAAGGCTTACCTTGCTTCCGCGGTCTTTGAGATTCCCAAACGTAATCGCATCACTTGGACAAACTTGCGCGCAAGCGGTCATTAGATCACCGTCACGAACAAGACGGCCCTGTTCTTTTGCCACATACTTAGCCTGACGCACTCGCTGTGCACAGAAATTACATTTTTCCATTACGCCGCGGGTTCTGACTGTGACCTCTGGATTCAATGCCCTTGGCATACGGTCCTGTGGCCTTTCACCCATGACGCCCCATTTATGCGTCCACCAGTTAAAGCGGCGCACCTTGTAAGGACAGGCGTTCGCGCAATAACGTGTACCGATACAACGGTTATACGTCATGGAGTTGATACCTTCTGGATCGTGACTTGTAGCGATTACAGGGCAAACAGCTTCGCATGGCGCGTGAGTACACTGCTGACACATCATGGGTTGGAACGTGACTTGAGGATTATCAATGTCACCGGCGAAATAACGATCAAGCCTTATCCAGTGCATCTCACGACCAAGCAAGATCTGCTCACGACCCACCTGCGGAACGTTGTTTTCGATGGCACATGCGGCCATACATGCACCACAACCGGAGCACTTTGTGAGATCAATGGACATACCCCAGCGGTACTGGGCGGCCTCGTCTTCTTTCAACTTGGGATAGAGATCTGGCACATCATCAAGACTGACGTTACGCTTAAGTTCTTTCACATTCTCGACAGAGTATTTCTTCACGATGCCAATACGCTTGCCGATGTCATGACTCTTCTGCATGGCTGCCAAACGGTAGATTTGGCCAGTCTTGCTGATCTTCACCTCTTGTCCAGAAGTGACCGGTGCTTTAGTCAACGGATCAGTGGATTTACCAGCGAGCTTTAACGGGTCAACACCAACCCCTCCCTGCACAATACCAGATTCTTTTGCATGACCATTTCCACGGTTGATCACCACGGCGTTGACATGCAGTCCAGGCAACGGATAAAGGGCAACTTTGAGACTGCCAGCGTCTGTCTCTATTAATAGAACGTCATTACGCTTAAAGCCCATCTGTGCTGCCGTGTTTGGATTCATGGCTACCCAGCTATCCCAAGCAATCGTCGTCATGCCGTCACCAATCTCTTGCAAGATCGGTTTGTCGGCTCCACGACCATCACCCAATCGCGGGTCAAGCGGCGCCAACAAACGAAGGCCCTTGCCAGTAGCAACTGCCGACATCTTGAAAGATCCTGCAACCTCACGAATTGATGGCGCAGGGCGAGTTTCTAGCTTGCCTGCAAAACCACGCCTGAGGACTGCTTTCACAAAAGTATCAAAGTCAACGCCCTTAACGTCGACCAAGACCATGAGAGACTTCCATTTATCGAAGAGATAAGCGCGGTAATCTTGATAAGGAAGACTTTTCTTTTGCGCCGCCAGGATCCAAAGGAATATATCCTCAGCCTGTCTAGCATCTTTGACCGACCTTACGACCGGTTGTCTTGCCGACCAAAAACCGGCGACAGGATGCTCATCACCCCAGCTCTCGAGGGCGTGAGTAGTGGGCAAAATAACATGGGCGTAATTATCCATCTCATTAGGCGTGGACTGCATACTGATGACCATCGGGATGGACTTCAAAACAGCCTCAAAACCCATGGACGACGGAACAGTGAACACCGGGTTTGTATCGATGAAGAAGACGGCATCGTATTTGCTGGCATTAGTCATAAAGCGTGCCAAATCACCGGCGCGAACTGGCGATCTCATCCAACCACGATCCAGGAATAAGGTTTTGCCGTAAGCTCCGATCATGTCGTTGATGATTGCGGCAGCGACTTGCAACATGGTTGCGTTCTCATCAAAAGCAGTGTTGCCGGCTAGTACAATCGATGGACCCTTTAATAGCTCTTCTGCCACATGATCAAAGACGTCTTTGCCGACACCCAGCAGTTCATACCCACTATTAACGACATCGAGGTTGGAGGCCAAAATTCTTTGCGCCTGATCTTTCGCCCGTCCTGATGCATTTTTCTCTACAAGCGACTTCATCAAAAGCAATGCCGCGACAATCTCACCAGATGGAGGAATCGCGTGACGTTCGTCAGCCTTCGAACCGGTCTGGGTCATCATGCTTTCAAATTGAATGAACTTACCAAGTTCGGCACCACGCAGAGTATGAAACCCAGCAAAGTTTTTAGCAAAGAATACCGGATGGGTTCCAACATCAAGGAAATCTGTCCCAAGACCGACGATCACTTTTGCCAAACGAAGATCCGGGCGCGGCAAACACTCCACACCAAAAGTCATTTGATGTGCTTCACTGATTGACTCGTAAAGAGAATTGGACTCGTAGGTATAAAGATCGTTCTCACTTCCACCCAATTTTTTCAGCACATCGCCATAAAAATCATTTCTAGAACCCGTGGACCCATTGGTGAAAATCGCAACCTTCTTGCCGGTTAGGCGCTGGGAAAGAACCTCATACATATCATTCCAAGCATAAGTCGAAAGTCCATTGGCTCCTTGGAAGCCTGGCGCTGAACGGCGATCTGGATGGAACAAAGCCTGTAAGCTTGCTTGGCCTGTTGCGCAAGTAGATCCCTGACTCAGAGGGTGCTCCGCATTACCTTCGATTTTAATGGGTAAACCTGAAGAGGTCTTAACCGTGATACCACAACCTGACGCACACTCACCGCAAGTGGACGCATAGTAAGTCGAAATTCCGATTCCCTGATCGACCGGCTGATCAACATACGGCACGACCTTTTCTAAAGGCCGACGAACACAGGCCGCGGAGCTTGCGACAGCTGCTGCCGAAAACAATTTCAAGAAATCACGACGAGTTACGGCTGTCGAAGCAAGGGCTTCATCACCCGCTGTCAAATGGGCAGCTTCCTCATCAACCGCGGGTAGCACTTCTTCGGCCGCCATATAAAGGGGGCCTTTTTCGATTTCTTTAACCGGAGCCTCAAGGGGGCCGTCAGTCGGGGCGAATACCTCCGGTCCACGCTCTGTCATCTCATAGCCCGGAATGGACGTGACTGGCGTGAGGCGAACTGGAGTATCTTTGTCATTTGTTGTGATGTCTTGACTCATCTTGTAACAACCCTCTTTTTGTAGGAACCAAACTAATTTAGCGTTCGACAGTTTTCCGCGGCAAAACTTCGCTCAATAGTGGCAAGCCAAGCAATCAAGCGGCGCATTTCGCTCTTTATGACAACCAATACACCAACCCATCTGGAGAGGTGCACCCTGCTCGAGCACTTCCATCTCTTCGACTTTACCGTGGCACTCTTGGCATTGAATTCCAGCGCCACCTTGGTCTTTCGACTGAACGTGACGTTTGTGCGGGAAACGAACGAAATCAGGAACATCGTGCACCTTCACCCATTCGATCGGCTGATTTTTCTCGTAAGCTTCAGTTAATTTTTTGATTGCCGGTTTGTCAGTACGGACAATCTTGTGACATCCCATGCAGGTGTTGCCGGAAGGGACACCGGATGAAAATGATCGGCGCGCGCTGGAGTGACAGTACTCACAAGGAATTTTACGGTCACCAGAGTGCAGCTTATGGCTGAATGGTATAGGTTGTTCAGGCTTATATCCGACGTTGTCGACTGTGTCGCCAGGCGTCCAGAACCACCATGCATACGCAGGTGTTGCCTGCGTGAAGAATGTCGCTAAAAATAAGCTGACTATTAAAACATTAAAAAATTTTGACACTGTTTCTCGCCTCCCCAACTGCCGCCACCACAACATCGGGAAGCGACATAAACAAACGATCTCACGACGAAAACTTTGAGCTAACATGATAAAGTGTTTGTCCGGCCTCGACAATATAAAAGCACGGAGCCAATGAAGCCTTTTTGTTAGCGATGACGGGCACTTGTGCTTAGTTTTTAAACAGGCTATAAAGGCTCTGACCACGATTGTTTTGCGCTCCATACACCGGTGATAAATGACCCAGGAAATCCCTTTCAAACTCGCTTCTGGCCTGACTCCACAGGGAGATCAACCGCAGGCTATTGCTGAATTAGTGAACAGGGCTAACTCCGGTGAACGCCACTCCGTCCTCCTTGGCGTGACGGGAAGTGGTAAAACATTCACCATGGCCAACATCATCGCCAAACTTGGTCGACCCGCTCTAATTATGGCTCCCAACAAAACCCTGGCAGCCCAACTTTTCTCGGAATTCAAAGAATTCTTTCCTGACAACGCCGTCGAATACTTCATTAGCTACTACGACTACTTTCAACCTGAAGCTTACGTCCCGAGCACTGACACCTACATCGCCAAAGACAGCGCCATCAATGACGACATCGACCGAATGCGGCACAAAGCCACCATGTCCCTGTTTGAGAGACGAGACACCATTGTGGTGGCAAGTGTTAGCTGCATTTACGGCCTTGGTTCACCGCAGAGCTACGCCAAACTTGTTCTTCCAATCAAAACAGGCGAAACCATCTCTCGGGAAAAATTCATGCGTCGGCTGGTTGACATTCAGTACGGTCGAAATGACGTGAACCTTATTCGGGGCACATTTAGGGCACGAGGTGACGTGATCGATATTTTCCCTGCCCATCAGCGAGACGAAATGCTACGCGTGGAATTCTTTGGAGACGAGATCGAACGAGTTTCCCTTGTCGACGCCATTTCAGGCGCCACCGTGCGAACCGTCAAAGAGCTGACCCTCTACCCCAATAGTCACTATGTCACTGATCGCACCGACATGAAGGTGATTATTAAAGAAATTCTTGAAGACCTGGGCGTTCGCCTGCGTGAGCTACGCGCCATGGGAAAAATGGTTGAATACATGCGCCTTGAACAGCGAACCATGCACGACATTGAACTGCTCGAGCATCTTGGATTTTGCCCGGGGATCGAGAACTACAGCCGCTACCTCACAGGGATGTCCCCCGGCCAGCCGCCGCCTACTCTGCTGGATTACTTCCCAAAAGATTTCATCACGTTTATTGATGAGAGCCACATTACAGTCCCGCAAATTGGCGGCATGTACCGCGGTGATCGCAGCCGCAAACAAGTCCTGGTTGATTTTGGTTTTCGCTTGCCGAGTGCACTGGATAACAGGCCACTTAATTTCGATGAGTTTTTGACCCGCACAGGTCAAATCATCCATGTTTCGGCTACACCCGGCAATTACGAACTTGATGCCACCGGCAGAACTTTCACGCAGCAAATCATTAGGCCAACGGGACTGCTTGATCCCGAGATCGTTATCAAGCCAATCAACGGTCAAGTGGATCAACTCTACGGTGATATGCGGCAAACCATTGCCGAAGGCGGCCGCGTTCTGGTCACAACCCTAACCAAACGCATGGCTGAAGATCTAACGAAGTACTACCAAGAGATGGGCCTTCGAGTGCGCTGGCTCCACTCGGATATTGATAGCCTTGAACGCATTGATATCCTGAGAGATCTCAGACGAGGCGTATTTGATATTCTGATCGGAATTAATTTACTGCGAGAAGGACTAGATCTGCCTGAAGTAAAACTTGTCGCCGTCATGGACGCAGACAAGGAAGGGTTTCTCAGGTCAGCCCGCTCGCTGATCCAAATTGTTGGAAGAGCGGCGCGTAATGCCGACAGCAAAGTCATATTTTTTGCGGACCGCATCACCGATTCAATGCGCCAGTGCCTTGATGAAACCGCAAGGCGGCGAACACTGCAAATGGAGCACAACCTTAAACATGGCATCACTCCAACGACTGTCATCAAGACCATTCCAGAGGATTTGCGAAAAGTTTATGGTCTTTCCACAGAAACCGACGACCTAGAATCACCTGAGATCAAAAAAGCTTTGGCGTTACTCGCCAAGCATGATGTGGCAACCGTCGAAAAAACTATTCGCGAAAAAAGCAAAGCCATGCAAAAAGCGGCCGCTGAGCTTGATTTTGAAAAAGCTGCTGAGCTGCGCGATGAGATACGCTCATTAAAGGATCTTTTACTGAAACACGCGAGCCAACTTGGACCAGATGACGACCAAACAGCCGACAAAGAGGCTTACACTTGAACCCTGCTATTCGCTCCAAAATTTCGGCCTTACCACGCAATCCTGGCGTCTATTTCATGAAAAGCACGAAGGGCCAAGTGCTGTATGTGGGTAAAGCTAAAGATCTAAAATCAAGAGTCTCAAGTTATTTCACCGACAGCAAAGACCATTCGCCAAAGACCCGCTCTCTTGTTCGCGAGATCTACGACTTTGAAATCATGCTGGTCAAAACTGAGGTTGAGGCCCTGTTACTCGAACGCACCCTGATAAAGCACCATCAGCCTCCGTTCAATATTCTTCTGCGGGATGACAAAGAGTATCCGTTTATAAGAATTGACTTCTCCGCCGACTGGCCTCGGATTGAAATCTCAAGACGTCGGCAAGACGACAGAGCCGAGTATTTTGGCCCCTTCAGTGCAGCCGGAAGTTTGAAAACAAGCCTTGATGCTATCAAGCGCGTTTTCCCCTTGATTCGCTGCAGCACCTGGGAGTTTCAACACGCCAAACGAGTTTGCAACTACTATCACATGCGAATGTGTCTAGGCCCCTGCGTTTTGAATGTCGATAAGGAAGCCTACAAGTCCATGCTCAGAGATGCCATGGCCTTGCTTGATGGCAAAAATGATGAGGTCGCAAAAACCCTGGAAGGCAAGATGTTCATTGCCTCTGAACGCGAGCAGTTTGAGTTGGCCGCATCGTACCGCGATCAGATAAAAGCCATCGACATTTTGAATGAAAAACAATCTGTGATGGTTGCACCAGATATCGATGGCGATGTCATTAGTTGTGTAGAATCTGGCGATGTCATCGCTATTCATGTGGCCATGGTGCGCGGAGGAAAATTACTGGGCGGAGATTCATTCACGTTCGCTGCCAGTGGCATCGAAAATCCAGAAGAGACTTTGCCGCACTTTCTGCTGCAATACTACGAAGGCCGTTTTGTTCCACCGAGAATTGTTATCGACCGAGAACTGACCAACGCGGAAGATATTGCCATGGCCATTAAGACTGAAGGCGTAAAAACGTCTGAGCTTCGACCGCTCAAAAACTTAAGAGCCCCCTGGCCAGATCTTTCTGCCATTGCCGCAAAAAACGCGCAGTATGCCCACGATGAGGCCGTGCGCGCTATGGACCGGCGACGCTCCACGCTCGAGGCTCTTCAGCAAACCCTTGGGTTGCAAGCTCCACCAAGACGAATTGAATGTATTGACATCAGTAACCTGCAGGGCACAGCCATCGTCGCGTCCGATGTTTGCTTCATCGACGGACATCCTGAAAAAAGCCTCTACCGCACTTATAACATCGAAACAGTGCAAGACACCCCAGATGACTTCGCATCCATTCGTGAAGTCGTAAAACGCCGCCTTGAGCGCGGGGTCAGAGACAACGATCTGCCAGATCTTCTGGTGATTGACGGCGGCCGCGGTCAACTTGAGAGTGCCTTGTCAGCTTACGCCGAATTCCCTGGGCTATCCTTGCAAATTGTTTCGCTCGCAAAATCTCGTACTGAGAAGACAACTAAGAGGAGCTCTGCGCCGAAGCATTCTCTTGAACGCGTATTTAAACCAGGCCAAGACACGCCCATACCACTGGTTCCAGGATCTCCTGCATTCAGAATTATGACGCAGGTGCGAGACGAGGCTCACCGTTTTGCCATCACAAAACATCGCAATAAGCGTAGTAGACTTGGTCAAAAGTCTTTACTTGAGACCGTTGAGGGAATCGGCCCCAAGATTAGAGCTGAGCTTCTAAAACATTTTGGCAGCATCGAAGCCATCATCAACGCAAACGTTGACGCCCTGACCTTGGTCAAGGGCGTCTCGCGTGAATTAGCGGAAAGAATTAAGACAAAAGTAAAGTAGGCGTTTAGGTCGTCGTCGCGCGACCGCGCCACTCGACTTTGATGTTGGCTGATTCTGGTGGAGGCACCTTAAAGGTGATCGTCCCCGCTGTGGAACTATAAGTGTAATTGCTGCGATCTACCAACGATCCATTAACGAAAACTTTCAAAAATCTGGTGTCAGCGTTGGGAGCGATTTCAAAGATCGTCTTCAAAGGAGAATCCACCTTATAAGACATCAGGATCGCACTGCCGTCTGGCGGCATCTGAGCAAAAACTGCTTTGCCAGTTGCGGTATCATAAGTGACATTACCGGCGGGTTGGCCAGAAATGGTTGCTGTCACCATACCTCCAGCAGGCGACTCGGGCAGATCAAACCGATTGGTCACCACCCCGTACGCTCCGCTGCGATATTCCACACGAACGGCGGAACCAACCGGCGGCTTGCGCGTAAACCGCACCTGCAGCCCGGAGAGTTGGTAGTCCGTCCAAGGCTGACCGTTCACAGTCATTTTGAAGGTACCAGGATCTGGCTGAGAGCTAAGAACAAAGTCTGCTTTTAAAATTTTCGCGACGTCATTGGAAATTTTGCTAAGAGTCGCACTGTAATCCGCATCACAAATAGAACCCCAAGTACCGCCGGTCTGCTGAACCACCTCGGCAATGATATTGGCTTGTTTTAAAGCTGTCGTGCACTGGGCCTGAGCCTGACTTGGGTGCCAGAAAATTCCGTAAACTCGGGCATCGGTGCCAATGGTGCGAATACTTGAAAGGTAATTGGTGAGATAGGTTCCACTGGCATCACTGAAACCGCTACAACCATAGCCTTTGTCATTATCAATGTGGCAGATATCTTCATCCGTCAAGATTACGACCGCCACAGCGGAGTTTTGCCGTAGCCGTGAGCCGCCAAAAAGTGGACGCCATCTCAAGGCATCTACAGCCCTGAGAATCGGACGTTCAAGACCACTACCATTGACCCCGGCATTCATCACATAGTTGGCAAAAGTGTTGTCCACATTGAAATTAGATTTTGATATAGGGCCCCGGAAATATTCGTTATTAGCGTCGGTACTAACGACAACCATGCGCCAATCTGAGTCTCTAATTGCCGACAACAGTGGCGACATACGCGATGAGAGGTTTGTTTGTTCTTCTTTCATGGAGCCGCTGTTATCGACAACGACGACGATATCGACAATCCCCATGGCTGTCACATTGTGAACTTGGTTGTTGTTCGCCCCCGAGGAACCTTGCTTCACCTGAACTTGACGGACTTCCCGGGTATCTTGAACGAATTGACGAACTTGGACGGGAGGAAGTGCTGGGGAGCGAGTTGAGCCGCCCGTAAACTGACTAGACTTACAGGACTGTAAAGACGTCAGCACAGCGAAAATGACAAAATAACGCTTCATGTCACACCATCCTCTAAGTTCATTCCAGCTAATGTAGCCGCCAGCTTCCACAATTGACTCACCCTTTGATCATTAAAAGGTCACTCAAAAATTGGTCTTAAAGCCGCCCAGTATCGGAAAAAAACGCAGTTTTATTGAGCTTATTTTAACACACCTTTATAAGTGTTGACAATTCAGGCGGTTACGAACTAGAAAAGCCTTCTAATTCGCTTGAAACCCTTGTGTAGTAAGCTTTCCAAAGGCTCAAGATGGTGGATAAATGAACGATTGGACCCCCTCATATTGGATGACTGTGCCACCTCGGGACGGAATTAAAGCCTCCCCAAAGGATGGCGGCATTGCCATCATCGGATCAGGGCTTGCTGGAGCGAGTGCGGCATACTGGCTCCTCGACCGCGGTTTTGAGGACATCACCATCATCGATTTTGAGCAAGAGAAGGCGGCCACCTACCGAAACTGTGGACACATTCTTTACGGCACCGTCGAGAGCATGATGGCTCTGACGGCTCTGCACGGCGAAGCGACGGCCAAAGAAATCTGGGGATATTCCATTGAGATCTGCCACGAAGTCAGAGAGACCGTAAAACGTCTTAATCTCGATGCTGACTACCGTCAAGACGGCTACCTGGTGATTGCGATTGAAGACAGTGAAGACAAAGAGATTCAGGAATCGATTACCCTTCTTAACCGTAACGGTTTTGACAGCACCTACGTTCCAAAGGCAGAAGTAGAGGCCCTTGGGTTCAAGAATGTTTTCGGTGCGAGGTTTGAGCCAGGCAGTGCCCAAGCTCACCCGGTTAAGTTCAGAAACGGGCTTATTGATGACGTCACCCGCAGGGGCGTCAGATATTTCTCGGGCGTTAAAGTCAGCTCGGTGGAAGAGAACGGTGACTTTGTTGAAATAACGTCACAGTATGGTTCTCATAAATTCGACGCCGTTGTACTGGCCACCAATGCCTATTCACCCCTAGTCTCTCGATACTTTGCAGAACGCAAATTAGTGGACCCATTTAAGGGTCAAATCATTACTTCAAAGCCATTAAAGCATAATTTTAAAGTAAAATTCCCACATAGCTTTGATCACGGCTACGAGTACGCTCTGGTATCTGAAGACAATCGACTGATTATTGGCGGCTGGCGTAACAACGTACCAAACGGCGAAATCGGCACTTACGACGTGATTCCAAATCCATCCGTTGATATGGGGCTACAGGAGTTCGTCGCCAAGCACTATGACATTAAAGAAAAGATTGAATGGGAGTTTAGCTGGGCCGGCATCATGGCCGCATCTAAAACAGGATTTCCTTTTATCGGCCCCACCACTAGCCCGCGCATTTACACGGTCGCAGGTTTTACAGGTCATGGATTTAGCTGGGCGCACGGTTCCGCAAAATTATTAAGTGATATTATGGCTGGTAATCCGATTCCGGATGTAGCGAAATACTTTAATCCGAAGATTACTAATTAAAATCTAAATAGAAATTTTTTAAGACGCGAAATTAGTTGCAAGAATTCAATAGGTCTGGGACGGTGGCCTGTGGCACACCGTTTAGGGAAAAATTTGGATTAGTTGGACTTACAAGACTCACAATGCCGGCGCACAATGAATTCGAAATAGGACATTCGCCAACATACCATCGATCCAGCTTCGCGAAACCTGTTTGAGTTTGTCCGGGGCAAAGCCTAACACCATTTTTTAGATCAGCTGACGCATTGTACATACTGCCATTAGCCATTGCCGATAAGATTACTTCATAATATTTCAAGCCTGCATCACTGTAACCAATATCGGGCGCTGCCCCAAACTTAGAATTCTCAGTGTAGTATCCAGTTTGCAAAGTGTGGATATTCTTAAGTGTCGTCTGTGCCTCAACACGTTTCGCCTTCGCCGAAAACATCTGCAACTTCGGAACAGCGATAGCTGCCAAAATTCCAATGATCCCGACAACGACCATCAGCTCGACAAGGCTGAATCCAGCAGTTTTTTTAACTGGAAAAAGTGACACGGGTCCCGATCCTCCCGAAATCCATTAGGGAGGGTATCGGCTTGCAAAAGGCCGAACTTTAGGCCTGTAAGTATCCGTATGTATTAAATTTTTTAGATTTTACCCTTCACCAGCGCGGGCTGCAGTCAAACTCGTAGCCATTTGGCACATAGTCTTTCAGACAAGACTCCCGATTACAGCCAAAAGCGTAGTTCATGGGAACATATTCAGTCATGCACGTCTCAGCCGTGCAACCCAACTGATAGCCCGACGGCAGATAGTACGAACGACATTCGTTGTCGGTACAACCGAGACGGTAGCCTTGCGACACGTAATACTGTTTGCAGCCATTAGCAGTACAGCCAAGTTTGTAGCCTGAGCTTGCCTCGGCGACGACACAAGATTCCGCAGAGCAGCCCAGTACGGACCCGGGAGGAACATAGTACTGCTGACACCCGTGAACTGTGCAGCCCACATAGTAGTTTAGATGGACGGGCATCACCTGGCAGGCGGCACGATTGCAGGCCAACTGAAACCCCTGGCGAACATAGTGTTTCTCACAGCCGTCGGCTGTGCAACCCATCTCGTAGCCGTTGGGAATATACATCTTTTGGCAAACATCGGCGGCCGCAGATAAACTGAAAGAGAGAGCAAAAAGCAGCGAAAATAATTTCAAAATAGTCACCAGAACCTCCAAAGGCCACGAATTATGACCCATTCATTGAGCTACCAAACCTGAAACAAATGGTCAAAAAGAAACTAACCCTAATGGGTCAAATGGAAGCTTATAATTTTTCTCGCACAAAAGATCGCACCTCCGGGGAGAAATAGCCTATCCCAAGAAAAGCAGCTGACGTATTAGCCGAACTAAAGATCTCGTTATCTACAAATCGTCGTTCACTTGTTGTGCTATAAATATCGACGGCGAACTGCAAAAAAAATCTCTCTGACAAAAAAATCCTATGTCCAAACTGAAAAAAGCTCGCAAGAAAAAAATGAATATCATCGTCACCGTAGGTGTCCCGCACTGAGGAAAAACCCGGTCCAAACCCCAGAGACGTGAACGTTGTTCCGAGAGGCCAATAAAAACTTACGCCACCGTTCAAAAAAGGCGCGGCGGAGAAAAATTTTAACTTATACTCAAGTGAATCTCCCACTGGTAGCCCACCATCATCCAGAGGCTGGTATCGATAAATATTATCCAAGAAATGAAACCCCAGCGAACCAAACCATCTTGATTCCAAATCGAACATTCCAAACCCAGCTGGATGGGAAATATTGGCAAAAGCAAGCCCCGAAACTACGCTTGGTAGAATAGAGTTTTCTCGTACTGATACTTCCTTAAGACGGCCTTCACTCACATTTTTATTTGTAAGAGCATTAGAGTGAAAACCTAGACTGATGGAATTGGGAAGCAAGTTACCTAGAATTGAAAAAACACCCACCGATTTGACTTGGTCGAGCTCCGATGAACTGATCTTTAACTCAAACGGCTTAAAATACGGGTCTTTGTTTTTTTTGGTACTTTTCAAGCTGTGGACTGTGGGATTAACGGTCAAACGTCTGCCCTCCAGATTGAAACCAAGAAGAACGACGTCGGTTGCGCTGGTTTTCTCGGCTGCTACTGGTAGTTTTTTTTCTTTTATGGACTTCGCATCAAAAAGCACCGTGTGATCAACGTTGATCAATGACAGTGCTTTTTTTCCGTCGTTGAAGGGGACAACTTTGTCACAACCTGTGAGATGACCTTTAGTGCTGCCGATCCACCTGTTAGCGACATAGTCCGACATGCGCGGATGCTCAGAAAATGGCGGTATGACTAAAAATCGCCGACAAGAATTCCCAACTGTCGCAACATCAGCCGTTGTTCGACAGCCAGCTAACCCACCGACAAACGTACCGACTAAGATGAAAAAAAGTGACAATCGTCCCATCAGTAAATTTGGTCCACACATTAGCTTGATTTAATTGTTCTCAATCGAAGCGACAATCGCCGAGAACACCTGATCTTTGCACGGTTCATGATGCAGCTCATGGAAAGCACCTGGCCAGCTCTGAAATTTTGCATGAATTACTCGCGCCATCTCTTCTGCCGCCTTTGGCGAGGTGGCTCGGTCGGCGGCGCCATGCATCATAAAGACTGGGCATTTGATTTTCTTAGGGTTGAGCCTTATGGCCTCAACGGTCCTCATCCACTCGTTATACCAGCGTACCGAGATGCGGTCGTGCACGAGAGGGTCTGCGTTGTACGCCGCGACTATGTTTTTATCCGATGATAGCCAACTAGGATCCAGCTCGTTACCGAGGGCCAGCCACGGAACAATATTATCAAGCCACGCAGCAAGTTTTAACTTCCATGCGGGCGGTTCAAAGCCCGGTCGAATGGCTGTACCTGTTGTCACGATTGAGGCTACAGGGGGTACATCGGCATTGTGGGACCTGAATGCTGCAAAGCCAAGAATGACCGCTCCGCCCATACTGTGCCCATAAAGATGAAGCTTCGCTTCTGGATAATCTGAACTCACAGTCGCCAATAGATGCTGAATGTCATCATACATATAGCCAAAAGCATCCGTATGGCCCCTGCCACCGGTCGTACGACCATGGCCATGTAGGTCCAGCGCATATACCGCAATGTTCTCTTTGACGAATCTCTGGGCCCAAGCCTCATACCTGCCGGAATGCTCACCAAGGCCGTGAATTAGGATAATCACATCACGCAGACTACCATCAGGTACCCAAGCTTGGGCAAATACGTTACGCCCGGTTTCATTTTGCCAAGTGATGGTTTTATGACCCATGGCGAATCATCCTAGCTTTACAGGTGGAATTTCCGACATGCGGTGTGCAAGTACCGGCTCCTGCATTTCGACTTCTGATCGTAGCATTTGCGCCCGGGGCAACGCTTTGTTGAGCCATCGTTCGGCGATCCAATTGCGAGACGAGTCAACTTTTACGTCATTGATGAGGCTTTCAGCCATACTGATGGCAGCCTTCATCTCCGTGATTCGTTCGGCATGTAAAAGTGCTGGTCGTAAATTTTCAAACTTCACAAGATCAGTTGCGATCATCTTCAGCATCTTGCGAAGATTCATGGGGTTAATTTCATTAAAGCTTAGGCGCAAATTGGCCTTGATCAGCTGCACCATGATACTGAGCATGGAAGCGTTGAACTCCTGCTTTAGTCTTGCGAGTTTGCGGCGCAAAGGATTTCGACTCGAGAAGTTAGAGAAGTTTCCAATCTTGGCGTCAAGGGTCGCTTCGATGAACGCCCTTGGCCGTCTGATAATATCCTTCATGGTATCTTTAAGGCACATCAAGGCTTGGATCTGACTCGTACCTTCATAAACTGGAATAATGAGACTTTCGCGAAGCCACCATTCGGGCAAGTACTCGGTCGTAAAGCCGTAGCCACCATGCATTTGAACGCACTGACGGGCATTATGGACGGCCTGCTCCCCCGCATAGTACTTAATTAAGGGTGTCCACTTGCGAAGACGGCGTTCGTATTTCTTTTTAAGGTCTGAAACTCTTTCCTGAAGTTCCGGCGTTAACGTTTTGTCGTCACGAAGCTTACGGCTAGCTGTTTGATAGACGGCAAGAGCATTTCCAGCCTGATAACACAAAGACCTAGCGGCTTTCATGGTGACTTCTAAGTCTAAAAGTCTCTCGGCTATGAGTTCGTGGTGCGCTAGAGGCCTTCCCCACGCCTGCCGTTGATTCGTGTAGTCAACGGCCAAGCGGTGGACCGCGTCCATGACACCAACACCTTGAAACGCTACGCCCACTCTAGCCTCATTCATGAGATGAAGCATGTATTGAAAACCCTTGCCGTCTTCTCCAACGAGTTCTGCATGTGATCCGTCGAACTTTAATTCACACGTCGGAGAGCCATGGAGGCCAATTTTATCTTCAATCTTCGTGACTAAATAGTTGGACGTGCCGTCGTCTTTTTTGCGCATACACAGAAAGAGATTTAGGTGTTCAAGACCTTTGGCGCCTTTCTGGTTTTTGGCTAGTACCAAGGACACTTCACCTGAGCCATTGGTGATAAACCTTTTACTACCATAAAGCCGCCACGAGCCGTCAGCCTGCTTTTCACCATAAGTTCGCAAAGCACTTAGATCTGAGCCGGCATCAGGCTCAGTTAGGGCCATGTTGCCACTCCACTCGCCAGTGGCTAGCCTTGGGATGACCCTTTGTTTTTGCTCTTCTGAGCCGTATTCATCAATGACGCGGGCAATGGGAGCAAACCAGGTAATGTTGGTATAGGATGATGGACAGGCGCGGTAAAGAAACTCGACGGCAGGTAACTCCGCGATGATGGGATTACCAAGACCTCCGAACCGGCTTGCGATGCCCAAGCTCGCCACACCAAGTTCTTTCAGAAGATTGACACTTTCCGAGATGGCGGGTGGATACTGGACCTCGCCGTCAATTAACTTTAGGTCTTCCTTGGAGACTTTTACTTGGTTGGCGACAATCTTACTGCCGACCACTTCGCCAAATTGCTCCAGAACGGCTTTAAAAGCAGCTTTATATTCATCAGCTGTAGATACCCCAAGGGCTTGCCGATCATCTGGCATGGACAGATCAAAGAGAACGTCCCATTCCGTTTTATTATTAAAATGAAACTCAATATCGGGATTATCAGAGAAAAAGTTTTCTTTACGCTGCATCACAGACCATTCAGTTTGGGTTGACCAATAATAGACCAATCATAATTGTGGCAACCGCCCCTTAGGGGACCCTGCCTCTGCCATTTTTCACTCGAACTAGGGCACGAAATTTAATAGACTTGCCCCATCCATCCAAGGAGATTCTTCAGTGTTTGATAGGTTTTACGCCGTTTTGCTCATATTTTCAGCTTTTTATGGCCCAAAACCGCTGGCGGCGGATAATTTGGACACGAATTTTAGAGAACGCTGCCGCAAAACCATATCAGGCCAGTATTCAAATGCCCTGGCTGACAAAGCTTTGGCGGAGGATGCTGTGGCGCTAGCGACTGAGGCGATTGCCAAATCCAAAAAGCAAATCACTTCAGACGACACCAAACTCAAAGCCCTGAACCAAAAAATCCAGTCGACTGAATATGCACCGGACCTGCTAAATGAGCGCGATTTACTGACCTCCCAAATCAAGCTCTACCGGGAGCAAATGTCTACCAGCGAAGGACAACTGGCCTCTTCGCAACAATTAATGACCACGTCAAAAAAGCGCATTGAATCTATCCGCAAAAAAGTTGAATCTATATTTACTGTCACCATGGTCCCGGACCCTGAAGGCGGCTTAAGAAAGCTACTCGCCAAGATCGAGTGGAAAAGCCCCTGCCCGAAGTACCGAGTCTTGTGCCCGCTGCCTGAGAAGGATTTAAAAATCCTCAAAGAACTCCGGCTTGAAATTGATGATTCAGATCTTGCCTGTGAGCGTTACACCAAGATCAAGTAAAAATTGGAATAAAAACGACTAAGGAGTTTGTCATGAAAAGAGCAATGGGCTTGATGTTAACGGCTGGATCTTTGATGATCTCTGCAAATCTTTTAGCTGCAGCGCCTGACTATAGCTCAAAAGCGAGCCAATGGATTTTGGATCAATACAAAAAATCCCAACTGACTAACACAGGCCACACCATCTTGATCTACATGAAAGCCCAAGCTGATATGTCGGTCGTCAACACGAATCAAGACCGGGCAAAAAGAGGCACTCAGGTATTCTCAAGCCTAGTCGAAACTGCCAACTCTTCGCAAAAAGACCTAACCAATTGGCTAACCGAGCAAAAGCTTGAGTACCGCACCTATTATGTCAGTAACATGATTGCAGCGGATAACGTGACCAAAGGTCAATTTGAAGAAATCATTAAGCGTGATGACGTCCTGCGCGTCGGTGGCAACCCCAACGTCAAAAACATTTTGCCGTCCACTCAGTGGATGTCATTTGAAGAACCTAATGAAGCCGAAAAAGGCCCTGGTGCCAACATCGTAAAATTTGGTGCCACCAGAGTCTGGGAAGAATTTAAAACCAAAGGCGAAGGCATCACCGTCGCCGGCCAAGACACTGGCGTGCGTTGGGATCATGCTGCCCTCAAATCTCACTACCGCGGTTGGAACGGCACAAGAGCCGATCACTCCTATGCCTGGCATGACTCCGTCCACAAAAGTGTCGGCGGCGGATCGTCCTGCGGCTATGACCTGGTAACTCCTTGTGATGACCACGACCACGGCACTCACACCGTCGGTACAATTGTCGGAGACGACAATGCAGGTAACCAAATCGGCGTTGCCCCCGGTGCAAAATGGGTGGCTTGTCGCAATATGGACGGCGGAACCGGAACACCAGAACAATACACTGAATGCTTTCAGTGGTTTCTTGCACCATGGCCACAAAAAGGCGACGCAGTCCGTGATGCTCGCCCAGATATGGCACCACATGTGATCAATAACAGCTGGGGATGCCCACGAAGTGAGGGCTGTGACGGCGGAGAATTTGAAAGAATCCTCACTGCCATGCGTGCAGCTGGTATTTTTGTAGTCGTCTCTGCTGGTAACGAAGGCTCAGGTTGTAGCACCATTAAAGACGGCCCTGCGTTTCACAGTGACTTGATCCTGAGTGTCGGCGCAAACGATCACCGCAATGACGCGATCGCTAGCTTCTCAAGCCGCGGCCCGTCTACCTTTGACAACAAAATCGGCCCACACGTCACGGCCCCTGGCGTGAACGTACGCTCAGCGGTTCGCGGCGGCGGCTACGCAGAGTATGGCTGGAGTGGAACATCCATGGCAGGTCCACACGTAGCAGGCCTTGTAGCACTTCTTTGGTCCGCTAAACCAG
>JBAXLR010000036.1:0-20207 GCA_037134655.1 bacterium | reverse complement strand
TGCCCTTTGCTATTTTGTTAGCGATGGGTATTGGATGGCTTGGTAGGCTGGCAAAGTTACAAGGGGACGCTGCCCTCGGTGTCTTCTTTTCAGTTTCGCTTGCCACCGGTGTCGCGGTAATTCATGTGGCATCTGGTCAAGGAGTCGCTGTGAATGTGGAGAGCATTCTTTTTGGCGATATTCTCACGGTCCAAGCATCAGATGTCTTGTTGGTAATGGGACTCTCGTCATTTGCTGTTTTATTGTTAGCTTGGGCGGGTCCTAAAATAGCTTATGCAGGTTTTTATTCAGAGCTGGCAGCAATCTCTGGACTAAGAGTTATATTTTATGAGTACTTACTTATGGCTCTAACCGCAATCGTCACTGTGACCGCCGTCAGAGCCGTCGGGGTCTTACTAGTGAGTGCCTACCTTGTTATACCGACGGTCACGGCCCGCATGTTGGCTAGAAGGCTTGGGCCAATGATGGTGCTATCAATTTGTACAGGTATGGTTGGGAGTGCATTGGGTCTCATAATGTCTTATCATTTTGATATACCAACCGGAGCCGCCATGACTTTGGTTTTAGGCTTATTTTTTGGTATTTCCCTTGGCATACGTGGATTAAAGCACGGCGTCTGAAGGAATCGCACCAAGGTTTAGGGGGCTTTTAAATTATTATGCCAAGTTCCGTATCGAGACAAGATCGCAAGTTCGAGGCGCTGAGCCAAATGACGGATGCTCCGGATCGCGTGGGGCATCACCCACACCACGGTGGCCAAGGCGTATTTTGGATGGCATTTGGTTCTCTTGGTGTTGTTTATGGAGATATTGGCACATCAGTGCTTTACGCGGTGAAAGAATGTTTTGATCCCAAGCATGGCATGGAGCTTAATGAAGCTAATGTTTTGGGTATTTGCAGTTTAATTATCTGGGCCATGACGCTTGTGGTGTCTTTCAAGCATATAGCTTGCGTGATGCGAGCTGACAATAATGGGGAAGGAGGGACAATGGCTCTTCTCTCCTTGATCACTCCACGATTTAATCAAGGCGGCGTTCAGAAGCTAAGTACAACGGTCATCATTTCATTGGGATTAGTCGGGGCGGCATTATTCTCGGCAGACGGGACAATTACCCCCGCGATTTCTGTTCTTTCTGCTGTGGAAGGTTTGAAAGTGGCAGCCCCTGGGCTCGCATCATTTGTTGTGCCTATCACTATTGCTATTTTAATCGCTTTATTTCTCGTTCAGAGCGGAGGCACGGAAAAAATCGCCAAGTTTTTCGCGCCGGCGATGCTAATTTGGTTTGTGACGATTGCGCTTATAGCTATTCCTCACATTTGGGTGCACCCTGGTATATTTGCGGCATTTAATCCTGTATGGGGAATCAAACTTTTGGCTGGGCATGGGTGGGAGGGTTTTCTCGTGCTCGGTGCAGTCGTGCTCGTAATCACGGGTGCGGAAGCTTTATACGCAGATATGGGACACTTTGGGCGAAATGCCATTAGGATGGCTTGGTTCCCCTTGGTAAAGCCCGCACTCATTCTTAACTACCTGGGCCAGGCCGCCTTGATCCTTGAAAAAGGTGAGGCTGTTATTTCGAATCCCTTTTACTCCATGGTTTCAGGTTGGGCGTTGTATCCATTGGTAATCATTGCGACGATTGCAACGGTGATCGCATCGCAAGCGTTAATCACCGGGAGCTACTCATTGGCCCAGCAAGCTATCCAGTTGGGTTTTTGCCCACGTTTGACCGTGAAACATACTTCTGGCGAGACCAAAGGTCAGATTTACATACCAGAGATCAATCATTTGCTGATGGTCATTTGTATTTTGCTGGTGTTCCTGTTTAAGACGTCATCTGCTTTGGCCGGCGCCTACGGAATTTCCGTCATGGGCACAATGATGATTACGTCCTGCTTACTTTTCGTAGTGGCAAGAAGGCGGTGGGATTGGCCTCTCTGGAAGGCCGTCCTTATGACGGCATTATTTTTGTTGATCGAGATTCCTTTTTTTGGCGCAAATCTACCCAAGATTGCAGAAGGTGGATGGTTTCCCATCGTGATGGGAGTGGTAGTTTTTACGGCAATGACAACCTGGAAAAAAGGCCGTGCTGCCCTCGTCAAACGCATTCAGAGTAAATTTTATCCCATCAAAGATTTTGTGAAGCGTCTGAGTGATCAAGAAATTGAGGTTCAGCGTGTCAAGGGTACGGCCGTTTTTATGACGCCAAACCCGAGGATGACACCGCCGTCGCTGCTGCACCATGTGGAGCACAATCAGGTACTTCACGATCAAGTGATCTTGCTTGCCATAGTGACGGCTGATGTGCCGGTCGTGCCGACCAAAGACATATTGGAAGTGCATTCCTTTGGGGAGGGCATTTACGAGGTCATTGCACACTACGGATTTATGCAGGCGCCAAAAGTCAGTAGAATCATGCGCATTGCCAGAGCCCAGTATGGAATCATTACGGACGAGAAGAAAACGACCTATTATTTAGGCCGAGATATTCTTTTGACAGATGGTCCGGACCGCATGTGGCGTTGGCGGAAGACTCTGTTCTCCTTCCTGGCGCGCAATTCGGTTACCGCTACGGCTTACTTTGGAATTCCACCAAATCGGGTTGTAGAGCTTGGGATGCAGGTGAATCTGTAGTGTCGTAACTGGGGCCCTGCAAAAAGATTACGAAAGACCAGACATTCTCGTTGGCGTGTGTGATTCCTTCGCCAAACCAGCTGATGGGTGATCGGAAAATGGAACGTGTTTTTCACTGTAACGAATTTCAATAGACCGTCCGCGAACCTTGGCTTCGCGACGGAGCTTTTGAAGGTGCTCATGAGTCGTATGGTCAACAACTTTGGCCAAGGATAGATCGAGTATAAGTTTTTCTGCGCTTTCGTGCGCGTCAATTTTAGAACTGAGTGAGAGCAAATTAGTAAAAGTCAGCGGTGAGTGAACGCAAACAGTCACCCCTTGTGGGGTTTCTTCCGTCTGAGTTTTAACCGAGAAAATGCCGATTGGGTTAGCGCCTTTGTAGATATTCCAAAGCATCTCAACGGCTACGCCTGCCAACACTCCGATTAGTAAATCCGTACCTAAAGTGACGACCAATGAGACGACAAATGCTGCGAAGTGCTCCCGTCCAATTCTAGCGGTATCAAAGAATTGGCTGGGATGAGCCAGTGCGTAACCCACCGGTATAAGAACTGCTGCAAACGTCGCGAGCGGTATATTGTTAAGAATGGATGGAGCTCCAATTACAAACGCCATAATGAGAGCACCGTGAGTTAAGTTAGAAAGCTGGCTCTGTGCTCCGTTTTCTACGTTTGCTTTGCTTCGGACCATCTCAGCAATAATCGGCAAACCACCAATTAAACCGAGAACCATATTACAAAGCCCCTTAGAGGTTAGTTCCTTGTCTAGGTTTGATTTTCGCGTTAGCGGATCAAGTCTGTCCACGGCGGTGGCACTCAGTAATGTTTCAATGCTGGCAATGAGAGCAATCGAAATCGTGTGTATCCAAAAAGTGCCAGTTGATATCAGCGAAAAGTCAGGATTCACAATGGTCGATGCCAAACTATTTGGTAACGCTAGCATCAGCTTTGGACTCACATCAAACGTCAGTCCATGTGATTGGATCGTGTGGAGGTGCCCGAAGTCGAATAATTTCGCCAGTCCGACACCTGACAAGACGACTAAGAGAGGGACGGGGACATATTTTTTCCAAGTACCTTTATAAGTATTAAAGGCGAGAACGATCATAAGTCCAACAGCAGCAATCAGTGCAACCTCTGGATTTAATCCCTCGCCTCGTTTCGGGAAGTCCGCAAGTAGCTCAAGCGTGTTTTTACCAGTGGATGTGATCCCGAGTGCTACATAAAGCTGCTTGGTGATAATAATAATACCGATGGCTGTAAGCATACCGTGAATCACAGAACCTGGAATCGCCAGTCCAAGGCGACCAAGTTTCATTTTACCAAAAAAGACTTGAAGAAGACCTGCGACAAAAAAAGCAGCCAGAGCCCTTCTAAAGCCCGTGGCCGCGTCGCCCTGACCTAAATCTTGAATAGCGTGTAGTACAACAACAATCATGCCTGCGGCTGGGCCATTAATTGTCAGGTATGATCCGCCTGTAAGAGCGCCAAGCACACCGCCAACGATTGCGGCCCAAAGTCCCGCGCTTGGTGGAGCGCCGCTAGCGAGTGCAATACCGACCGACAACGGTAGGGCAATCAGAAACACCATAATGCCTGAGAAGACATCGACCGTTTGAAATTTTCCGCCGACTTGTAGGGAGTTTTTGATTCGTGACCACATGAGCTTTGCTCCTCGGGGAAGACCTAAAGGCTCCAAAAGCCTAGGGATTCTATTAAAATATCACAAAATTATTTCATGTCAATTTATTAAAACGATACAATAGATTCGAAATTAAGATAATAGATAAACCTAATGATTTTGTCCGATTATCGCCCCGGGCTTGGGACCTCCTCCTGGCTAAAGCTGGGTCGAGGGCCAAAACAAACGCGTGTATAAATCCGGGCCAAGGAGATCCCATTGATAACAATCGACAAGGCCAACACAAGAACCAGCCAGATAAACTCCGACGATGCGTGGTGGAGGATAAGATCCTGACCGATATAGGTCGGGCTAATCGGGAATCCACTGACTCCGAGTACGGCAATAAACAGCATAATGGAACCACCAGGAGCAACGAGTCCCATGCCGTTGTAACGCGTCATGGGAATGACACCGCCATTGCCACCTAGGAAAAATAAGGACTGTAGCCCGACTACCCAAAAAAATAAGACCCCGCTTCCATAAACCAAGACGTCGCTTGACGTATGGGGGTCCAAGACAAGAATCGTTAGACCTGAAAAAAGTGCACTAAGAGACGCCGTGTTCCATGCACGAATGGCGGACTTTTCCTCAGCAAAGGCGGCAAACGCCAAACCGACCGTTAGTAGTGATGAGAGTATAGATAGGAGACCGCGAATATCACCATGCACGTTTTGGCGGATGAGCACGATCGCGATCACGAGCAGGGGAAGAACAATCCAATAAAGAAAACTATCAAAGCGTTGTAAGAGCCGTCCAATTTTCTTGGCGGGCTGCCATAAAAGCCATTCAACGGTTCGCTCGAGGTAGCCATCATTAATACAGAAAACATAGAGTGATTTGCGAAGGCGATCCGGAAGAAATCCTTCGATCGATTTATCCACCAACGTCACAGGCTTTTCAATACTACCCTGAAGTCTAACTAAATAAGCAAGAACTGACGGCGATATAAGCAGTTGGTAGCATCTAAGACATGCGTTGGCCGTGAGGTGCACCATGGCAATAACTTTCAAGTTTAGCGCCATTTCAACAAAAATCAAACCGACGTTAGCTGCAGATGAGTAAGCGATTTGCCCCTTGATATTTGATTGCACTCGCGAGATTCCACTGCACACGATAGCCGTTAGAAGTCCTAATCCGCCCACCAGCCAGGGTCCATAGTCGGTTGCTGACCACACCGGGTGCATGCGATGAAGTAGTAATACGCCCGCGTGGACGCTAAGCGCGCCATAAAATATGGCTGAAGATGGAGTTGGTCCTTCCATGGCGCGTGAAATCCAAAACGAAAATGGCCACTGTGCCGATTTTCCAGCCGCAGCTAGCAACACCATGAAAGACAGAAGAAAGAGCGGCATCGAACCAACGTCTGCCAGATGGGCTCGTGCTTCAGGGGAGGTCAGAACCGCAAAAAATTGGGCATCATGCCAAAGTAAATGACTGAGCCAAGCGCCGAGAAGTAAACCAACATCGCAAAATTTATAGACGGTCAGTACCTTGAACGCATTTTTTATTGCCTGAATACGAGTTTGATAAAAGCCGATTAAAAGAAAAGAGCAAATGCCAACGAACTCCCACCCAGCCATCAAAACGTCCAGTGTGCCGGCGAGCGTTAAGAGTGTTAGTCCAAAAATCAAAAACATGAGACATGCGAAAAACTTTTGATATCCCGGTTCGCGGTGCAAGTAATATCGGCTATAGGTAATGACCATATTTGAAAGAAATGCGACTAAAAAAATAAATAGCGCAGACATGCTGTCAACGTAAAACGCCATAGAAAGCGCGTAATCACCAGTTTTATAAATTTCAAAACCACGAAGATCTAAATGCTTTTGGCCGCCATAAAACCAGAAGCTGAGTAGCGCCAGAGTTAAAAAACCGTGGCAGCGTGCACTAATTGTGGTGATGAGGGCAACCTTGGACTCATGTCTCGGCCCGCCAAAAGCCAGCAAACAGCCTGCAAAAAAAGGTACGAACAAAAGGAGGTAAATGATATCAAGTGCCATGTTTTACACCGCTACGGACAATTGAAGGAATACAATTTTGTGAGCTTCCTTCAAAACATTCAAGGTATGTGGATTTTTCTGGCACATCAGGTAATTGAGATTTATCAAGGGGTTTGAAATCGCCGGACTGGTATATCCATACGTTGCCGTCATCCGGATCAATGCACATGAGCCTGATCCAATTATTTTTGACCCAAATATTCAATGCAGGCTCTGAATTAAAAAGGTCCTGAACAACTTCAAGCTTATGCTCTATTATGAGTTGTAACCGAACGGGATCGTGCAATTCGATCATTTGGCGGGGTAAGCCTGTGAGGATGTCTCCTTCTACTCCGCTGCATACACCCAATAATCCGATGATATTGTGCGGCAGTTTTGAGCTAGAACCGTATATCTCATTATCAAGCTTTGAAAAGTAATAGGTGAGGTTGATGCCACCGCAAACAGGAATTACTGCTGCCAAGACGTCCCGAAGATATTTGCCGTCCTTGTCCAAAGTTGGGTCGTAAGAATGAAGGAAGGCTCTCCGGTCCAGAAAAGCAGATTTCGTCAGTGACCTACGTCCAACAATAGCAACCGCGTTTCCTGTGTGCGTCAATTCGGGGCGTGGTTCAAAGATGGCCACAGATCGTTTTCTGACTTCTCGCAGAGCGTCGGGACCCTTGATCTTTTGGTCAAACAATTCAAACCGACGACAACGCTCCTTTGCATTACGTTCGAGTGCCCTCAGAAGGTCTCGCTTAAACGTGGCAATTCGCGAGCGAGTTTCCTCACTAACATCACGGAGGTCAAAAAACTTAACTTCATCACGGGTGGTATCATGAAGGGCAGCCACGAACTGCGTCGATTTGGGTATCATTAATCCCATTTCTGACAATATCTTGCGCACATCGTCTCTATTGGCCATTTTCGCAAAAGCGCGTGCGTTGGGGGTTCCAGGCTTACCAGAACAGGCTCCGCAGTCATAGGCCGAAAAATGAGTGTTATTGGTAGAGCTACTTCCATGGGCCATTAAAACAACCAGCGGGGCAAACGATGTCGTTAAACCGATCGCAGAAAGCTGTTTAAATATCTTTTCGGCCATTTCCCACGGCGTAAAGCCGAGTAGATAGCCATCTGGCGTTATCCCAGCATCAGGTTTGCGGTCCAAGTCCATGCTGATGTTTTCGTTAACTCGACTCAAAGAGCTTGCAGTTGCCTGGGTTACTGTTGGTTTAAAGATTGAGAGCGCTAACTTAAATACAGCATTCAATCCGAGAACTTGCGTGATGATCCAACCTCTAAAAATTGAATGACTGTGATGACCCATGGCCAAGTGCTCTGATCGGCGAATTTTTGACGGCCTATGCTCATTGAGGTAGTTGGCAGTTACAAGGTGCTTTGGCTTCATAACAATGGGCGCTAGACGTGACGGCGCGACATCAGATGCGCACTGATACATAAAGTCTATCCCGAAAAAACCCGGCAAGCCGAATGTTTCAATATTTTGATTTTCGTCCTCAAGATAGGCTCGAAGTGACGATTCGCGGTCGTCGATACAAAATAAAGCTTGGACATCCACATGGGGCTGGCGTTTGTTCAAGGACCGTGTTTTTCCAAGAAGGGCCAAATTCCGTTCGTAGAAGGTCCACTCCCAAGCTTCATGCCATATAAGTTTTATGTAATCAATTCGAGGTATAGTTTGATGCTTACGAAGCGGAAATTCTTCTTGTCTAGCTCCGAGTGACTTTAGATTCCTGAAATCAGGACCAGCATTTGACTGTATAAAAGCGCAGTCTAAAACCAGTGCCACAGCGACTAGTTCTTTCAGAGTCACGGCCTTTTTTTGCGCTAATATACCAGGATTTCTTTCCAAGAAATCAATGGTCGATGACCAGCCGGGCGTAGTTAGTAGAATGTCGGTAATGTAGCGTTCATGAAACGACTGATGTCCAGTTAGGCGCCCCAGTGCCATCTCGATTAACGTGTCGATTGGACAAGAAAGAAGTTCGCGCGCTATAGGCTGGTTGAACGGTGGAAAAGCCAATCGACTCTGGCTCGTCAGTTCGCTCACGGAATTTAGAAAGCCGGTTGCTGATGTTGGCATGCGCCAAATCGAGATTCCTTGGTCAAGATAAGCGCCAAGAAGTCTGTAGAGAACTGACGATGATCGGTCCAAAACGTTTGTGCCGTAAAGATGAGTCCACTGCGCACGTAGACCCTTTTCTGCTAAGGGGCGCGGTTTGCGGCTGGATCCTTCTGGGTATTCAAATAGGTCAGCCCTAGTCCGTTCTCTAGCCGCTTCGTCAGCTATATTCCATTGCAGGCTTCTCTCCAGCGCAGACTCTAAAATGTCACCATTTGCATATTCGTTACGGTAAAAGCTAAGAGGAAGATAGGACCATGCGCCCCAAGTGAGAGCGGCTTTTCGGATGGCGTCGTGGAATTCAAGGCCCAGAAAACCCTTGAGGGGGTTCTGAGCAACGAACTCTTTTAACGGGCCCTGTGGTATAAGAATTTCTCGGACTTTGTCGATGGTGGAATCTGTAGTAGATTGGGAGGACAAGGCGAGGAACCTCGGTTCGAGATTTACGTAAGACTAACGCATTTTGCTGGTTGTGTGCAAACTTTTAAAAATGAGAAATTGTTAAGTTGAATCAAAGTTCAAAATCCAAAAAAACATCGGGGAACGTACCAACGTCGGCCTTTGCACGAGCAACAAGATTATTGGGAGCCGGTGCAGCATTGATAGGGCGTGAGGTGGCCGTAAGATCGTTAGACGCCATCTCGGCACTGTCTGATGAGTCTAGGTTAAAAAAAAGGCTAAACCAAGCCGCAGGTCTTGTGGAAGCCCTGTCTCAACTCAAAGGTGCTGCCATGAAGACGGGGCAGCTTTTAAGCCTTGAATTTAGTGATTTGTTACCACCCGAGATCACAGAGATTCTGCGGACCCTTCATGACAGCTCAACGTTCATGCCTTTTGAACAGGTGGAAAAAATTTTGCGAAAAGAACTTGGAGAAGTTCTTTTCGCTGATCTGAGGAATATTTCTAATACCCCCATATCGTCAGCAAGTATTGGCCAAGTGCACAGTGCGGAATTGCACGGTCAAAAAGTTGCAATTAAAATTCAGTTTCCGGGTGTTGATAAATCCATTGGCGCTGACTTGGCGTTGGTACGCAAGGCTGCCGAGTCGATTTTATGGGTGCAGAACAAGAAAGTCCCTCTTGATAGCTTTTTTGAAGAGTGTGAAAGAGTTTTGAAGCAGGAGGTGGACTATAAAAAAGAAGCCAAGTTCATCCATAAATTTGGCGAGCTAGTTGGTGAACATGCATATTACTTGGTGCCCAAAGTATTTGAGGAGTATTCGACGCGTCGCGTTTTAACATTGTCGTTTATGGAAGGGCAGCGTCTGGGTGACTGGCTCAAGTCAAACCGAAGTGAAGCTGAAAATCTCAAGTTTGCGGAGCGGGTCCTGGAACTGTTGTTTCTCGAGTTTTTCGAATGGGGTGCTGTGCAGACTGATCCTAATTTTGGGAACTTCTTGTATCGGCCCGAGACAGGGCAATTGGTTCTTTTGGACTTTGGCGCCTGTAATTTTTATACCAAAAAATTTCGTCGAGAGATGGTTTCGCTCCTTAAAGCAGCTATGGCTGGTGATGATAATGAGCTGCTAGGATTGGCAGCATCCGCAGGTGTTCTTGATGTAAGGGAGGCAGACGAAACCAAGTCGGGTTTTTGCAAGATGATGGGCTTAATCGCGAGTGTTTACAGTAAAGATAAACAACCATTTCATTTTGGCAGTACCGATTATCTGGCCGAAGTTCGTGCTACGACAATTGATTTTGCGAATTCAGTCCGCTACACAGCTCCAGCGAAGGATCTGATTTTCCTTAACCGAAAGCTCGGAGGCATGTTTCATCTGCTCAAGGACTTGGGCGTGAATTACGACCTAAGTAAATTCTGGCAGCGAATCGACACGTGGTGACTCTTTCAGGAGATTTCTGAAGTTTTTAGCCCACACGGCAAAACCTAAAAATCTGTTTAGTTTCTGGGTCTGGATGGTCTGGACGCCGAAAATATTTTGCTCAAAAGTGTTCTCAAACTGCTCCTTGTCGAAAAGTGACTCCAGGAGAGGGGACGCATCAAGCGCCATCTCGAAAAGTGGATTACGATTTTTTCTTAGAAAGCGCAGAAAGAATCCATCAAAGCTAAAGTCATCTCGCTTCCTTAAGCGGAGCTCTTCTGGGAGTATGCCAATTTGAGCCTCTCTGAGTGCCTGTTTATATAAGGAATTCCAATCATGAATAAGGTGCCAGCTTATGTCCTTAAACGTGGCCGTGATGAGTCGAGAATCACAGAATGGATGCATCTGCCAAATATTATCTCTACCCAATTCGCCACCCCAAACTACGTTTGGAGCCGACAAATAATATAAGTTTGGGGCCGTGAGACACCCTTTGAAGTATCTCTCTTGTATAAGTTCGCCATGATCAAAGATGCTTGCGATGGAGCGCCGAGCGGTTAGGGATCCGCCTGTTTTTAGCCAGGGTATTGGTTGGAAGTGTCGCAACCCATCACCTAACTCTTCGGGGAGGAACGGGCTATATTCTCCTGCCCTGACGCCCATAAGGGCGAGCATGGTTGATCTTGGTAAAGCACACAGAAGCGATTGCCAAAGGAAATTCATCGTCGAACGGTCCGCATCGCGCGCCATTGCGCTAAGGGTAGCAAAAAAGTAGGAGAATTTTTTTTGCCGTAGAAGACTTACTACTACAGAGCTCGTTCGGTTCAATATTTGGTCGGCGCCGAAACCAGTGAAAACGACACTGTCTGATCCACAGATGTTTTTGATGACTGGCCCAAATAATGCGCCTTGCCAGAAAAAGTCGGCTGGCTCATTTGCGATTGGAATGGTGTCTTCGATAGACGGGATTTCAATGTCATTGCCATTAACAATTTCAAGTGGGATGGAGAATTTGCTAGCGACTAACTTCGCATAAATAATGCTTTGCTGGTGTGATGGCTGGTCAGGAAAAGAATAGGCGTAGGCCTTTGTTCCTGGCCTTGCCTGCGCTACGAGTGCTGCCGTAAAAGAGGAGTCTAGTCCTCCAGATAGCTCGCAAAATATCTTTTTATTGCCGCAGAAAGATAGATCGCCCTGAATTGTTTGACGCACGTTGTTGAGGATTATTTTGCCTGCGTCGTTGTGGGTTTGTTGGGGGCATTCGTAGAGAGAAAATGCCTCTTGTGGGTGGTTTGTAAGCTTGAAGCCTCTATTTGTTTGCTCCAGGGTGGAATTTGATTGGATACGAAAAAGGTTATCGATGGGGGATAGGCCTCCATCAAATTGCCAGGCTGGTAAGTCGAGGACGAAGTTTAGAACATATTGTTTTGAAATCTCTTGACGATTTTCGATTCTGCACAATTGTAAAAGGTTGTCACTGACGTACCTTTCGCCGTAGTAAAGGCTTGAGCCACAAAAACTGCTTCGGTGTGCCCTTAGGATGAGGTCTACGATACTGATAGCTATGAATTGGCCTTTTATGCCGGCGAAAGATTTTTTTTCTTGGAAGTATTCAAGAAGAAGCTTGGCAGTTTGACTAAGGTCTTTTGGCTTTTGCCGCCCCGGGATTTCGTCGATTCGCCCTGAAAACACAATTTTATTTTCGCCAATTTGTGCGTGATTGTAAGCTGAGCCTTTAAAGAAGATTTGTGGCGAGTCGTTGGGTGATGGCCCTGCCATTACGAAGTGATCGCGGCTTGAGTGGAGGGTGCGCATAGGGCCCAAAAAAATTCAGGTGTAATTTAAAGATCTTGCTTTTCTGCAAGCTCAGATGCCACGAGTGACTCTACAAGTTCGAGTAAGTCACCCTCGACGACAGTTCTATCAACTTTAAACGCAGCCGCAGACTGTGAGACGGCTGTCCTAAAGTCACTTCCGAGAAGTTGACGGAGCATAAACGCTGCTGATTCATTCAGTCCGTAAAAGTCGCCTGTCTTCTTCGAAAACAGCACATCCTGATCATCAATTTTTTGCATGACGACCAGCGCATCTAATTTGAGTCGGAAATTCATTTGTCGACCTGATGGTAGTTTTTAGAAAAACAATATCCCCAGTTGCCATTCGGCACTGGGGAGTCTTGTTTAGTTTAAGCAACTCTAAGGCTTATAGGTAGCCAACGGTTGTGCCGTCAGACTTCACGTTACGATTGCCTTTGATGGTTAGAACGTTGCCTAGTTTTACCACTTTTGGTTTCTTGTAGACCATGGGATCCTCCTAAGGTTAAACAACGTTAAAGTATATAGTTGAAGTCAACATTCAATTGCAATAAGATTCTAATAACTTATCATATTTATTGGATTTAATATCATCCATGTCATATGCGCTTCTTCATTTATTGGCGTTTTTGGGGACCAAGTTCTGGGGGTTAGAGGCTACCGTGCAGAGCTTCAGGGCTTGGGGCTTGCGGATTCCTCGTATTGGCGTGAGCCGCCTAGCGCCCGACGCCATCTGGGCGCGTTGCCAGTCGTCTTATCGTTGGCTGCCGTTTCCCATTCGATGTTTGGACCAGGCATTGGTCATTTGGTTTGCCCTAAACCGTGCAGGTTATGCTGCTGAGATGAAAATTGGCATGACAACGACGCCCCTAGAGAGTCATGCCTGGGTTGTTTGCAATGGTAAAGTTTATGTGGATATTGCGAACTTAGCTGATTTCCATGTACTTAGCACCTACCCAGCTTGGGTTTAAGTAACATTCAATGGAATGGGTAAGACCGCTTGCGAGTTAACGAATTTCTAAAATTTCTTGGCCAGGAACTCGGTAAGTTTCCCCGCCTCACCACCAGGCTCGTCCTAGTGTCTTTGGCGTTGCCAGGCGTTGAAATTCTCGTGCCGATTGTTCTAGGCAAAATCTTAAATCTGTTAGTTATAAATGTTAGATCTGCTGAGCAATCAGATTTGATGCTGCTTTTAAGTATCTTCCTGATCGCGAACATAGTGAAAGCGGCGCTGACCGCTTTGCAGCTTCGCTTTGGTTTTGCCCTTGATGCAAGTATTCTTGAGGGTGTTAGATCAAGGATATTAAGAAGCGTCATCAGGCCGCGTGGCTTGGTCGGAAGTCCCGAACTAGTATCACTGTCCATGCACTTTCAAGCCCTTTCAAAGTTCTGGGGCGCAATGCTGTGGGAGACGCTTACATCTCTGCTGTTTATGCTAGGCGCATCCATTGCGCTTTTTGCAACTAATCAGCAGCTTGCCGTGGCAGCTTTTTTACCGGTGCCGTTGGTGCTCGGGGTCGTTCTTGTTTTGGGACCTAAATTTAAACGCACCATGAACGCGTATTACTCCGGCGTCGACGCGGTTGGGCAAGAGCTGCTTGAGGTTTCTGAAAACCAAGAATTTATAAAAGTTTCTGGAATTGGCGCCCTTGTTGAGCAGCTTTTTGAGCGGGCTAACCGCCAGCTAACCGATCGCGCCAAGGCGTTTGGATTTTGGGCCGCACTATATGCGCCAATTTTTGACTTTGTAGCGGCAGCCGCAACGGCTCTACTGGTGATGTCATTTGCTTTTTGGGTGGCTCCGGGCAGTATTAGTGCTGAAACCTTTTTGGTTTTCTTTGTTTATCTGTCTTATTTTTATCGACCGCTTTACGGGGCATCAGCTCTTACAGAAAGTTGGCAGAAGACTTTCGCTGCCTATGGAAAGATTAGGGGTATGGAGCGTGCTGTAGCTATAGATGGGCGAAATACGCTTCGGGCACCCTCTTGCCTTTCTGTCTTTTTAGAGGCCGGTGCAGATGACAATACAGCTGTGAAATTTGAGAATGTTTCGTTTGCTTATCCAGATGGTCAGCCAATCGCCTTAGATCTGCATGCAAGGCTTCCCGCCAATCAGCTCTCCGCGATTATTGGCGGAAATGGGCTAGGGAAATCCACGTTAATTAAACTGTTGGTTGGACTGCTGGAACCCCATGAGGGCAAGGTTAGTCTGAGCGAGCGTCATAGGTCTTTTGCTTATCTGCCACAAACGGTTTTTTTGCAGTCCGGGTCAGTCTTGGATAATTTGCTCATGGCACACCCAGATTACAATTTAGATTTGGCGGATCATGCTCTGAGGGAAATTGTTGAGAAGATAGTTGGGATTGGGGAGCAAATTGGTGTCACCCATAAGCTTACAAAAATTGATTTAAATCAAAAAAGAATCGGGTCTCCTGGAAAGCAACTTTCGGGTGGCCAACGCCAGCTTATAGGCCTTTGGCGATTTGCGGTTCAATCCGAATTTGCTGATCTACTCGTGATGGATGAGCCCGATGCGTACCTTGATATTGAGGGGCTCAATAAAGTTTTGCCTTTGCTCCTTCATAGGCTACAAAAGAAGACAACCGTGATCGTTACGCACAATGCTAAACTCCTCGAGTTATGTGATACGATTTTTCGCCTTGAAAATGGCAAATTGTCACAGGAATTGACCAGTTAGCCCCTATGGTTTTAGGCTGAATTTAAGTCCAAACGCACGCCTAACGTGATGAAAATATTGATTAAAAACATTCCATTCAAAGACCTTTAAAGTCCCTGTCGGAAAATGACGAACCACTTCCTATAGGAGCAGTGGTCATGCAAAAGGAAAAATTTTTTGGCGTTTTGGGAGCTCTGGGAATTTTTCTAGTCGCTTGCTCTGATGCGGCCTTTAATGGCAGTGGCGGTAGCAGTATCGACAAGCGAGACAAAACCTGCTCAAAACCCCCATGTAATAAGGACGAAGATGAATTTAAGGATGGTGACCCGAGATCTATGCTGGTTCGCTATGGTAAGGACATCAAGCCCAGCGTGGCAGATTATTTATTTGTACTCGATAATTCTGTTTCTATGGGAGACGATGCGACGAAAGTCGGTCAGGGGTTGGCGGCTATTGCAAAAGAGACATTCCCTGAGTCCACGCGAATCGCTGTGATGACCACTATGGCAGCTGCTGATCCCTACGCTGCATCGCTGGTTGCGCATGCAGACATTGACGTTTACGCCTGCATCAATCGCGAGCCTGGCTTTTTGTCATTTGTCGATAAAGCATCGGTAGACGCGTTTAATTCCTGTGATCCGCCTGCTAAGTACGCTAATAAGTATGTAAAGACTGCATGCGAGTTTGGTTGGTTTAAGCCATTTGACGTGAATTCCGCCGGAGATAGGTGCTTTACAGCAGCCCTACAAAACTCGTTTCATGCTGTAGTTTGCGAACCAGGGCTTCTAGCCCTTGAACAATTGCTCAAACGCAATCAAGGAAAGCCATTATTTAGGGAAAACGCGGCAGTCAGCGTGATTTTTATTTCGGATGAGCAAGAAGGATGTACCAGTTCGGAGACTCTTGGCGACATTTCGAACGCAGGCGCAGCTACGACAGCTAGTAGACTTAAGGACGAGATTTTTAAAAACAGTAAGGTTCTTTCAGTAAAGTTTAACGGAATCGTGCCAAACAAGTATAAGCCCAAACCGCCGGCAAAAGAGCCTTTATTCTATGTGGATGTGATCAATGCAGTTGGAGGCAAGGCTTTTGACATTAAGAGTCCTACAGCGGACTACAATTCCATGATCGAACAGCTCATTCAAGCTAAGGTCGATAATACTGCATCGGAGTTTTCTATTCCCGCAACGGCAAAGAAAGTCACAGGTGTTGAGGTCGACGGAGTTGTAACCTCAGGGTTCACATTCGATGCCAGTCGTTCAAAAGTTAGTGTTCAGGGCCTAGATCCAAACAAAACAGTGGATATCAGGATTCGCTTTGAATAAACTCTACGGATGATTCAAAGCCCATTAGAACCATCAAAATCCAGACAGCGTGGCAGGTCTAGACCTTCCTTAAAAGAGCTTGCCGATCTTTATCCAGCCGTATGGCAGGAGGTCGTTGCTGGCCTCAAAGAACGCGTCGCAGGCAATCAAGGCGAGGCCCTTGTGGCTTGGAGACAGGCGGCCTTGGCGGAGCTCGAAAGCGCACCTGGAAAGACCGCGGATTGGCAGGTGGAACAATCCGAGTCCGTAATAAAAGCCCAGATGACGTTACTAGCCATTGAGCAGTTTGCCGATGTCATGACTGGAAAAGTGGCTGCCCAACCCCGACTTGGTGACAAGATTAGGTTTAAATTTTTTCTCTTGCCTAAAATCATCCGCGGGTCACTTTTCTCTTTGGCTAATTTTGATCGTCGGTGGCGGGCCCTTTCTGATCCCATGTGGGCAGCTGGTGAATTGCAACGCTCGGGAGTTTGGAGTGTTCCCACACTTGAATTTGTCCAGAAGATTATGGAGCTTTGTGCGGGGCGTAAAGTCCTTGAGTTGGGTGCAGGACTCGGCGTGCTATTTGCGGGTCTTAAATCCCTTGGCGTGAATATTTCTGCTGTTGACGATGATAGTTGGCAGATCAGCGGTTGGGGTAGGGGAGTAGACAACATTCAAAAAATGGATGCATCCTTGGCTCTTAAGACAGTCAGTCCCGAAGTGGTCATCTGCTCCTGGCCGCCTCCTGGCAACCAGTTTGAAGTGGATGTGTTTAAGACAAAGTCTGTTCAGATGTATATAGCAGTACTAAGTAAGCAACCCTTTGCCAGTGGCAATTGGGCGGCCTATAAGAATCAGAATCAGTTTGATTGTACGACGATGCCCGCTCTAAACGCCTTACTACGGCCAATTGAGGCTGAGCAGCAGGTGTTTGTGTTTAGGCGAAAGTAGAGTTGGTTTTTAACGACTTATAGCGTCCAGATCTTTTTGAGCATCGGTCAAAGCCTGCCTAGCGAATTCTAATTGGGTTGAGACAACTTCGATTTCATTCTTGCTTTGGTCGCGTTCAACGCGGGCTTGATTGAGTTCTTCGCCGCTTATGACTTTTCTTCTTTCGAGATCGGTTTTCATGACAAAAACTCGTTCTTTTGCTTTTAAAAGTTTGGTGAATTCGGACAGTAAAAATTCTGAGTGCTCGAGGTATTTTTGCCTAATGGTCACATAGATGCTGGCAAGTTGCTTTAGATCACGCTGGGATGAGCCATTTGCCCAACTTGCTTTAAGTTTTCCTGCTTCGTAGCGAAGTCCCTCGCTGTTCATGCCACTTTCTGTATAGCTGTGGGCTGTGGACGCGGACAACATGGCGATTTCACTTTCAAGGAGTTCCATCTCCGACTTCGTGTTTTGCTGATAGAGCTTCAAGGTCATGGTGTATACATAAGTGGCCTGGCTTAAGATGGCTGTCGCCTTTGCATGTGCAACTGTGGCAAACATTTTACGGTCATGAAAACTGGTCATTTCACTTCTGCCGTCCATCATTCTTTCATCGCTTGTTAAATCCTCGCGAGTCGAAGGAGATTCCCTGACCGTAGCCGATGTCGCAACTGAGGCAGCGATGACGGTTGTTAGAAGGGTCAACTGGAGGAAGCGGGTTAATTGGCTCATGATGTTCAAAATCCCGATAATTAGGTTTTCTGCCCGCAGAAGAGTTCAGGCCCATTCTGCTTGAGGGTATTCATTACCATAGAATACATTAGAATTCAATATAATGCTTTAAAATTATCTTGGTTTTCTAAAGCCCATCAGGGTGATTTCACTACGATCGTGCAGGAGCTGGCGGGTTATTATTGTAAAATTACTCATTATTTCGGTGGCTTCCAGTGCTTTTAAGGCGCCTGCCCAGGGCGTGTCCTTGGGCAGTTTAACGTTAACCACAAAATTCTGCATGGTGCCCCCTAGGGCCCATTTCTTTAGAATCTCCAGGGTATCCTTGGCCCCCATCACCATGTCGCAGACCAGCCAGTCCACAGGCTCTTTGGGCATGTACTTTAGCCCGTTAGCCTTGATGTGGTTGATTTGCCCCTTCAGCTTTAGTTTGGGGTCTAATTTCAGCTCGGCATGGTCGACGGCCTCAACAATGGCGCCGTGGCGAGCCAGGACCATGCTCCAACCGCCTGGCGCAGCCCCGAGGTCTACTGCTGTATCGCCAGGGCTTGGGTGTCTTCCCAAAACTGACAGGGCTTCCTCGAGTTTGCTGGCGCTTCTTGAAGGGGCATGTTTAAGGCTTCGCATGGGACGAAACCCTGCCTCATAAAGAGAAATTCCCTCATCCACTCGTGCGGTGGAAAACCAAAGGTCATCTTCAGCAGGGCAGTAAATCTGACAAATAAAATCACTTGGGTTCCTGGGCTTTGCAGCGAATTCGTCTTTGGGAATAAAACGCTGAAAGAACTCGCGGTGTTTTTTTTGCAGGTGATCTAGGAGTCCTTTTGACAGTTTTCGAGCGCGGCGCAACTGGTCATCGTCATCAATGGCAAAAGCATGGAGTGTCCAATGCCCTTGTTGGCGATTACTTCTGGAGATCATTACGTCCATGCGGTCGCAAAGACTCTTGAGGCAGTGGTCGTGATCTTGGTCGCGAAAGCGTAACGCTCTTGGAAGATACTGCCTCACAAAAATAGTGCTGAGAATCCCTGGTAGAACAATATTTTCAGGTAAGCTGACCCCAGCTCTGCAAGCCACCTCGGCATTAAATCCGAAGCGAGTCAAAAATTCTTCTTTTAAAGCCTGCTCAAAACCTGGCCGCATCAGGGCCAAATGCTGGCGTTTATTAGGGGGGTGTTGGCTACGTTTATTCATGGTGGGCCCCTTTTAGGCCCTGAAGTACACCTTAGTCAATATTTGTCGTGGGCAGGGTTGGAAGAATATTGTATTCAGGTGGGATCTTGGTAAAAAAGATCCTGCCTTTGGCCTCATAGTTAAATGGATATAACGAGCCCTTCCTAAGGGTTAATTCTTGGTTCGATTCCAGGTGGGGCCGCCACTTGTTTATTTTTGCCTCACACGGCGTCGCCCTGCGGTGCATCGCCTCGCCGTGCTACCAGCACTGTCTCGGCGCTGCTCCTCGGGGCTCCTTGTCTGAGCCAAAACTAAACGTCGTGGAGCCACTTGTCTCTTTTGGGCTGCTACGGCGTCGCTCGTTGGCCGCCGTCCTCATTTACTTGTCTGTAAACTCCGGGCGGCGGCCTTCCTCGCTCCTTGTCCCAACCCAAAATAGACGGCGTGGATGCTTCTTGTCTGAGCCAAAACTAAACGTCGTGGATGGTTAAAGCCCGCCTTGCCCCTAAAATCCGGGTGGGGCGAGGAAATCAGCTTTTTAATTTAACGATAGAGTTCGTCTACGTGAGAATGACTTCTCAATGCATCTAGCGATACATAATCCAACGCTTTGATATCCGTTGCTTGCAAATCTACTTTCGGCGCACAGCCAGCAAAAAAAGCTTCCTGCCATCGCTGAGCGCAAAGGCACCAGCGGTCATTTGGTTTGAGTCCAGGGAAAGAATTCCTTGGACTCGGGGTGATGAGATCGTTACCTTTTCGAAGTCCAAAATCTAAAAACTCTTGCGTGACAATTGCACAGATTGTGTGTCTGCCAAGATCATGATCGTCAGTGCGACAAAAACCATCGCGAAAGAAGCCGGTCTTAGGATCGTCGCAGCAACTCTTTAAAGGCTGGTTTAAGACGTTTATTTTTAAAGGTTTAGTCATTTAGCCCCTCAAATTAATCGTATGAATTGAACAGTCTACCTGTTCACTCCGTTTGTAGTACTTATTGAGAATAAAATAAAGTATGGTCCACACACCAAGACCGCTTTGCTAAAAGGCTGAAAAAATTGGGTATAACAAAATCACTAAAAGCCAAAATGGCACTCTTTTCCCCTGAAGACCTTTCGAGAATGGTCCGAATGGGATGGGAGGACAGGACATCTTTTGAGGCAATTTATACTCAGTTCAATTTGACACCTAACGAGTTTGTCAAAGTCATGCGAACTCAGCTCTCTCCCTCCGGATTTAGGCTTTGGCGAAAGCGGATCTTTGAGAAAGGGCATCTTAAAAACGAAAAGAAGCGCGGACGCAAAATTTTAC
>JBAXLR010000035.1:0-20297 GCA_037134655.1 bacterium | reverse complement strand
GGGACCGGGGCTGCTGCGGTCGTAGCTCAAATCGCGAGAGAGCTGGGAGCCTTAACTGTAGCAGTAGTAACAAAGCCATTCGCATTCGAAGGTAAGCGTCGTCGTAAGCATGCAGAATGCGGTGTGGCTAGACTTCGTGAATGTGTAGACACGCTCATAACAATTCCAAATCAGCGGCTGTTGCAAGTAGCAACACCTGACCTCAGTATGCTGGATGCATTTAAGCTTGCTGATAACGTATTGGTTAATGCTGTTCGCGGCATCAGCGACATCATTAACACACCAGGACTGATCAACGTGGACTTCGCTGACGTCAAAGCTGTCATGAGCAGTATGGGGCACGCGCTGATGGGTATCGGCTACGGAGATGGGGCCGAAAGAGCATTAAGCGCAGCGCGTCAGGCTATCTCGTCACCGCTTTTGGAGGATGTAGATATTGAAGGTGCTACTGGCATTCTGATCAATATCACCGCCGGTACAAATGTAAGTATTATGGAAGTCAACAATGCTTGTATGATCATTCAAGAAGCCGCGCACGAAGATGCAAATATCATTTTCGGTGCTGTGATTGACGAAGCCCTAGGCGACGAAATCAGAATCACAGTTATCGCTACCGGATTCCCTGTCGAAGAATCTATACAGCCAGAGGAAGTTACGCCTTCTTTTGCAATGCGAACGAGTACAGCTACCAAGCCTCTAGCAACACAAGGAGCTCAGCGCCTTGTAGCTCCACCTCGTTTAACAACACCAGTCACCGCAGCGCCGCGTGAACGTGCGCCTGCTACCGTGACCTCCGCAGTACCGCAGACCCAGCCAGCGCAAATGACTCAGCCCATATTAGCCCGACCAATTGAACCTGCTCGTCAACCAGTCGTTAGCAACTGGACTGCTCCGACACCGGTGGCTCAGATCCCAACGCAACCACAGAAAGCTACGGGATTTGCTGAGCCACTTACCGCTCCTAGGACACAAGATTCCCTAGTAGCTCATGCCGCATCCTGGATGAACGAGCAAAAGACTCCAGTGGCACAAGCGCAACCTCATGTCCAACAGGCGGGATTTTTTGGCGGGATGGTTAAAGAAGAACTTACGGCTGAACCAATCGAGAAAAAAGCTGCAGAGGAATGGTTCGCAAATGAAACACCTGCGACCGAGACTTCCGCAAAAGAGGCAGAGGTGTCTGATTATAGCTGGGAAGTTGAATTTGACGCGCTTCCTACTGAGGTTTCAAGCCTTGAACGACATAGCGCCTCAGATTTTATACTCAACGAAAGCTCTGCCGTTCAGCCTCAAGAGCCAAACTTGCCACATGATTCATTTGATTTAGATGACGTAGCTAGTCACGAGCAAATTGGTGGGAAGACTGTCGCGGAGCTAGTATTCGCAACAAACGAGGTAACAGAGTTCCGCGCCGGCGCCCTTCGCGGTGAAGATGAATCTGCATGGGACTTCGATCCACCAAATCCCACATTAGTTTCCGACGAGATTGATCGCAGAATCGATGAGGCTCTTGCACTGGCTGGACAAATTGGTGGTGGTGAGGAAGCGGTAGCAACCCATCAACAAAGTCAGGCCCTCGGCCTTGACTTGGATGATCTTGAGTTGCCAGCTTTTCTTCGTTCAAACTCAGACACCAACGCTCTCTGATTGAGGACGAAAAAATAAACCTGCCACGTTCACACGCTGGCAGGTTTTTTTACGTCCGCAAAATTTGCTGCTAAAGCTGTGAACGCGCAGTTAAAGTGCGCTATTAATATCAACTTTATGACCAATTTGCAGGCCTGTTGTCGTGGGCGGTATTCCCTCGGCTGGCGCCTTGCCAGATAATCTACTCGCCTCAAAAAAATCCGTAAGCCGTGGTTCACCAGTTTTAGCAACGCCAAATTTGCACTCAGACCAGTGGAAAAGGACGTCACCCAGATAGCCGCCAACGGTTAAGCGCCTCTTTCCACGTACCTTGCAGTCTATGGCCCTGACCAAGTCGGCGGCTGAGCTAGGCGTGGTTGACGTTAAATCAACAATTCGGCAGTACTGATCTTTTTGACTTGAGACTCTAAGCGCCTCATCAATCGCCCAAAGAATATCTGAGATCGTTGTCAGTACCAATCCATCTGCTTGTCTGGGTAGCGGCAAAAGAAGGGGCATTCTCGTAACGGGATTTGCCGCCTTGAAAAACTCTCCGTCCACACCACAACCACCGATGACACCAGCCCTCAAGATTATTTTTTCCGGAATGGCCGAGTTAATGACAATATTTTCAGCCCAATATTTTTCTCTCAACATCGCATTAGGTGATTTTCGATCTACGCCTACCCAGCTTAATAAAATGATCTTACGAGCATTGGCGCGCTCCATCGCTTTTACAATATTGGCCGTCAGTACAACGTTGTCTGCGTGTTGTATGCTATCACCGGAGCTGCTTGTATTGGGGCTCGAACCTAGAATGCCGCCCTGCCAAGCAAGATGGATCACCGTGTCGGTGGACTTCAGGGGGGCAACCACCGCTTCAGGGTTCAAAAGATCGCAGCATAGGGGCAGAACATTTTTATGGCTAGCAGGCAGTTTATTCCGGTAAAGACCAATCACAGATTTATGCTGCTGCGCCAGGTGCTCCACTACTCTACTACCAATATTGCCAGCCGCTCCGGTAATTAGGGCGGCTCTCCGCGTTGCATGGGCGATTGTCATAACTTCCCCCTCAGCATCTCTTAAACCAGCTATTAGATGAATTTTTTCATTCTGTATTATAGCAACGATTGGTAAATTTTGAGAGTTTTTTCAGCGTTTTCCCGCCATGTGGGTAAGTTCGACTTGACCTCTTTTGCGGTCCGATTTGCTTTGTCGGCAAGGGCGCCAAACAAAGCCTCCTGCCATTGGTTGAGACCTGCGCCCGCGTCTAAACCAAAAGACGCGCCAGGCGCATAGGCGCACACCTCTTCAATGCCAGTCCCCTTAACAAAAATTGTGAAAAGGCCGGCCTTGATGGCATCTGCCGCCGGAAGGCACCACCCCTCATAAAGAGATGGATGTAAAAAAATGCGGGAAGTGGAATATGCCTCGACAAGTTGCTGGCGAGAGATTTTTACAAGCACTTTGAGATTGGTGGGCGGAGAGCCGACACACCTAGCGCCGAATTCATCCGTGACCAATATAAACCGAGTTCTGGGTGATGCTTTTGCTAAGTCTGCGATCAAATGTATGCGCTTGTAGCCTTCCCCCCGTCCGACGGCAAGAACATCGTTTGTCTTTTCCTTTGGCGGATTTTCGGAAAACTCCTCGCGGATATCGGTTGTACCGTTCGGTATAACGTTTATCTTGTTGCACAAGGATTCTCCGAATTGTTCGACAAGGGAGTTTTTTGTCCAAATTGATGGCACAATGATGGCATCCGCCAAATGTACGACGCGGGGCATTAATACTCGCATCTGAACTGACAGGGCCGACGGCCCGCCCGCCATTAGGGGTATGAGATCGTGTATAGTCACAACAAATCTGTCATTGGCGCGCTTTTTTACAAAACAGGGCAGATTGAGATTACTAAGTCCGTGGTAAATCATCGCGGGATAATTCCGCGCAGCGACTTTGTAAGATAGGCTCGGGAAAACGGGCTTTAGGCCATAAATCTTATCCGCAGACCGCTTGCGTATTGATGTGGGTGTTGCAGCATTTTCGTGAGGGACAAATAAAACATTCTCGCGGTTTATGATGGCTGGAGTACCAACTAATGCTGTGATGATGGGGATCTCGCCGAGCTCACACAAAGCCTCGTGCAAACACTTCCCATAGTAGCCAATACCGGAATGAGATGAATCTAAGCCCAGACCATCCCAAACAATCTGCCGTTCGGGTGCATGAAGACTACGACCGCTCAAAGACATGACCGTTGCCCTCATCTAAACATAAATTATCTAGATTCTAGTGCCCTGACTTCGTCGCGCCAGCCATTTCAAGTCGACACTGCGCTCTCTTTTTGGCAGCGAGGGCCCGCGTTAGATCGACGGTATCGTTAGGTCGTTTGGTACCAGTTAGTCGTTCTTCTGCGCGAACAAGCGCCTTTTTCGCGCGCTCAACGTTGATCTCCGTCGATTTCTCAACAACATCAGCCAAGACCGTCACACCATCCGTGCCAACATCGACAAATCCGCCAGCGATAAATAGATTTTCAAAACCACCACTATCCTTTTCAAGGGCTAGTGTTCCGATGTCAAGAGTCGCCACCATGGCGGCGTGGCCGGGGAGAACCGTCATGTAGCCTAATTCACCAGGCAGACCAATTGATTTGGCAGGACCCCGGTAAATAATCCGATCAGGCGAAAGTATTTTTAGCTGTAGTTGCTTATCAGACATTCGATTTCTCCAAAGAGCTTTCGCGATCTACTTCATTGAGGCCGCTTTTTCAAAGGCTTCTTCAATCGTGCCGACGTACAAGAACGCCTGCTCAGGGATGTGATCTGCTTCACCGTTACAGATCATCTTAAAGCCCTTCACTGTTTCGGCCAGCTTGACGTACTTGCCTTTGTTCCCTGTGAACTGCTCTGCCACAGTAAACGGCTGGCTGAAGAAGCGCTGAATCTTCCGAGCCCTTGCAACCGTCAGTTTGTCATCATCGGAAAGTTCATCCATCCCGAGAATTGCAATGATATCTTGCAAATCTTTGTAACGCTGGAGGATCGATTGGACCTTTCGAGCAACAGTATAGTGCTCCAACCCAACAACTTGTGGATCGAGGATCTTGGAGCTTGAAGCCAGCGGATCCACAGCAGGATAAATCCCAAGTTCCGCGATTTTACGCTCAAGGTTAGTCGAAGCATCCAAGTGCGCAAATGTTGTAGCAGGAGCTGGATCGGTATAGTCATCGGCAGGCACATAAATTGCCTGAACAGATGTAATCGAACCATTTTTTGTCGTTGTGATTCGCTCTTGGAGCTCACCCATCTCACTGGCTAGTGTCGGCTGGTAACCAACGGCCGAAGGGATACGACCGAGCAGAGCGGAAACTTCAGAACCTGCTTGCATGAAGCGGAAAATGTTGTCGACGAACAAGAGAACGTCCTGATTCTCCTCGTCTCGGAAATATTCCGCGATCGACAGTCCTGTTAGAGCAACCCGTGCGCGCGCTCCTGGTGGCTCATTCATTTGGCCGTAAACGAGCGCCGTTTTTGAAATAACGCCTGATTCTTTCATCTCATGATACAAGTCGTTGCCTTCCCGCGTGCGCTCACCAACGCCGGCAAATACAGAGAATCCACCGTGTTGAGTGGCAATGTTGTTGATCAGCTCCATAATCAAAACGGTCTTGCCAACACCGGCACCACCAAACAATCCAACCTTGCCGCCTTTAGAATAAGGCGCAATCAAGTCGACGACCTTAATTCCAGTTTCAAGGATCTCAATCTGTGTTGAGAGGTTGGTAAATTTTGGAGCTGCGCGATGAATCGGGTAGCGTTTTTTAGTTGTGACTGGTCCAGCCTCGTCCACTGGATCGCCGATGACGTTCAAGATTCTTCCGAGTACTTCACGACCCACTGGAGTTGTGATTTGTTCGCCGGTGTCTTTTACCGCTACACCGCGCGCCAACCCATCCGTTGTATCCATAGCAATCGTTCGGACTACGTTTTCACCAAGGTGCTGGGCGACTTCAAGAATCAGGTTGTCGGCCGTTTCACTGATTTCTTTGTTGGTGAGCTTTAGAGCGTTGTAAATCGCTGGCAATTGTCCTTGCGGAAACTCCACGTCTACAACCGGCCCCATAACTTGAACTACTTTTCCTACTGCGGTTGTCATCGTCTTCTCCTCTGGGAGATTAATAAATTGTTATACTCTGCATCACATCAACCAAGGCACTTAAATCAAAGCGCATCAGCACCACTAGTAATCTCAATTAACTCTTTCGTAATCGCTGCCTGACGCCCACGATTGTATTGCAGGGTCAATTTACGTATTACTTCTTTGGCATTCTTCGTCGCCGAATCCATGGCCGTCATCCGAGCGCCATGCTCACTTGCGGCCGCCTCGAGCAGGATTCTGAAAGTTTGGGCCACAACTAGCCGCTCTAAAACCGGCACCATTAGTTTGTCGACCACTGGCTCCATAATAATATCGCTGCTAATCTCTCCCGCTTTATGTGACTTCTTTGGCACCACAGGAAGCAGCTGCTTTATACCTGGAATTTGACTCATAGCGCTCTTAAACTCAACAAAAGCAACGTGCACAGCGTCATATTTTTCACTTGAAAAACTAGCCACAAGTTCTTCGGCCAATTTCACTGCTACTTCATACTTGGGTCGCTCGGTAACCTTTTCTTTTCCGGAAAGTAAATTCCATTTTACTTTTTTGCAGAACATGGTGGCTCTTTTACCCCATGCGATGGTATCGAGCTCAATGCCGGCATCTATTTTTTCCCGCGCAAATTTTGTCGCGACTTTAAAAAGAGCAGAGTTCAAGCTCCCACAAAGCCCGCGATCCGTCGAAACTACAACTAAAAGCTCGCGTTTATTTTTTGAACGGACTTCGGTCAATGGTGTCTGGATGTCGCCTGCCGCCAAAACCACCTTGTTCACCATTTCTTCAAATCCGTCACCATAAGGACGAGCCGCGAGTACTGCGTGATTTGCGCGAGCAAATTTAGCCGCAGACACTAGCTTCATTGCGTGCGTAATCTTTTGCGTGTTTTTCACGCTCACGATACGACGCTTTATGTCCTTTAGATTAGGCATTTGGTCTGAATCCTTTCGAGAATTCTTCGATGGCTTTTTTCAAATCACCTTCGACGTCGGCTAGTTTCGCCCGTTGCTCAATTTTGGCGAGCATTGGGGCGTATTTCGCGTTTAGGTGATCTGCTAGCCCTCGTTCAAATGCGAGAACTTGAGAAACCTCGATATTATCGAGAAAGCCTTTAGTGGCCGCGTATAAAATCGCGACTTGTAGGCCCACATGCATCGGCACATATTGGCCTTGCTTCAGAATTTCAACCAGACGTGCGCCACGGTTTAGGGCGCGCTGAGTTGCGGCATCAAGATCTGATCCAAATTGGGCAAAAGCAGCAAGCTCACGATACTGGGCGAGCTCCAATCGCAAGCTACCGTCAACAGACTTCATGGCCGGGACCTGCGCGGATCCACCGACTCGACTAACAGAAAGGCCGGAGTTGATTGCAGGACGAATGCCCGAGAAAAACAAATCTGCGGCCAAGAAAATCTGCCCATCAGTAATTGAGATCAAGTTCGTTGGAATATAGGCCGAAATGTCGCCCGCTTGGGTTTCGATGATTGGAAATGCGGTAATCGAACCAGATCCAAGGTCATCGCTCAACTTACAGGCGCGCTCCAGGAGGCGGCTGTGTAGATAAAAAACGTCGCCAGGATAAGCTTCGCGTCCTGGTGGGCGGCGTAATAGTAGGGACAGTTCGCGGTACGCTGCGGCCTGTTTTGAAAGGTCATCGTAGAAAATAACGGCGTGCTCGCCTTTGTCGCGGAAATATTCCGCTAGGCGGCATCCGGAGTATGGGGCCAAGAACTGCATTGACGCAGGATCAAGCGCTGTTGCCGCTACGATAATAGTATAATCCATAGCGCCGGATTTTTTCAGCTTATCCACAACCTGGGCGACGGTGGAGGCCTTTTGGCCAATCGCAACATAAACGCAAACAACGCCTTTGCCTTTTTGGTTAATGATCGTATCTATCGCAACTGCGGTTTTTCCTGTTTGACGATCGCCAATGATGAGCTCTCGCTGTCCGCGGCCGATTGGAACCATTGCGTCAATGGCTTTGATTCCCGTTTGCAGAGGCTCGTGCACGGATTTTCTTGCAATAATGCCGGGCGCTTTGACTTCAACTTTTCCTCGTTCATCGGTCTTTAGCGGTCCCTGTCCATCAATCGGATTACCAAGGGCATCGACAACGCGTCCGAGCAAGCCACGGCCAATAGGGATAGAGTTAATCTCATTGAGGCGTTTAACGCTGTGGCCTTCTTGGATTTCGTCGGTTTTACCGAGAACCGCAACACCGACGTTGTCTTCCTCGAGGTTAAGAGCAACGCCCCGAACGCCATTTTGAAATTCAACAAGTTCGCCGGCTTTAACGCCCTCAAGGCCATAAACGCGGGCAATGCCGTCCCCGACAGTGAGAACTGTTCCGGTTTCAACTAGCTCGGCCTTTTGCCCAAAGCCTTTGATCCGGTCACTTATGATCTTGCTGACTTCCTCAACTCTGATCTTATCCATAATGCTCCAACTATCCTTTCTTATCGCTGCGCAAATTCGGCAACGGAATTCAAACGGTTCCTTAAACTGAGATCGATGGTGTAGTTACCCACATTCACAACAACCCCGCCCAACACTGATTTGTCTATCGCACTATCAAGAGTGATTTTCTTCTTAAAAACCTTTTCGAGCGCAGCCACTAATTCTTTGCGAGCCGCTTCTGACATAGTCTCTGCGGTAATGGCAGACGCCTCTGCTACGCCCCTCAGGTCGTCGAGCATTTTTTTGTATGCGTTGGAGATCTCGGGCAAGTGTCCAGTCCTGCCAGCGTCAACCACGTATTCTGCAAATGCGCCAAATTCATTTTTCGCATGCGCTTTTTCCGCGGCGAAATTTAACAGTGATTTTTTCAGGTTTGGCGGCATAACGGGGCTTTTTAAAACCCTTCTTGCATCCGGCATGGCGAATAACTCGTCGCAAGTCTGAAGGAATATCAGCGCTTTTTCGGCCAGTGCTGAATTGCCGTTCGTTAATTTCATTAGAGCTTTTGCGTAGCGATTAGCGATCAGGCTTGAACTCATTTTGACAACAACTCCGTTTGAGCGAATTCTCTATTGCACACTCATGGATGCTGCAGAGGTGATTCTTGCTTTTAAAATTTTTTCCTTTGCTGCAGCGTCCAATTCTTTCGTAATTCGATCGGCGGCTAGAGCTTTTGCAGCCTTCACGACCTCTTCGCGCAACTCGATACGTGCACGCTCTACAGCGTCCTTAGCAAGGCGCGCAGTTTCATCTTTTAGTTGACGAGTAAAACGCTCAGTTTCATCCAGCAGGCGTTTTGCCTCGTCATGGGCTACGACTTCACTCTGCTTACGAAAGTCGGTGAGCTCTTGATCAAGGGCATCAAATCTACGCTTAACGTCGTCAAAAATTTTGCGCGCTGCATCAAGCGCCTGCGCCGCTTCCTTGGACGCACTTAAGTAGGTGTCACGCCTTGCGGACGCCATCTGCAATAGAGGTTTGCGGAAAAACAGGACAAATGCCGCAAGGAAAACGAAGAAGTTGAAATATGGAATTCCCACTGCGCCAAAAAAATCTAACTGATGCTCCACGACAACTCCGATTTATTTACTGGATCACTTGCGCGAAAAATTGGTCGCTTATTGTTTTGATTGTATCGTCTTGGCGGACGCGCTCTTCTTTCAGGTTGGTTGCAATAGCCGTCTCGATTTTTGCTTGTTCAGCCTTCGCTTCCGACTCTGCCTTAGCGAGCATTGTGGCTCGCTTTTCTAGCGCTTCTTTTTTGATAGTTTCACGAATTTGCGCGGCATCTTTGTGAGCCGCTCTCATACGCTCCGTTATTTTGGATTCGAGCGCCTCGGCTTCATGTTGAAGTTTTTGCGCTACGTCTTGGCTTCCCCCGGTTTGGGCGTCGCGACGACTCCGAACTGTAAGATACGGTTCGAGCATCAACTTTTTGACGATGAACATGTTGACGAGGAAAACGACGGCTTGGACGCCGAGGACGATTGGATCTGGCTTAAGATTCAATTGGCTCATGGATCAGCTAACCTAAACAGCAAAATTATCGAATCAACCCTAGAATTTGAGGTTGTTTTGATAACTCAGAACGGTATACGTCGCAACGAGTTTTCGTTGACATAAGTCTTTTTTTCAAGAAATTGCGGAAGCGGCAAGTTTTCAAGTCAGCTTAAGTCCCAACATTCCCAATAGGCGCTCAAGCTCAGATGCCGAGAAGTATGAAACTTCAATTTTACCCTTCCCGCCGGTGCCAGAAATTTTGACCTTAGTCTTAAGTGTGGCGCGCAGAGCTTCAGCCAGATATTCCAGATCGGCAACATCTTTGCCAAGTCGGCCAGACGAGGGGCTGGCTGGGCTTTTATAGCTTTTGACTAACTGCTCAGCCTGCCTAACATTTAGGCCCTTTTTAATGATGATATCGCGCGCTCTTAAAATTAACTTGCGATCTTCAAGGGAAAGAAGGGCTCGACCATGACCCATGGTGAGTCTGTTCTCAACCAAGTCATCCCTCACCTCCTTAGGCAACAGAAGAATGCGGAGAATATTAGCAACGGTGGAGCGCTCTTTGCCTACTTTTTCAGCACATTGCTCTTGTGTAAGGCCGAAATCCTCAATTAACGAGTGATATGCTTCTGCTTCCTCGAGAACGTTGAGGTCTTGCCTTTGAATATTTTCAATGAGGGCTACGCGCAGTTGCTCTTGGTCGGTCATCGGCTCGCGGATTATCGCCGGTATTTTATCGAGACCCGCTAGTCTACTTGCTCTCAGCCTTCTTTCGCCCGCGATGAGCGTATACCGACCAGGTCCGGAGCCCGCTGTAACAGTGACTGGCTGAATAACGCCGTCAACTCGAATGCTGGCCGCAAGTGACTGCAGCTCTTGGTCTTTGAAAATTCTTCTCGGTTGATGGGGATTAACCTCTATGGCCTCGGTTGAGATTTCAACAACTGAGAACTTCTGCTTTTCCCCTTCAACGGTTTCCGCTCCCTGCCTAACTCGGTTTGGGCCGCTGGGTGTTTCCACGTCAAAATTACCCAAGAGAGAGGTGATGCCTTTTCCTAATGGCGGTCTCTTTGCTTTCTGTTCCTGCCTGAAATTCATATACTGACCCCCTGGTCATTTGACAATGAGCTGTTGGCGGCTGTGATATTTGTTGAGCCGTCGGCTAGTCTCTTGGATTGCCGGCGAATAATTTCTCGAGCAACTTCCATATATGCGACTGCGCCAGTGCTATTAATGTCGTAAAGAATAACGGGCTTGCCGTGGGAGGGCGCCTCCGAGAGCCTTACGTTTCGAGGAATGACAGTTCCAAAAACTTCGCCCTGGAAGTGGGTTCTTATATCCTGTTCAACCTGGTGGCAAAGATTATTCCTGCGATCATACATGGTTAACAGGATGCCCTCACGTTCTAGGGCTGGGTTTAGACGTCTCTTGATAAGGCCAACCGTTTTAAGGAGCTGGCTTAAGCCCTCCATCGCATAGTATTCACACTGCATGGGAATTAATACTGAGTGTGCGGCGGTGAGAGCATTCACTGTTAGAATCCCTAATGCGGGCGGACAGTCGATGATTATGTAGTCGTATATGTCTTCCACTTGTGCGAGGGCGTCCTTAAGGCGGACTTCCCTTCCAATCGCGGTAACTAGCTCGATCTCGGCACCAATTAGATCTTGGTTAGCTGCAGCTAAATTAAGGCACTTTAATTCGGTGTGCAAAATAGCGCTTTTGATTGGCGCCTCGTCAACCAACACATGGTACATACTTGTCTGAACGTTTTCTGGAGCGATTCCGAGACCGCTGCCCGCATTTGCTTGGGGGTCTAGGTCAACCAGTAGTACTTTTTTCTCGGCCGCTGCCAAAGAAGCTGCCAAATTCACTGAAGATGTGGTTTTGCCTACTCCACCCTTCTGGTTTGAGACGGCAATAATACGAGCCATCGATCCTCCAAAATTACGATTTATTCGCCCGGAGTATACCAAATGGTGCTTGTGTTGCTAGCCACATTTTTAAAAATATTCATTTTGTTCCACGTGAAACACATGACACCCAGCTGCCATTGTTCCACGTGAAACAAAAAAAACCAGCGCCGGAGCGCTGGTTCCAATGAACACTACTGGATTCCCTTGGAATTATTTCGACCACCACAAGAAAGCGATAACGAAACCAAGAAGCGCGGAAAGCTCGATGAAAGCAAGAGACAAAAGAAGCGGAACGAATACTGCTTCACGGCTTCCTGGATTGCGCGCAATCCCTTCCAACGCTGAGCCTGCTGCTCGGCCCTGGGCACCGCTGGCGCCAATCGCCGCCAAGCCCATCGCCAAACCAGAACCGATGGCGACCAAACCAGCGACAGAAGTCGCCGCGCCTGCTTCACCCTGTGCAAAAGCTACGCCGCTAACCAACACTCCAAACAACACCACCAACCACTTTGAAAATCTCACAAAACACCTCATTAAATCAATTAAATCAACAATATACAAACTCACAAACCAGCTCAGTGGTCGTGAGAAACCGCCATAGAAATATAGACGCTCGTTAACAGAGTGAATAGATAGCTCTGAACCAAGGCAACCAAAACTCCAAAAAACAGTAGCGCTGAAGGGACAACCACATAAGGCGCATTTGTTGTAAAAATTCCTACCAAAAGATGGTCCGCAAACACGTTGCACATGAGACGCAAACTCAAGCTCACAGGCCTCACCATATGACCAATCAACTCGATCACAAACATAAGTGGTGCGATCGCCAGCATCGGCCCCGTAAACTGCTTAATATAGTGCCAACCGTGCTCACGAAAGCCGGCGACGTTATAGATTAAAAAAACCATCAATCCCATGGCGAGGTTACTAGAAATACTCTCAGTCGCTGGTATTAGCCCTGGGATTAACCCCCCTAAATTACTAACTAAAATAAACATAAAAATGCCGGCCAACAACGGCGCGTGCACCCGCCACTGATCTCCAAGGTTATCCTTGCTAAGACCAACCACCAAATCCATCGCCATATCAATGACCGTTCGCAGGGAGAATTTTCCATCTGGAGCCACGTCGTCGCCCAAATTCGCAACACTTCGCTTATAGAGAAGCCCGACTATGGTGCACACCGCCATCGTAAACACACCACCAGCAATTACTACGAACCGCTCGGCCGCATGCGGGTCATAGTCGTGTCCACTGACCAATTGGTAGGCTTGCTCATACCAATTCACAACTCCACCCGCCGCAAACGCGGCCGTAGAGCCAAGCATGAGTCCCAGTAAGATAAAGTATCGCATCATGAAAACTCCCTAATAACCCTAATAACAGGCGGCCCCTGGACCCCAAGCGCTGCGGTCACAAGAACCGCAAACAGCAAAATTTGTCCAGAGACGAAAGATTTAGCTCAAACATAATAAGAGCTCAATCTAATTCAATCGTTCTAAACTAAAATTTTTACTTCTGCTCAAACCAGAGCACCGCAGAAAAAATGGCCAACGCACTCACAATACCAGAGACAACGGCGGTCGGAGAAAATCCTCGCGAAAGCCCATAAAAAATCGTCGATGCCGGCGCAACAAATTTGAAAAAAAGCCAGAACATCCCGCTTCGCACGCCGTCCGCAACATGACCTCTATGCATGATCCTCCTTGCCAATCGCTCTAAGCCAATGGCAGACAAGCAAAAGGTGGTAGCGCCACAAATAAAACCCCCAGCAAGATTTCTCGGGGTCAATGCGGCCACCAAAAAACACGCCAAACCAATAGATAATATTGTTTTTAGGGGTATGTGCTGCTTCAACTGCTGCGTTAGCATGTCCATTTTAATTTTAATTAATCCAAATTCTTTTCAATTTTTTTGTCAGCTTTTTTTTCTTCAATTTTTATGATTCCGACCAAATACCGATATAACAGGTAGAGACACAACAACAACGAAAGTGGTGTTGTTAAAACAAGCCAATTAATTCCGACTGGATAATGCTTGTTTAAGTAGAGGCCTCCGTAGATGCCGCCAACCATGAAAAGTACCAGTTCAAAATTTAAAACCAATAAATAGGTAAACTTGATTAAATATCTATTCATAAACTTGTGGATAACTCATATTTTCTTGAAACTCCCTTAAATTCTAACATACTGACTTTCTTGAAAAAAATAAAGGAAAATAGTGTCTTGCCCAACGCCCCCTCCTTTGCTACGTTGCCTCCACTAATTTTCCGCGATTACGGAACCGGGGGCCTCTTGAACGCAAGTGTAAAGCGCTCTCTGGCTTAATTCTTAATCGCTAAACGATAATCGTTAGACAACACCTTTAAGGCAGAAGACCACATGACAACTCCCTCATTAATCACCTCATGGGAACTCATCAAACAAGCTATCAAGGCCCAGCTTCCTAACCAGGAGTACACCACTTGGGTGGCGCCACTTGAGTGCACCAATGTTGCCGGAAATCAACTATTCATCAAGGCCCCGAACATTCTGTTCTACCAACGTATTCACGATGCATACTTGCCGCTCATTGAAAAAATCAAAGCCGAACTCGGGCTAGATCAGTATTTCATACAATTTGACACCATGAATCCGCCGGCCGAATCCGATGATGAGGATCGAGTTTGTGAATTGGCGGCAAATCCCAACAATGACGAATCAGAGCACGTACGTCAATCCACCGCCTCATCACAGCAGACTCAGATGGATGGACATCTGAACCCTCTCTACACATTTGAAAACTTTGTAAAAGGTGCAAGTAACCAGTTTGCCCTATCAACCTGCCAAGCCGTAGCCGGACAGCCTGGACGCTCATACAATCCGCTATTTTTATGCGGAAGCTCGGGTTTGGGTAAAACGCACTTATTGCACGCCGTTGGCAACGAAGTTGTAAAAAGAAATCCAAGCGCCAAAGTTGTTTACATCACCTCAGAGCGATTCATGAATGAGATGATTTATTGTATTCGCTTCGGAAAAACGATGGAGTTTAGACAAAAATATCGCAACTGCGATGTTCTGCTCATCGACGATGTTCAGTTCATTTCAGGTGGTAAAAAGACAACGCAGGAAGAGTTTTTTCACACGTTCAATAGTTTGTACGGAGCGAAAAAACAAATCGTCATGACTTCAGATGTGTTGCCACAATCGATACCTGACATTGAAGACCGACTAAGAAATCGCTTCCAATGGGGATTAATTGCTGACATTCAGCCACCTGATGTTGAGCATCGTATCGCGATTTTAATTAAAAAAGCTGATGCGCTGGGTATTAAACTTGATCATGAAGTTGCGGAATATATTGCACGCCACAAGAAGAAAGATATCCGCGAGCTAGAAGGCGCAGTGCTTCGCTTACGAGCTTTCAGTGAATTTGATGATGTCCCTATTACCCTCACCTTGGCACAAACCATATTCCAAGACTTCTTTGTTGCGGAGGCGCCAAAAAAACTATCCGTCGAAGACATTCAGAAGACTGTCGCCGAACACTTCAAAATCAAAGTCGCCGACTTAAAATCAAAAAAGAAGCACGCTGCCATTGCCCATCCTAGACAGATCGCCATGTTCCTAGCCCGTAAGCTTACGCCTGCATCATTGCCTGAACTCGGGCAAAAATTTGGTGGCAAAGACCATACGACCGTTTTGCATAATGTGAAAAAAATCGAGGCTGCCATCGTATCCAATCTTGACCTAAGGGCCGTGGTGGATTCTTTGCAACGCAACCTTGAGCATCTAACTTGAGTAGGTGTAATGGGCCTGTTGATAGCTTGTGAGTAACGTCGTTATTAAGTTGGTAACAACCCCTGAAATCTCATGTGAGTGAACTATGAATACCCAAAACAGCCTCAGAGAAAAGGAATACAATACCCCAAAAGCCTCCACGGTTTTTACACAGGCAACTTGCGCGAAAGAAGCTGTTTATCGCTTAAATTCCAGAATCTTAGGAATTTATCCCCAACAACCCCCCCAGCCTACTAATACATCTATATAACTAAATGAATTTTGAAAATAATGGGACACGAATTCACGAAACGAGAACGAAAGAAAAAAGAGGGAACAACATTATGAGTCTCAAACTACAAATCGACCGCAATCTACTGAACTTAGCAATGGCCCGCGTGCAAGGCGCCATGGCGGATCGAAATCTCGCACACGTTGGCCTTAACGCAAGAAAAGGCAGGCTCTATGTAGCCGCCGCTGATCAAGCGCTTGCAATCTTTAATGACCTGCCATGTGAAGTGGATAAAGATGGCATAGTCTTTGTACCTGCCAAACTTTTTTCTGACTTGGCCCGGGAGTTACCTGAGGGAACGGTCTACCTTGAACGCGATGGTTCGAACCTAAAGGTGAATGCTGGCCCCGGTCGCGAGTTCACGATGAAACTACCCATCGTTGAAGATGCTACCTGGAGAGAGCCTCCCCATGTTGATTACGAAAACACGGCGTCCATACCCGTTACCAAATTGGCCTATATGATCGAACAAGTTGGATCTTGTATAGCATCAGACTCACCTCGCAACTATGGAACGGTCGCTTTTTTCCATCGCCCGCAATCCGACAAATCGATGCTTCGCATGGTGGGAACCGATTCTTTTCGGCTCTCTTTTTGTGATATTCGCATCGATATGCCGGATACTTTCCTTAAAAACGGTGTGAGCCTGACAAAAAGGGCTTTATCTGAGCTCTCTAGACTGGCTTCGGAAGGATTTGAAACAGTCAGACTTAGCATCTCAGACGACCAAACAACGCTTGTTGCTGAAGTTCCGAACTATCAAATTTTTGTGCGCTTATCTGCCGTGAAGTATCCAAACTATACTTCTGTAATACCTGATATTAAACAGCGTGGCGTTTTAATGAACACAAACCACATGAAAAGTGTGACTCGACGTGTCCTCTTGGCTGCCGATAAGAGCCGGGTTTTACAGTTGAGCTTTTCTGACGCTTCCCTTACCCTTAGCTCAAGGAATACCGCGCAATCCGAGAGTAAAGAACGGATTGGACTGGAAGGTTATCATGGCGCGAAATGCGATATCGCGATCAACGGAAAGTACATCACTGATATCGTTAGCGTCACTGGAGCGGAGAAAATGTCGCTTCAATTCAAGGACGCGGTAGAGCCGATCGTTTTAACGCCGTATGGTGAACCAAACGATTGTTGCACAAAGCATATTCTCGTTCCAATTACCGGCAACCATGAGGTTCATGCGTAATAGGGACGGAAGTGTGTTTGTGCCATTAATTGTTTTGAATTGTGATCACAGGGAATGTGGCTAAAAAGGGGTTGTTCATGACTGATGTTGAAGAGATGCCGAAAAATGTCGATGGCAGCACATACTCAGCAGATAATATTCAGGTTCTCGAAGGGCTTGAGGCCGTTCGTAAGCGGCCGGGCATGTATATTGGCTCAACTTCGATCGATGGTCTTCATCATCTAGTTTACGAGATCGTCGATAACTCTATCGATGAAGCAATGGGTGGCCATTGTTCTAAGATTGACGTGACAATTCATCTCGATAACAGCGTTTCAGTCCGTGATAACGGGCGCGGCATACCTGTTGAAATTCACAAAAAAGACAATAAGAGCGCCCTAGAAATTGTCATGACTGTCCTACATGCTGGTGGCAAGTTTGACGATAAGGCGTTCGCTTTTTCTGGTGGATTACACGGCGTCGGTGCGTCAGTTGTAAACGCACTATCAGAATGGTGTCGGGTCGAAGTTCGCCAAAACGGTAAAGTCCACATGCAAAGCTTTAAGCGTGGCATTCCGGACTCCCAGATAGCAGTTATTGGTACGACTGAATCACGCGGAACAATGACTAAGTTCAAACCAGATGGTGAAATATTTCCAGACACGAATTTCCATTTTGACACTCTTGCTAAGCGTATGCGTGAACTTGCATTCCTAAACCAAGGCCTGGAGATCAATCTCGCGGACGAACGCACAGATCAGAAGTCACAGTTTATTTATGAAGGTGGAATTACCTCGTTTTGCGAGTACCTCGTTAAAGGTAAGAATCCTCTACATCAGAAACCAATGACCATTAAAGGCCAACAAAAAGATGGCGACAAAGTTATCTTTGTTGTTGATTGTTCATTGCAGTGGACGGATGCCTACACCGAAAGTTTTTTCTCCTATGTTAATAACATTAATACCGTTGAAGGCGGGACCCATGTCACGGGATTGCGCGCAGCCCTGACTAGAGCTATTAACAATTTTGCTGAGAAAACCGGCGCTCTGAAACAATTTAAAGAGGGCATTACCGGAGATGATATTCGCGAAGGTTTATGTGGAATTATCGCAGTAAGAGTTAAGAATCCAGAGTTTCAAGGACAAACCAAGACCAAACTCGGCAACACGGAGGTTCGTCCGTGGGTTGAACAATTAATTACAGACAAACTAACAACCTACTTTGATGAAAATCCGGAAGTCGGCCGTCGAATCGTCGGAAAAATTATTGACGCAGCACGCGCGCGCATTGCCGCAAAAAAGGCTCGCGAGCTAACACGCCGTAAGGGCGCCCTCGATTTTGCTGGGCTACCAGGGAAAATGGCAGACTGTCAGGAAAAAGATCCGAGCCTATGCGAACTCTTTCTGGTCGAGGGCGATTCGGCCGGTGGATCAGCAAAACAAGGCCGCGACCGCAAAACGCAGGCAGTACTCCCGCTTCGCGGTAAAATTTTGAATGTCGAAAAAGCTCGCTACGACAAAATGCTTTCCAGCCAGGAAATCAAACTGTTAATTCAAGCTCTGGGTACCGGTATTGGTAAAGATGACTTCGATATTACGAAGCTGCGCTACAACAAGATTATTTTGATGACAGATGCCGACGTTGATGGGGCGCACATTCGAACACTTTTGCTAACCTTCTTCTTTAGACAAATGCCACAGATTATCGAGCGTGGGTATCTCTACATCGCACAGCCGCCGCTCTATAAATACAAAAAAGGCAAAGTCGAGCGTTATTTGAAAGATGACTCAGCCCTACTGGATTTCTTGAGTGATGCTGGCATCAGCAATGTCGAGGTTCGGGATGTGAAGGGGCGCCCTATCGATCGGAATGTCTTGAAGTCTTTAATGTCGAAGTTGCAACGCTACTTACAGCTGATGGATCTTGCCTGTCGGCGACGTGCGCGGGGAGTTGTGGACTTCCTCATACAACACGAGGACATCGGCCCACAAAATTTAGCCAGCGAAGAATCGGCTATGGCCCTTGGTAAGCGTATTTGTGACGATATCACGACACATTCAGTAAAAGCGTTTACACACACAACGGTCGTTTTTGATCAGGAATACAGCCGCTATCGGTTGATGGTCGACACACGAGAACGTGACATACCGCAAACCAGCCAAATTGATGCAGCATTTTTCTCAAGCGGCGAGATTGTCGAGCTTAAGCGACTTCGCAAGCAAATGGATGAAATTGCGCAGGCCCCCTTCACTTGGAAAAGTCTTAAAAAAGCACCGCAAAAAGATGCTGACGAAGATCAAGCTGACGAAGACGTTGGGGTTCCCACCGTTTTGAGAACTCTAGCTGACTTGAAAGATTTCATAGTGCAAGAGGGACGACGCGGCGCCTATGTCCAGCGCTACAAAGGTCTCGGAGAAATGAATCCCGACCAATTGGCTGATACAACCATGAAGCACGCACATCGCACTCTTCTGCAGGTTGAAGTTGAAGACGCTATGGAAGCTGACTCCCTGTTTTCAACCTTAATGGGAGACGACGTTGATCCTAGGCGTGAATTTATCCAGCAAAACGCGTTGAATGTTAGGAACCTTGATACTTAACCTCGGTCTGCTTGTGGATGGCCCGCCTAAAAATGCGATGGGCCAAAACTGTTAAAAAGGAACTGATTAATGGAACCGGCAAATAGTGTAATCCCAATTAAAATCGAAGAAGAAATGCGGACGGCGTTTTTAGACTATTCCATGTCCGTAATTGTGTCGCGCGCACTTCCAGACGTACGTGATGGCCTTAAGCCTGTTCACAGGCGTATTTTGTTTGCCATGCACAATCTGAAAAACTATCACAACCGCCCCTATTTGAAGAGTGCGCGTGTTGTTGGTGAGGTTATCGGCCGATATCACCCACATGGTGATAGCCCTGTGTACGAAGCCCTCGTGCGTTTGGCCCAAGATTTTGCCATGCGTTATACACTTATTGACGGCCAAGGTAACTTCGGCTCCATTGACGGCGACTCCGCGGCGGCCATGCGTTATACAGAGTGTCGTTTGGAAGAAGTTGCAGAGCTACTGCTTACTGATATTGAAAAAGAAACGGTCGATTTTGGCCCCAACTATGACAACAAAGAAGAAGAGCCATTGGTACTTCCCACAAGGCTTCCGCAGCTTCTGGTTAACGGAGCGTCGGGAATTGCAGTGGGAATGGCAACAAATATTCCGCCGCACAATTTGGGCGAAGTTCTTGACGCACTTTTGGCGCTCATCGAAAATCCAGGTATGCGCATCGAAGAGCTGATGACCTACGTGAAGGGCCCAGATTTTCCGACGAGAGGTCAGATCGTTGGAGTTGCGGGAATCAGAGAGGCTTTGATGACCGGCCGCGGTTCCGTCATCATGCGATCTAGGTCCACA
>JBAXLR010000034.1:0-20473 GCA_037134655.1 bacterium | reverse complement strand
TATTCCATTAGCCCTACGTCACGCGGATACTGTCACGATCCTTGACCGCGGCAAAATAAGCTGGGCTGGAGCGGGAAAAGATCCTGAATGCATAGCTACTGTGGAAAAAGTATTCGGAGTTCAGGCTAATGGGAATGGTTTATACTTCATTTAAGAAATTCACCATTTTGCTTAAATATCCACTTTTGCAATATCCGCAAACAACGTTAAAAAATAATGCAAAAACAATAGAATGCCGTGGGTGTAAGCTGCTTAAGTGCAAGGTTGGCTAGCCCTCGAAAAGGCACTTCTGCGGAACCTTTGTTGACTCGTTAAACACCCGTCATCATTGGATTTTTCCAATTAATTTTGGGGGCAAAAAGATAACCCTAAAGAAATGGTCCTACCTGGTCGATTCGCACTTTGGTGGGTTGGTCGGTTTGATAGATCTGTTGACTAGAATTAAAGACCTTTTCCCAAGGCTCTAGATTTCGTGGCCTGGGAGTTTCTGTTAGGTGTTTTAAAGGAAGGTGACCTCATGATTTCTGTAAGGAAGTGGTGGCTGTTTGTTGGGATGTTGTGCTCAGTTGTCGTGAGCTACGGCTGTAGTTCCAGCCAAACAGCCGAGTCTGCCAAAAAGGAAGATGCCACAGAGCAGCCAACCGACGTGGCTGGTGGGTTTGGATTGACTTGCACGTCTAAAACTAATCACACTGACATTTTTTCTGCGGATTATGACTGTTCCTATCTTGATAAGAGCGGGAATAACCTTAGTGACAGTGGAGATTTAGCTTCAAAAACGTCGGTTACAATAGGCAATCAACCCGTTCAAGTTACGCTTCGTAAAAGCGATGCAAAGAATAATTTCACCTTCACAACTCCGAAGGGGGCGAATGTAAAACTAATTTCTAAATTCGCTATCGCTAAGAACGGCGACACCGTCATGAAGGAAACTATTTACTCTCTCCAAGAAGTGACCATCTATAATGATGTCACATTGGATACAAGCGGCAATCCATCAACATGTGCAGACACCCCGGCCAATTGCACAATTCAGGATGCTCAATCAAGATCATGGTGGAGCATGGTGATATCGCCTGACGGCGGACTTAGTTACTCCGATGCGACAAATCGTTGCTCAAGTCTGATATATAACGGCCAACCGAACACATCCTATGGAACATCTCGGCTTTGGCGCTTGCCTACACTTTTTGAACGAGATCAGTTTATTGGTCGTATGAATCGCTTGTTGGTGGTCGATAGACGGATAAAGATCGATGCGGCTTTTTGGTCAGAGCGTTCATCTATGGATTATTCGGCCACAGAAAAACGCGCGGTTGCTTGCGTGCTGGACCGATTTGATCGATGGACAGATATCACGACAACCGTTACTGGCGCCCCCTCAGATTGTGGCTCCACCCCTGATCGTTGTACGAAGTTGGATGAGCAAACAAAATTATGGTGGAGCAAGCCTCAATCTCCTGCCTCGGGGCTAACTTGGAGCGAGGCAAAGTCAGCTTGTTCAGCGCTGTCTTACAATGGAAAAACCGGCTGGCGACTACCAACGCGCGATGAGCAAATTTCAGCGAAAGAACACGACATTGTTCATGCCAATTCAGATCAGTGGATATCGAGCGCTTTTATGAGTAAAAATTTTTGGTCCCGTGACTTTTCGACGAAGGATGAGGATGCTTATTCGACCACGCCTATTTCAGTTGGCTCAGGTTCTTGGCTTGAACCCGTCAGCACCCTCAATACGGTTGCGTGTGTTCGACCTGACAGGGTTTATTGGGAAGATGTAACCGATGGCGGATCTTGTGTCCAGAATCAACAGAACTGCGTTTTGAAGCTGAGCTCGACTAATATGCTTTACAGCGGGGTTTTGACTGGAATAATCTCCGACACTTATAAAACTTGGTCCGACGCAAAATCTCTGTGTCAAAGTTACAATCCTCCAGGAATCGGCGGTCAGGGAACTTGGACGTTGCCCACAATGCAGCAAATGCTCGATGCAAACGCAAATAGTCTAAAATTAGTTGAGGGCTGGAGTGGCGGACGCAGCATGATGACAGCGTTTTGGTCAAGTGAAACGGACGCCGCGAGCCCAAACTTAGCAAACACCATGACGTTTTTATATGGCTCAACAGGAAGGAACACGCCTTCTAGCCAACTCCAGGTTTTCTGCGTGAAACCGGCTACCTTCTAGCAATGTTGGTGTCAGTTATTCCAGGTCTACTAAGCTGGTGGAAAAGCTCGCAAAACGTGAAGCATAATAGTTCATTAGTGCTGTCGCGATATTTATTTAATTAATTTGTGAACGACTGATTAGCTCGCGCAATTTATTTATTTTGGCGCGATCTTGGGGTGGCTCAAGGATTGCGAATGCGCGTTCCAGAAAGTCCTTTGAGGAAACGAACGCGCCAAATTTACATGCAGTTGACAGCGGTGGGAGTGCCCGAGGTTGGAACGATGGCCCAGCCAGGGCGACATTGAGAAATCCACGGCTGCCGAAGGTCATCGTTCGTTTAAATCCAGCCGACGGATCTTACCCGGCTGCAGCACTCAGTCCGCTTGCGGCCTGCAAAAGCGTAAGAGATTTCTTGATCAGGGCATCACCCGCACTTGTCATGGTGAATCCTACTAAAGCTGAGGATCTCCAAAAGAATTTTCGTGCAAATCCGCCAATCAAAAACTCCCACTTGCGTTGCGATGGCATATGGTGCGTCAGCGTCCGAGGAATCGCCTCGGCCTTTTGCTATCTAAAATTCAACTCACTGATTTGCAAGTCAAACGGTGCCAAAGACTCACTCGTTGAAGTGGGTGCGCGTTGACTTGATCGAGTGACGAGAAATGTCATTTTGTTGACGTCCTCAAACGACACAAGTCGATCAACGGGAAGTTTCTCGCCTCTGCGCCAGCAGGCGAAATCGGCGGGAACGAATATTCGTTTTTCAAATGATGTGGTGGCTTGAATGTCGGCCTGGAACGAGCATTTGTCGGGGTCATTCGGGGTCTCGAGGCTTAAACGGAATATAATATCAGGTGTCGTGGATTTTACGGTTAACTCGATGATGTCCGACAGGTTTCCGGCCTCGAATGCGGTATCAATCTGGGCAAATCCCACAAGTTTGTTTGGTTGCTGACTACGAAACCATCCCAAGAATCCAAAAAAATCGAGTCTTTTCCAGGTGGATTGAATCGCAAAGGATGCTTTTGAGGACTCACCGGACACGTTAGACAGATCTCGTTCTTTGGAGTCCCACGTGGCGGCCCAGTTAAAATCTGTAGGAACCGTTGCTGAATGGGCTGCGCCACCGGAAATCATTGACATTGTAAGCATGATCGACCTTGTGATGTTCATTTAAGACTCCTTTATTAACCAATGAGTCAAGTAACTTTTATGGCCGAAATGCGCCAGTTTGAAGTTATGATAGGCCGAGACCCCACGCAAGATGGCATGGGGTCTCGGTTACACTCGATGCGGTAAATATATCCTTAGTTTGACGGTAAGAGCACTGTGTCAATGACATGGATGACGCCATTTTTTGCCTGAATGTCTTTGGCGATGACTTTCGCGTCGTTGATGAAGAGGTCTTGCCGGTCAAAACTGATGGTGACTTTTTTACCATTAAGCATACTGTAAAGTTGAGCGAGACGGTCATTTGCTGCATGGGTATCGCTTGGAGTCGTGCTATCGTTAGGTGCGTCTTTACGGCGCTCGATTCAAAACGTCCGACGTGTGGTCTCTGCTAAGGATGTATCGGGTCAATCGCCAGCTCAATCTTGCGACCTCGTACAAGCTTGAGACGCTTTGTGGTCTGGTATTGTTTTCCGTTCACGGAACAAATAACTTTAATATCCCATGACCACATGATGCCAGATGGTACGTTGGCTATAAATGATCGGCGTCGTCCGGTAAGTTGACTTTTGTAGGTATCTGTAAAAACCACCGCGTCACTGGGTACTATTAGATGAATTATGGAGCCGTCTTTTTCTAGATCCACGTCTGGAGAATTTTCAGTTATCGTCATTGGGGAACTAAGTGATTTGGACGACGCGTAGTAATCGGCGCAGTCAAGTTCCTGATCGATGCCGGCAGGTGTCTTGCCAAATGGCGCCATGATTTTTCCAAAATCCTTTTCAAATTCATAGTATGTTAAATCTTTATTTTGCACGCTTAAGGCGTCGCGAATCTTCAAGATAGATTGAAGGTTTAGTTTGCGTGCTTCCATAATTTTTAACGTTTCGATGGCCGCCTGGTTACCGCCCTGAACCGCAGCCCGCGCATCATCAATAATTTTTGTGATGGTTGACATGGCTTCGTCATTACGCTCAAGTGAGCCAACATCGTACGGAAGCTTATTAATATACTCGTCTAATCGCATGGACTGAGGCTGTGTGGCGGTAGCGCAATTGCGCCCGGGATTGGCCACTAGCGGTTTACAGCTCTTATAATAGACGGCACCGTTGTCTTCATAGATAACGCCTGCTTCCGCTTCCGACGTGTTGATGACGGCAATATCTTGCAAGGAAGATTGATCATTGGAGGTTTTGCAAGACATCGCCACCAACAGTACAACAAAAATCAACGATACATGCCCAAATATGTTCATCACGATATTCTCGTCATCCTTATAAATTATGCAATCTAATCATACCCGGGAAAACTCCCAGATTCCTCAAATTATTACAGGTGATCGGAAGAATAGCCGATCAATTTAACGGTAAAGGCCACAAGTTGACTCTGTAAGTCGAATGCTTGAATTTTGGTGGAGCGCTAAAAAACTGCGAACACATGAACAAAATTGAGCGCTAAGCTCCGCCCGGTTTCCGCGAGGATGGTCTCCGCTGCTAAAACGGCGTCTGATTGTTCCGAACAATGAAAATCGAGCAGCGGGTTTGTGGTTCAACTTCTGTTAAGGATTTTTATGAGCAAGTCGTCCAGAACATTTACGAGCAAATTCGGCCATCACCTTATGGTAGTTATCACTGTTTCTCAGGCCACGATTTCATGCAAGACCGCCGAAGATAACGCGTCTGTAAAGGACGTGGGGCTTATCAACGCCGTAAAAGGCGAGAGCATGGTCGTTTATGAGGATCAAGGAAAGGTCTACCTGAGAAATTGCAAGCCATTAACCTCAAAACCGATTCGCGCCTGTGCAAGCTCAGAAGCTCCCAGGTCGATGCTTGCGGAAGATTATATTAATAAACTTCCTTACAATGTCACACCATACACAAGGGATGAACAATCCTTAGCCGCACTGAATGAATTTATTGAAACAACTCGCAGTGCAGCGCAAGCTGGAAACCAGCAGGCAGCACAAACTTTGAGTAAACTTGAGCTTATAAAAAAGAATCTCGAGATGGTGCTGAAAATTCGTAAGGATCTTGCCTCCCAACAGATGGATTTGACTTACTATGAATATCATGATGAGTTTGCAAAACTACTTATGCCATTTTATCCCAACGGCTCACCCGAAAATGGTGGTAGCGGCTCGGATCCGAATCCAACAACACCTGTGCCGAGTGACCCGGGGAGAGCGCCTTCTGGAGTGATATCTGAAGTGCCGATCGGAACAATGTTCAAATTCAGATACAACGAACGCACTGGGGAAGATCTTATGACTGGATACGTACTTCAAACGTTTTTCAGTCGCGGCTCAAACCGTTATGGAAGTCATACGTTTAAATATCAGATGCCGCTCGGTTGCATTTCCCTCGCAGATAATTTAGGTGCATTTCCACAAATCACTGCCGGGATGACGGCGTCCTTAATTGGCAATGAGGTTATTCAGCGCACCATTGCAGTGTCCGCCTCTAAAACAGTCAGCGGCACAGAAAATTTACTAACACTGCGTACTGAGACAGGCTATGAATTTCAGATCGAATGTTATTCCTTTATTCAAGGCAATGTCGATTTCAGTGTGGCGCCTACAGTCATTGGCTTCTTACTGCGATTCGCCGAGCTTTCCCGGGGCGGCAATTGACAGGATCACAGCTGCGTGACACTCTCGGGTACAAACGACATCGCAAAGATTGATGGGAATGTCTCGCGGGAGGAACAAACCTAATTGTATCCCGGCAACACAACAGGCTTGCGAATCTTCGAAAAATCAGAGTAGTAGGTCATTGTAGTAGGCCGCATCTTTGCTCGTTACCCCAAGACGAGCCCACTATTAATCCGAACGTACTCTTAAGTCAAAGTAAATTTAGAATATGACTTTTTGAGTTTACAGCAATTTTTTCGGCTGCAGGATGTTCAGGCAAACCAGCCATGCGAACGATTTCGCCGATCACCGCCATGACAAATTTTGACAGCAGTCAAGATGTCATTCTACCCCACCTCCGTACACAAACTCGCCAAAAAATCTCCCCGTCCCTGATCTCTTCCGGCAAAAACCTAGCTCTTGTCGCTGGCAGGCAGCCATGATCAGGCACCCGCTCTTAAGTAGCACCTCGATCGCCAGCATTCACCGATCATAGACATAATCAAGCTCGCCGGTAGAAACGAGCTGTCATACTGACCACGAGCCACGCGAGTGGGAAGGATCTCCAGATTCAAGGTCGAAACTGATTTATAAATCGAAACGATCATCTCCTCCCTGTCCGTGATCTGGCAGTGGCGCGCGGAAACCCAGCACGTCAAACTCCGGATGCCTAATGTCATTGAGCATATCTTCTCCTGAGCCGTAGGGAATTGATCTCGGTCCATAAATTCACGAACCACCCAACACTGCTTATTGATCTTAAGCTCCGACGTTTTATAAACTAGGGTCATAGAGCTCCAATCTGCGGCCAAGGAGAGCCTTTTGCCTGCCAAGAGAGCATTTCACACCTTCAGACTCGAGGCAAACACATGAGCGATAAAATAAATCCCAAAATTATTAATTTTTTCTGAGACTTCCGGCGATTCCACGTTGTACACTCATAGCAATCTAATGAAGAGGATCGCGCCATGATGAATACAAGCAGAATTTTAAGTCTTATCGTAACTTTGATAGCACTGTTGGCAACACAGGCCTCGGCAACTGAACCCCGTTTAGACCACTCGGGAAAAAGATATAAAATCACCCCCGTTACTTCGGTTGAGGACGGTGTTTTGGGCGGCAAGAGGATTTATTTTCGACTCGCTTGCAATCAGCAGTACATATCTGTCCTTAGCGAACCGAAATCAGAAAACGAAGTCGATATAGCAGTGCTGACCCTGGTTTCTGATGTTCAATGTGATCAGCCCAACCGCACGGTGTTTCAAAGAGTGACGATGGGCGACAAAACTTTAAATCCCGTCGAGTCTTTTGAACACGTCTGGCGATGCTCCGGCCTATGCTTTAGCTACGGAGATCCATCGACGGTTTACGAACACGTGACAAAATACGGCACCAGCGAAGCTCAAACACGAAGTCGCCTGCCATGCCCAGCGCAAGACCAAGTGGACATGGTTTGTTTTGAGATTGAAGCATCTAACTGACTCAAGATTTAAAATATTAAATTCCTAATTTTATTAGGATAAAAGCACATGTCTTTCAGACAGGTTCGCACAGATTTAAAAAAAGTTCCGCCTTGTGTTTAAAGACAATGTCGATGGTTCGCTTGCCCTTCAGGTGACTCCGAACTCCTAGAGCATGACCCTTACATCTAAAATAACCTGAGCCATTACAACACCTTAACTGCAATTGCTCAAGTTAGTTATTGCCTTTTCCGATTGTATATACATAATGTATATACGAGGTTCCTATGGCAAAAACTCCCATTTCGATACGCCTTGAGACCGACCTTCTTGATTGGTTTAAGCAGGTCGCGCCCGAGGGGTATCAGGTGATGATCCAGGATGTTCTGCGCGATTACCGGCGCGCACGGGAGCAACGCGCACAAAACATCTTAGGCAGAGCCCAGCAAATTTTTACGCAGTATCACGCGAAGTGTTTCTGGCACCTTCGTAAAGATTTAAAGGTTACATGGGGAAACTTATCGATTATCCAGAATGGACTAAGAAAATATGGCGGCCTGGAAGGACTCCGACTTGCCGACGAACTTGACTTGAAATAAGGAGACCATACCATGCCAATCACCTCGTTTCAAAAAAAAGTACTGAACCTCATTAAATCAAACCGTAGCCCCGATAGCTATGTTGCCGGAGGTACGGCCATTCAGCGAGCGCCTGACTCACTCAGGTTTTCAGATGATATCGATTTTTTCCACGATGCCGATCAGGCTGTAACCGACGCATTTCAAAGTGACCGAGCAATACTACTGTCAGCCGGATACAATTTCGAAATACAGATAGCACAGCCAAGTTTTTACCGTGCAACGGTCGGAAAAGCGGGCGAGCAACTTAAGCTAGAATGGGTTCGCGATACAGCGTTTCGATATTTCCCGGTTGTTGATGACGAGGAGTTGGGATATCGACTACACGACATCGACCTCGCGATCAATAAATGCCTGGCTTTGGCAAACCGTTCCGTAGTGAGGGACGCCTTGGACATCATCGAGCTTGATCGCGACGTACTCTCCCTTCCCGCGATCGTTTCTGCCGCTTGTGGAAAAGATCCGGGATTTACGCCGGATCTTATGCTTGAAATGATTCAGCGTCACATGACATTCACACCAGATCAGCTGGCAGCGGAGTCACTGACAAAACCGATCGATCCCGTAAAATTGAAAAAAGATCTTCTGATCCTCCTTGAACAGACCAGAAAAAACCTTAAAGACGTCCCAGCGAATGCCATCGGTTGCCTCTTTACAGACAAAAAAGGCAACGTCCTTAAAGACTTGTCAAAACTAAAACAAAGTCAGCACACACCCCACCGCGGAACAATTCGCGGAAGCTGGCCTAAGATTGTGAACTAGATACAAGCATCCCGTCGCAGTGGCTTGCATCTAAACGATGGCCAGCGAGCCTTTGATAGTTACCGCGCTTGATGCCCTCAATCCCTTTTTGCCTGAGCTTCCCTTTGCGTCGAGAGACAGCTCTCTAACTGCAGCCAATGAACTCAGCTGCCTGCCGGCGGCTTAACAATCCACATCTAAAATCCTCTAAGATCCTTGTTCCTCTGTGGAGACGCGGATATAAAGCGAAATTTCCTGAGGAGACTGGGATTTCAGATTTAGACGTTTCATTTTGGGAACATCTTATTTGCAGGGAGTTCCGGTGCCGCGGGGGATATTTTTTGAGTGCGCTGGGACTTCGCACTAGAGTGAGATTAAATGAACCGCCCCAAATCAGCAAGCTCACGACTAAACATTTCACCCTCGCTGCATGCCAGTTTTGCTAAAATTCTTTGAAAATTATATGAAAGTGAAATGGAAAATGTTACGTGTATTTGACACTATGCGCTGTGGAATAAGGGATTTCGTATAAGCGAAAAAAAGCCACTGCCTTGAGACAATGGCTTTTTTGCAATGACAAAAATCCAGTCACGGATTACTTCCCAATAGATTCTTGTTCGCCTTGCTCAAAGTCATCTTGATCCCAGCAACTATAATTTGAACCCTGGGAGCGCTCGCAAGCCGCATGGGCAGCCGCCGTCGAACCATTGACCATGTCGACAGTAATTGTCTCTTCCGTGGAACAGTCCCAGCCTGTTGCATCCGGAATACTAAAATTATCAGCTAGAAAACTTGGAAGTTCGCTAGCTGTCCCTGTGATATCACTGGTGGCTGAAGAGTTAGCAACCTTGTAACCATCTTGATCGAATGTTGATCGCGTCCCCCAATTGTAAGTTTCTCCTGAGAACGATCCCTGGCCTTTGAATAACGCTTGACCCATAGTTCCATCGTGTTTCACCACACCGCGATCTTGAAATGTATTCTGAGCGTCCTGCTGACCTTTCGAGGCCGACTTCATAATACTAACTCCCGAGTCGCGAAATTCCAGGGAATTATCTTGCGAGTAATTGTTGTCACTTCCATTGGTGAAAACATTTTGACCGCTTAGGATTTTGACTCCAGCTGTTGTGAAGTCAAATGTAAGACTGTTCTGCCAGCTTTGGCTGCCCTCAGAGCCTTTATACACAAGAGATCCGCTGGCGCCATTACTGTTGGAGCTATTTATGGAGATTTTTTGGTCAATTTTTCCAGCCCGACAGGTGTACATCGTCAACTTACCAGCTTCGCTATTATCAATCCAAATTGGCATTTCCATCGAGCCTTCCGCTTCTTGGAGAATGACTTTGTATTTCTTCCCAAACTGTATCTGAGCAGACTCGGCCTCCAAGTGACACATCATGCCCGACACCTGACCAAGTGTATCAAACATCATAGCGACGTTTTGAATCGTGCGGCATGCTTCAGACGATTTTTTTGCCGTTGTTATGTCACCGAGGTTGATGCTTGAAGCCTGACCGGCAGCCTTAGCAATTCCAGCCGGCAGAGAAAGTTTCAAACTTGAGGAAAGCTTTAGGTCCGCTATATTTGATGCAGTCACTCCTTCGGAATCTTTTGATTCGTCTTTTTTCTTACCGCAAGCATTTGCCGCAAGACTTACAGCTGCTAGCACGGCTAGAATGTATACTCCTTTATTTAACCTCATGCCTCGCCCCCTTTTTTTGCCTGTGAACAAGCCGCCAGGCCATTGTATTCATAAAAATTTTTGACGCTGAGGTAGAATAACAGCCTCTTCATCCTTTGTAAATTTAGGCAAAATTTTCACCGTAGTGTTCGTGATGTGATGATTTTTTGCCGTCTAACCTAATCGTGTGTTTAGAGCAAAAAAACGCATATCCTGTTATTTACTTTGGTGTTGCATGACCCTAATCGAATGATTTCCAAGGAGTTTCATCGTCATAAAATCTTGCTTCAAAACCTTCCACTCTTTGCTCAGCATGAGAATCTCTTGCGTGCAACACGCCGGCATGATTAACCAGATCAATTGGAGCATAAGAACTTCAAAAATGACCACGATGTTGTCCAACATGGCCGCGAATCTAACTCCAGGTTCCTAAAATTGGCAGGCTGTGGACAAACTCCTGATAGTCATACCATGTCGATATAGGGAAGTTTTTAATTATTGGACGGTAGGTGTCGCCTCAAAGGCGTTTATGTTCTGGTCGAATAATTTTTTACACCTCAGCGGAGCTTTTGGTATTTGGTGTTCGAAATTCGCAGAGCACTTTATGTGAGACACCATCATTCGTAAGACGTATCGAGTCATTACTTTGTTCAACACCGTAGACCAAAACAACAATACCAGGGACGTCAGATGGCGTCCGACTAAAAGCAATACTATAGTGTGTCGAATGATATCTATAATCAACGTGTACGGCGTCCCAATCGGGATGAAGCAAAGGTTTAAGTCGCATGGTGTCCCCTTCTCGAACGACGCCCAGGAGTTGCTCAATTAGTAGTTGGTACATCCATCCAGCCGCGCCCGTATACCAAGTCCAACCGGCACGCCCCACGTGTGGCGCTTTAGAGTAGACATCAGCGGCGACGACATAGGGCTCACCCTTATAAATACTGATTTGATTCCAGTCGCGTGCATGGCGTAGCGGATTCATTAATTCAAATAACTCCCATGCGCGCTTTCCATCCCCCATCTTGGCAAAGGCCCACGCCGCCCAAATTGCAGCATGGGTGTATTGCCCTCCATTCTCCCGGATTCCTGGTGGATAGCCTTTGATATAGCCTGGGTTGCGTCTGGTGAATTCAAAGGGTGGATCAAACAACTGGATAATGCCGTCTTTGTGATTCACAAGATCCTTATAAACAGAGTCCATTGCGACCGAGATTTTGTTTGGCGCGCCCGCCTCGGAAATGACAGACCATGCCTGAGGGAGCAGGTCGATTTTGCATTCATCATCACTTTTTGACCCCAGGGTCCCGCCGTCATCATCAAAGGCCCGCAGGTACCATTCACCATCCCAAGCATTTTTATCAAGGCTATTTTTCAAGCGATCCATCTGCTGATCGCACAGCAGGGCAAAGTCGGTGTCACCTCGACGCAGTACGAGGGTTTTAAACCGACGAAGAACATCAAAAAGAAAAAAACCAAGCCAAACGCTTTCGCCGCGTCCCTTGATGCCGACTAGATTCATACCATCATTCCAGTCTCCGCAGCCCATGAGGGGCAGGTTGTGCGCCCCGGCAGTTAGTCCGTATTTAATCGCACGAACACAATGGTTATAGAGGTCAGCTTTTATTTCCCCGCTGCGGGGCCGGCCGTAGTGGCTTTCTTCACCGGATTTAAGAGCTTGCCCCTCAAGAAACGATATTTGCTCGGTGAGAATGGAATCATCTCCAGTGCTCTCAATGTAGCGAGCTGTGACGTAAGGTAGCCACAGATAGTCATCTGAAAAACGCGTTCTGATGCCACGGCCTCCTGGCGGGTGCCACCAATGTAATACGTCGCCTTCGACGAACTGCTGTTTGGCGCAGCGAAGGATATGAGCGCGGGCCATCGAAGGTTCATGATGGAGGAGAGCAAGGACGTCTTGTAGTTGATCACGGAAACCAAAAGCCCCGCCCGATTGGTAAAACCCGCTACGGGCAAAGAGACGGGACGACATGGTTTGGTAAAGTAACCAGCCATTGGCAAGGGCATTAACGGAGGCATCTGGGGTCGCTATTTTAACTTTTGATAGCGTGTCCCGCCATGCCTGACGAACTTCCCGCAGGACTTTTGCAGGTGGTCTTAGTGTGGTCGTTATTTTTGCTAAATCGTTTGCCAATTGCCGATTCGGCGCTGCCCCGAGCACGAAGACCACCTCTCTGGAGGCGCCTGCCTCGAGCTCGACTGTAGTTTTGATGCCGGCGCAAGGGTCGAGTCCACAGCCCATTCGACCCGATAACGTTTTGAGGCGTAAAACGGCAGGAGATGCCCAGTCGCCCAGTTCCCCGAGAATCTCAGCTCGATCTGCCGAGATACTCTGGGCGCTAGCGCAGCCAAAAAATCCAATGCGCTCATTATTATCCATCAAGTAAGTATTGCGGGCAAAAATGGTTTGGTTATCTGTCTCCGTGAAGATATGCATGGCATTTTTCTGGCGGTAGTCTCCAAGAACCCATTCACAGATTCCAATGAGATTTATTTTTCGCCGTCTTCCGGAAAGATTTTTAAGTTTCATCAGGGTATATTTAACGGGTTCTTCCTTATCAATGAAGACCCAAGTTTCTGAATGGATATCAGATGAGGCGTGTTCGAAAACAGAATAGCCAAATCCGTGCCGAACTATGTAGTTTCCGTTTCCGGCCGTCGGCCACGGCATGGGCGACCAGAAGAGTCCTGTTTGCTCGTCTTGAATATAAAACGCCTCACCAGCGGGATCGCTTACAGGATCGTTGTGCCATTGGGTGAGTCGGAATTCATGGCAGTTTTCATACCATGCATAGGAAGATCCACGCTCAGAAATGATAGTTCCAAAGGCCTGGTTTGCCAGAACATTAACCCAGGGCATCGGCGTACGCAGATTCCCAGATAAATTGATGACAAACTCGGTTCCCTCTGCATTTAGGCCTGGGAGAGGCTGGCCTCTCTCCGGAGATTCTTTTTTACTTAAGTTTGTCAGCGGTTGAACACGATTGGCTGTGCGTGTTGGGTGCGATTTTTTAATCGGAACTCGGTGCTGAATCTGCTCGTATAGTGATAGACCTTCTTGCGCGTTGATTATCAGTCTAGCGGCTGCGAGCAGAAGCTTACGGTCCTCTTGGAGTATTTGGTCTGGACGAATCACGAAGATTCCTCCCTGCGTATTTCCTGGAACGCTAGCACCCATGTGGGCAATGGCCGCCTGAATTTCTTCTTGTAGCTGCTGCCTGTATGACGTCTGATCCTCATTCCAAATGATGAGGTCCGTGGCTAGTCCTTTGCGTCTGAAATAAGTGTACGCGATGACCATTTCTCGCAGCAGGGGTATCTGTGATGTTTGAGATATTTTCACGAGCATGATTGGTATTTCGCCCGATAAGCCGTAGCCCCAAAGACCCGCTTGACCTTTTGGGTGCGAGTGCATCAAGATTCTTGCCGGCGCTCGCATTGAAGCATGGGGAAAAACCAGATACCCAGCCATCCTGTTGAAGAGCTGCGCTTTTGCGGGGTCGATATTGAGTTGCTGAAGTATGACGTGGGAGTGAGCCCAAGCTAACTCAAAAACACGATCTGCGGCGTTCTTTTCTTGGAAGTATGCCATGAGGTCCAACGCCTGAGACTTGTCCTTCGCCTCTCCGAGGACAAAATCAACCGTGACAGTTTCGGACGGTTTGAGACGTATTTTTCGTCGGATTGCGAATGCGGGATCCAGAACATAACCTTCGCAACCTGACAGGGGGCTTTTGAGCGCGGAGGGGTCATGAACGCTGTTTCCTCTCCCGATGAAGCTCACACGATCAGTCTCGAAGGAGGCAGGTTCACTGTTAACGGTACGTGCGATTAGCACATTAAACGCCCATCTGGTCGGCTCATCTTCTGACCTGGGTCTTCGCTGGCACAAGATGCCGTCGTGTGATGCTATGATCTCTGTTTTTAGAAATAGCTTGCTAAAAGCAGGATGCGCTTGATCAGCAGCAATGTTGGCCAGAGCTAGTTCAACAAAGCTAGTGGCCTCGATCTCGCATGCGATGCGGCCGCGATTTGTGATGATCGTGCGTCGAACTTCAAGGTTGTGTTCAGGGGAAACAGCAATTTCAGTTCTTGTTTCGATGGATCCGTCACGTCGCTTGAACTCGGCTTTTCCGTCAGTAAATACGGCCTCATACCGACCCGGTGATTGCTGTGTGGGTTCGAACGCGCTGGACCATGTGCCTCCACTTTCAAGATTGCGCAAAAACAGGAAGCAGCCGTGATCTCTCCGCAAAGAGTCTGGTCGGTAGCGATTGATTAACATGTCTCCTACGGCGCTGTAACCGCCGCCCGCTGCATCAACCATGACGTGGTAATCACCATTTGACAGAAGCTGAATCGACGGTTCAGCTGGTAATGGCTCATTGATAACGCGGATAGCGCCTTTATACGATTCGGAATAGGTGTGTTCATCAGGGCTTTCTGTTCCGTAGATTGGAAAAGGTGCAGTTTTTGGGCTCGACTCCTCTAGAAGTATTGCGACAGACTTGAGTAGCGGAGAGCGTAGAAAGCGGCGCTGCATTGGTTGATCAAGCAGTGCGTATGCGAGACCAAGAAATCCCATGCCTTGATGATGGGCCATAAAGGAATGAACGATCGCGTAATCCTGTTGGGGTGGAATTCGGTTAGCGGTAAAATCTATCGCTTCATAGAATCCAAACTCACCGCGGAAGCCTTCACTTTCCATCCGCCTAAGGTTCTCAAATGCGGCCTGTGGGTCGACGGTCATGGCGAGCATGGATGCGTATGGCGCGACAACAACGTCATTGGCAAGACCTCTTTTTAATCCAAGTCCCGGCACTCCGAAGGCGCGATATTGATAGTTGCTCTGGGTGTCAGTTGCAAAATAGCCAGACTCAGAAACTCCCCAAGGGACTCCTCTTAATTTGCCATACTCAATCTGATATCGTACCGCAGCGCGATGGGTCTCGTATAACAATGTGTGCTCGTAGTCAGGAAGTATCAGCTGCGGCATAAGATACTCAAACATCGACCCGCTCCAAGACAGGAGAATTCTATCGTTGCCTATCCTGTTCATGAGTCTACCAAGCGCAAACCAGTGTTCCACCGGTAACTGGCCGAGTGCTATACCGAATATGCTTGCGAGGCGAGCCTCTGAGGCCAGGAGATCGTAATAGCTTTGATCTGCTCGCTGCTCCTGCACGTTATAGCCGATAGCCAGTAGTCGCCGCGATTTGTTATAAAGGAATGTATAGTCGCAGGTTCCGAGCTGACGCGCTTTAGACGCAAGTTCGGACATTCTTTTTCGAGCATTCTCATCGAAAAGGAGTGAATGATCCTCACAGATTTGGTCAAGAGCGCTTCCAATCATAAATAGGCAAGCCGTCAGGTTTCCGCTGTCAACCGTTGAGACGTAGGACGGCGGCAGGGGTTGCAGAGTTGTGGTGTCATACCAGTTATAAAAGTGTCCTTTAAAACGCTCAAGGCGATCCATGGTATTCATGGTTGCGGCGAGCTTATCCGCTAGTTGATCAATACCGATGAATCCGAAGTCATAGGCGGCGAGAGCTGATAGAAGATATAAACCGATGTTCGTGGGTGACGTGCGATGAGCGATTACTTTCTCAGGAAGTAGCTGCACATTATCAGGTGGAAGCCAGTTCTCGCTAGCGTTGACATACTTCGCAAAATATTCCCAAGTATCTCGAGCAACCTGGATCAGGTAATCACGATCGGTATCGTTGAGCGTCTGCGTTCTTTTTTTGATTGGTAGGCTGATCCACCAGGCGGCGACAGGGGCAGAAATCCATAGGGGCAAAAATAGTAAGGCTAGCGCATGGTTCGATTCTGATCTGTATTCAAACCAAGTTATAGCAAGTAGAAAAACCGTAACAGGCGCCATTGATTTAAGGTAGTGAACGAAATGCCCTTGGGAAATGCGTTCTATTTCATGTGCTGGGCGCCACTCTAGTAACCGTCTTTTTGCGATGAGCATTCGAAATAATGCACAAACCACAGCATGGATGCTCTTCCAAGCCTCATACGGAAGAAATATCACCGATAATAAGGCCTGTGCCGTTCTTGGTATTAAATCTTTTGCAGTCAGGGTTAAGTGAGAGCGCCAATCGGAATCGTGGCCTTTTGATGCAAGTTTTTGGCTTGAAGTTAGAATGCACGGTAAAAAAATTACTGAGAGTGCGTAGCCAGTCCAAGCGAAGGCATGGTTTGTCGTGTACAAACCAAGAATTAGTGTGACCAGCGTCGCAAGAGGGACAAGGCTACGTCGTAAATTATCAGCAATCTTCCACCGCGACAGCGCACTCAGATTGGCGTTCTCTTTACACCCCAAGATGCGCGCCAAACAGGGGAATAACCATGGGGATATCTGCCAGTCGCCGCGGATCCAACGATGCCTTCGGCTGACGTCAGACTGATAGCCAGATGGAAATTGCTCCTGAAGCAATACGTCGCTTATAAGTCCAGATCTCGCGACACAGCTTTCGATTAAGTCGTGACTAAGGATCCAGTTATCCGGAAAACGATCCTTGAGAGTAGAAATGAACGTGTCGACATCAAAGATACCCTTCCCGACGAAAGAGCCCTCTTCGAATATGTCTTGGTATACGTCCGAGATCTCTCGAGTATAAGGGTCAATGCCCGGCTCCCCCGCAAATAGTCGTGTGAACCTGGTTTTAGCGGCGGACTGAAGCTCGATAGCTACGCGGGGCTGGAGGATCGTATAGCCTTCCACCACTCGCGCAGTTTTCGGGTCAACAAGTGGACGATTCAATGGATGGGCCATCGCAGCAATCAACTGTTGAGCAGCATTGTGAGGCAGGCGCGTATCAGTATCCAAGGTGATTATATAGCGAAATTTTGAAAGTCTGCCTATATCTCCTGTCATATGTGAGAATGCATTGGGGGCACCTCCTCTAAGAAGCTCGGAAAACGCCATTAGCTTTCCTCGTTTTCGCTCATAACCCATCCAGATCTTCTCATCTGAGTTCCATTGTCTAGAACGGTGGAACAAATAGAACGGTGCGATGCCGTCATTGGCGTATTTTACATTTAAAGCAGCAATCCCTGCGGATGCTTGGTCAACTAGTTCGGAGTCCCCGTGACAGTGTTCCAATTTTGCGTCTAGAAAATCGGTTAGTAGTGCGAAGCCAACATTACGGTCCTTGTTCCCCAGATAGTTCACTTCGATAGACTGCAATAATGATTGGATGCCTTTCGGATTCGTAAGTAACGTGGGGACAGCGACAATGGTGGCATGTTGTTCAGGGATACCAGTCGAGAAGTCGAGTCGTGGGAGTCTTTTCGGTTTGACAAGAATCGTTGCCGTCCAATTTGTTAATGTGAGCGCGATTTGGGATGCGACTAGAGTTGCTGAAACTATCAATAATGCAAAATATAGCCGCTCATAGCTTGACGGCAGATATTGAATGAACATTTGCAGAACAAGAACTATCGTCAACAGATTGAGAGCGCTGAAATAAAGAAATGCTTTTCGCTTTAAGAAAAAATGTTCGATACTGAATCGTGCTCTTTCACCAGCTGAAAGCCCAGCATCAAGCCTTTCGCGCCCTCGTCCTATTAGGTAGAATCCGATATGAGAACGACGATCGGTCGCGTCGAAGCTCTCCTGTGCACCTTTGGCGAAATTAAGAGCTAGATGCGCTACTGTTGTCTCGTCCTCGTTATAGCGTTTTGCCAGGCGTTCGACATTGTGTCGGTAACAATCCCGGGTAGCGAAGTCCATGGATTTGTATACCCCCATGGGATCCTGAGCCAGCGTCGACTCCAAAACACTTCTATTCTCAACAAATTGTCTCCAGTCTATGGATTCTAGAAGCCTCAAACTTGTAATGACATGACTCATGCTGACCTGATCGATCGCTTCCTGTTGACCCTCGTTCTGAAAGAGGTTGTCAAGTGTGCTGTGCCTGGCGGCGAGGTGGTCCTCGATCCAGCTCATGGGTAAGGCAGGTACAGGATAAAGATTTTGTAATCGCCGCGTCAATTCAGCTAGGAATGTTATACTCATGCGTGGATTTGAATTTGTAAGTTCTGCCATGAGCTGCAAAAGAGCGCTGGAGTCTCCTTGTGGTAGTGCTGCTACACGGTCAGCCCAGCGGTTAGCGTTGTTTCTGTCAATCGTTCCGGTCGCTATTCGTGCCGCCGTATGACGAGCGCTCTGCACGAGAGCAAACCGCATCATGAGAGGCACTGCCCAGAGTTCGCCTATTTTTAGCTTCGACGCCTCCTGATAGCCATCCACAAAGTTGTTTATACTTGACTCGTCTATTAACCCGTCGACGCAGGTGATCAACTCTAATACCAATTCATATACGCGAGGGTAACCCTTCCGGGCGGCGTCTTTCACGCGAGGAAGCTGTTTGCTATAAGATTTTGGAAGATGCTTGCGCGCAAGCCAGATCTGTTCTTCAAGAAGATAGAAGTTATCAAGTAGCCACATGGCCGCTGGTACGACACGCAGACCGGAGCGAGCGGCCTCTTCGGTTACCCGGTATGATTTTAGGAGGACCGATTCATTCTGCTCGAGTCGGCTAAGTAGGACATCCTGGCCATTTGCGATTTCAATATGATGATGTTCTCCCAGCCACCTTGCATGGTCACGAAGCTGTTGGGCGGTCATCTGTAAGCGATGTCCAATAATTAATTTTTCCATAAACAATATTCACGCCTATTTTGACTTCGGTCGCATTCCAACCTTGGGTTCAGTTGGCAGCGTTATTTCTGTTGTTCGAAGATTGAGCAAAGCAGTTGTCGGATTTTTAGAAGTAATTGATTGCGTCTGGCCGCTCAGGATCCGGAGACTGTAGGCAATCGCTTCTCTCAGATCGGTATCTTCATCATCGCAACAATTATGAAAGTCCTGAAATAGATCTTTGATATCCTCGTCGGGCATCCTTTTTGGTTGCTCTGATCTGGTCCTTGGCGTCACCAGATTGAACAAAGGCTTTTTTTCAAATAGCCGCGCCCATAAAATTGCAAATATATTTTGATGTTTCATTGCGAACAGACCGTTATGAGTCGTTGGGATTCATCATTTTTTATAGAAAATAATGCCCAACCTTGCTCCGCTGGTACAAGAACTCCATCAAACAAAAATAGGTCTTCTGTCACAAAGAGCCATTCGAGAAGTGAATGAAATCCTTGGGAAGCTCGAGTCGCCATGATAAATTTCCTTTCAAAATAACTAATGAATACTCGCAAAACCCATGCCATTGAGGGCATTTGAAGGGGCTTGGCCGATGTGCCTTAAATGAAAAGAAATTTGCATCCCGTGTTGAGATGGGCGCTGACGGCCTGATGGGCGAATAAGCCGTAGTCGCGCCTCTAGCGTCAGACTGGGGCATATTTAACAGTGGTTAAAAATTTATGTTCCGGTTTTAAGAGGTAGCCCTGCAGCGTCCCAAGGGCGCCAGGTATAATACTAAAATCTGAATCTTACGGACATCTCGCCTAGTCACTATCCCGACAAGACGTCGTTCTACCCTGCTCGCCCGAGCAAACTACACAAAAAATATCGACCTGCCGGCTATGCTCCTAAATTCTTTCAATGGTGCCGCCACAAAAGCCTAGGGCGGTACTTCCAAGTCACTCAGTGATTCAATATGGGCAATTCAATCGCAACCCGGGGCAACTGTTGCAAAAAAAATCGCAGCTTGGCTGCAAGCTGCGAGGTGATGGGCCTAGGAAAAACTAAAGCAATATCAGCATTCTCCGGACATTTTGTCTGTACATTTACACAGACTTGATGTCATTTTACCCAACCTGCGCACAGGAACTCGCCAAAAATATCTACCCGTCCCTGATCTCGTCTGGCAAAAAACCTAGCTCTTGTCGCTGGCAGACTAGCATCAGGGTGAAGTACCTCTTAACCAGCAAATTGAGGCACCATCTGTTACACGCCATACACATAATCAAGTTCTCCCGTTGATTGCCGGCTCTTAG
>JBAXLR010000033.1:0-20500 GCA_037134655.1 bacterium | reverse complement strand
ATGCTCTAATTCTCCAGGCAGGCAACTCGTCACGTTCGCACTTGCAAGGAGTCCAAAGAGAGTGTTTTGCGCTGAAGTCATTGCCGTTTGTTCTTAAGAGTTCATCACCTTCCAGGCGAAAATATGCTTGCTTTCCAGGATCCACCTGGACACGCTCCGAAACGCGGGATTTTTCCCAAAAATCACGACGCTTTCGAAGATTATTACGCCGCGATTCGGTCATCCGGGCAAAAGCTGGATTTTCCTGACTACGAATAAGGTCTTCTTGATGCAAGAACCTTGCATAATTTCTGACATCGTCATCACTTGCACCTTGACCTAGTTTAGCTTTACGGCGAACCGCATCCTTTACGATTTCCTTCTGTTTAGCTACCTCGTCCAAGCGCGCTTTTCTCTCGGCCTCAAAGCTGAGTTCAGGAGCCGAAAAGCCAAGTACATCTTTGGCAATGCGATCTGCCTCTGCCTTATCATTAACGATCATACGAGCGCCGGCTATCTTGAAGTCCCCTGTTTCCGTTGCGAACTCTATGCGGTCACCAGTCAGGATCTGGTCTGCCGCCAGGATCACCACGTGGCCTTCGGCGATTAAAGCTCGGAGTTTTTGATCAACGACGACCCTATCGGCAGTGATAATACTTCTCGGGCCAATGGCAATGACGTCACCATCAAATATTTGTTGTTTACCATCACGGGTAAATCCGGTGGTCCTTGCGTCAAAAAATAGCTGCGGAATGCCATCCGAAGACTCGGGTATAATTTGACCTGGGACAGGGACAGTGACACTGGAAACTTGCCCCGAGACGCTCGTAATTGCGGCAAGACCGCACCCCAGCACCAAAATTTTGGGCCAGGCACGTCTCAAACGCAACGAATTATAAAGTCTGATCAAATGAACTGTACCCTATCTACCCGCCAACCATTTTTCTGCCAGTAGCTAAGCACTTCGCCCACCATCGCCACAGAGCCACAAATTAGCCAAGGAGATTTGCTCCGCCAGTCGTCCTGGCTCAGAGCTCGATTCCAAGCCGCATCAAAACTAGCAAGCAAGTCATCCACCCCATCTGCTCGCATTTCTTTAGGCAAGTTTACCCAAGAGCGCGTCGAAGATGATCGAAATGCCATGACATTCCCGATCTTACACTTTAAGGCCACCCAAATGCCAGCAGCGTCTTTATCAGCAAGCACGCTAAACAGGCAGTTTAACTTGCCGTTGATATCCACGACCGCTGAATGCTCAAGGGCTTGCTTAAGCGCTAAAGCCCCATGTGGGTTGTGACAAACATCCAACAGAACTTTGATACGATCAGACCCCTTCGACACAGTGATCAAGTCAAATCGACCATTAAAGGTAACAGGCCAAGGAGCCGCTGGTGAGTCAAACAGATCTGAGAGATTTTTAAAGCGAGGATCATCGATTTGATTCGGCCTTATCTTAGTCAAAATCTCGAAGAACGCTGCCCTTGCGAGCTGAAAGTTTCTCTGGATAAAAAGTGGTCGCTTTTGAATGGATTTCGGAAGCTCCTCTAGCATCGCCTCTTCCGCTCGGTGCAACTTTGCTCCAACCTCTTTGGCCATAGCTGTGATCGCAGCATCAGCCTCTGGTTCAGCCCAATGCTCAGCGCACCAGATCACCGGTCGCCCTTCACGCATAATCCCGGCTTTCTCGCGGGCAATCAGGCCCAGGCTGTCGCCGAGAAATTCCATGTGATCAAGGCCAATGCTGGTGATAACTGCCACATCAGGATCGTAAACATTGACGCAATCAAGGCGTCCACCCAAGCCAACTTCTAAGACGTTAATTTCAGTTTCAAGCTGCTCAAAAACCATAAAGGCTAGCATTGTATTGATCTCAAAGAAGGTCAGATCCGTCCATAGTTCGGGCGGTAACTGTTTTCGGATTTGGGTGATCAATCCTACAAGAAGCTCGTTCGTCACTTCATGGCCTGAAACAGTGATTCGTTCGCGAAACTCGACAAGATGGGGGGATGTAAATAGACCAACTTTAAATCCGGCTGCACTCAAGAGCCGCCAGATCATACCACTGGTCGTACCCTTGCCATTGGTTCCGGCCACAACAATCCTCGGAGTGGAAAGTCCCGGTCTGCCCAGGCAATCAAGTGCAGCACGGATACGACTCAGTCCAGGCTTGATAACCGTTGGACGCTTATCAAACAGCTCCAGGATCTCGAGTGGTTCGTTATTTTGACTTTGAGACATTGGCCGCGAGAATATCGAGTACCCGCGACAGGGTCATCCGCAAGGAGTCGCGGTGAGAAATAAGATCAAGCATGCCATGCTCAAGCAGGTATTCTGATCTCTGAAAGCCTTCCGGCAGCTGCGCACGGATGGTCTGTTCAATAACCCTAGGCCCTGCAAATCCAATCAAAGCATTGGGCTCGCCAATATTAATATCACCCAGCATGGCAAAGCTGGCAGCCACACCACCGGTTGTGGGATGACAAAGTACAGAAATGTAGGGCACCCCGGCCTCACGCATTTTGGACACTGCGGCACAAGTCTTGGCCATCTGCATGAGGCTCACAAGACCTTCCTGCATACGAGCGCCACCCGATGAACTAACAATAATCGCCGGCTCACGTGCAGCAGCAGCGCGCAAAAACAACCGAGAAATCTTCTCGCCCACGACCGATCCCATGCTACCGCCCATGAATTGAAAGTCGAAAACTCCCAACTGCACAGGCCGACCATTTAGCTTTCCACGTCCAGCCAAAAAAGCATCCCATCTACCGGTCTTCTTGTGTTGTTCCTCGAGGCGTTTGGCGTAAGGCTTACTATCTTCAAATTTAAGGGGATCACTGCTGCGAAGATTCGCGTCTTCCTCAACGAAAGATCCTGGGTCCATCAAGCTACTGATGCGATCTAAGACCGGCAAAGGGTAATGATGATCGCACTTTGGACAAACATTGAGATTATCGTTTAACTCTTTATTCAAAATGATTTCGGAACAGTTGACGCACTTTTCCCATAAACCATCCGGCGTGTCGATTCTGTCGCCTTTTGCAATTGGTGCCTTGTCCCGCTCTAGCCACGCCATTTAAAGAGAGCCTCCGATTGAGCTTTTTATTCACAGTAACCGCTAGTGAAACATGAGGGTACAGTTTCCTGGTAGGCAGGTCAACACCGTGCGGGACGCCAGATTAGCCGCTACGAGCCTAAGAAATTAATTTAAATTTTAATGACATTAGAAAAGGTAAGCTAACCAATCAAAATAAATTTTATTGCAATCGGTGGATTTGGTGTTATTATCCAGATTAATCAACATTAGAGAAGCATGAGTTCTGAAAGTCGACCCCACCTGTTGACTAGTTTCACCGGTTGGATGCTGCGGACAGGCGGGCGAGGGATTCACTTAAGGAACTAGTGCGCACACCGTCTCTCAGAACTCTTTAACCCAAGGAAGGGATAGAAGAATGCTCTGCTCACGTTGCCCACATCACGTACGCCACGGCAATCTTGCTGCTGACAGGAAAACCATTGAGTTTAAGGACCGCTGCGGCCTCAAAATGCGCCAAGGCAAGGAAGAGTCCTGCGATAAGGTGCCCTTTCAAAAGGGTTTCAACTACGTGGAATGTGACATTTACCAAGTTACATTTAAAAGCAGCGGTCAACGTAACGACTGCGTACCCACAAGTGATTTTCAATATTCTGACTCTTTAAGCGGCACCCCACTAGCCGAAATGGAATTGCTTTGACCTGAGACGCGCCCGACACTAAAGTCTGGCGCCTATGGTTAAAGTTGCCACCTGGAACGTCAATTCAATTAACTCTCGCCTTGATCGTTTGAAGGCTTTCCTCAAACGTTCCGAGGTAGATTACGTTTGCCTCCAGGAACTCAAGTGTGCCGATGAAAAGTTTCCCCTTCAAGCCATCGAAGATGCCGGCTATCACGCCGCTTTCTTCGGTCAAAAAGCCTACAACGGCGTTGCCGTACTTTCGCGAAAACCAGTCGAAATCCTCCATAAAAACTTCAATGACGGCGCTGCAGACGACGCCGCGCGAACCATCACGGTCAGAACTCCCGACAAATTTGATCTGATTTGCGCCTATGTGCCCAACGGTCAAGCGATTGGCTCTGAAAAATACGCCTATAAACTGGATTGGCTCAAGCGCGGAAAAGCCTTCCTGCAGAAGCACTGGAAGCCCTCCGACCCCCTGATCATTGTGGGGGATTTCAATGTTGCGCCAGACGATCGCGACGTTTACGATCCGGTTGGTTGGAAAGAGCACATCCACTGTTCCTCAGGCGAAAGAGCTGCCCTCAACGACTTCGTTTCTTTCGGGCTCGTCGACACTCTGAGGGTTTTGGATCAATCGCCAGGGATCTACTCTTGGTGGGACTACCGGGAACTGTCTTTCCCACGCAATAAAGGGCTCCGAATCGATCTCATCTATTCAACAGCTACTCTTGCCGCAAAATGCAACGCTGTGACCATTGATCGTGATGAGCGTCGCGGCGAAAAACCGTCCGATCACGCCCCGGTGATCGCGACATTTAATATCTAACTGGTTGTTATAATCCGGCATAAAGGATTGATGGTGTGACGGAAAAAAATCAAAACAAATCGACGCAAAGCTCTAACAACTGGAACAAAGATCAAGTCCTCAAAGACTTTGTAATCGCCTGCCAAAGTCGACATGCAAGCTTGCTCGGCAGGAAAGAAGTGCTAGGCGGAAAAGCCAAGTTCGGTATTTTTGGCGACGGCAAAGAAATCGCTCAAGTCGCCATGGCCCGGGCCTTCCAAAAAGGTGACTGGCGCTCGGGATATTACAGAGATCAAACGGTTATGATGGCCCTTGGCGAATTAAGCTTAAAGCAATTCTTCGCCCAACTATTTGCCGATACGGATGTCAAAAACGAGCCCGCTAGTGCTGGCCGTCAGATGAATAACCACTTTGGCACCCGATTAATCAGCGAAACGGGCGAATGGCTCGATCAACTCGCACAACCCAACACGTCATCCGATATCTCACCCACGGCCGGGCAGATGGCAAGGCTTGTTGGACTTGGCTATGCCTCGAAGCTTTACCGCGAAAACAAACGTTTACATAGCGCCACTAAATTCACGCGCACTGGAAACGAAGTCGCTTTTGGTACGATCGGCAATGCATCTACGGCTGAGGGTCTATTCTGGGAAGCCATGAATGCTTGCGGTGTTTTGCAAGTCCCAGTTCTGATGAGCGTATGGGATGATGCGTACGGTATTTCTGTTCATGCGAAATATCAGACCACAAAAGAATCCATCTCCAAAATAATGGCTGGCTTTGACTATGAAAAAGAGCTCAAAGGAATTGCAATTCATGTGGTTAAAGGCTGGGACTACGAGCAGCTCGTCAGCACCTACCAAGCCGCGGCTGACGCTTGCAGGAGAGAGCACATTCCGCAACTCGTACACGTCATAGAAATGACTCAACCCCAGGGGCACTCCACTTCCGGAAGTCATGAGCGCTATAAAAGTAAGGAACGTCTTAAGTGGGAGGATGATTTCGACTGTATCGGTCGTTTCCGCGCCTGGATTCTTGACAAAAAACTGGCAAGTGAAAAAGAGCTCGCCACCATCGAAGCAGAAGTGCAAAAAGCCGCTGAAAATGCCAAAAACGAAGCCTGGGAGGAATACCTTCGACCGCTTGAAAAAGAACGCACAGAGGCTCTAACCCTGCTCGAAAGTCTCGGGACTAAAACTGGTCGGCAAGATCTTTGTAATAAAACCAGTCAAGAGCTTCAGAGGTCTCCCACTTTGTTCCGCCGAAACATTCAAAGCGGCCTAAAACGCCTGCTATTTCAGTTGTCAGATCTGGACCATGATACAAAGCTTCCCCTCATCAGGTTTATTGAGCGCTACGAAGCCATCAACCAAAGGCGCTACTCCAGCCACCTGATGAGCGAGACGGAAAAATCCCCCCTTCTCGTCAATGATGCGCCCCCGACTTACTCGGCCAACAGTGAAAAAGTTGACGGCAGGCAAGTCATTCAGCGTTTTTTTGAAAAAGCGATTACGCGTGACCCACGGATATTTATTTGCGGTGAGGATGTGGGACAACTGGGCGGGGTCAATCTTGAGTTTGAAGGGCTTCAGGAAAAATTTGGCGAATTACATATTACTGACACCGGTATTCGCGAGGCCACTATTCTCGGCCAAGGCATTGGTGCCGCGATGCGCGGTCTACGACCCATCGCTGATATCCAGTATCTTGATTACCTTCTCTATTGTTTCCAAGGTATGAGTGACGACTTGGCCACCCTGCACTATCGCAGTGCTGGAGGACAGATAGCGCCGGTGATCGTTAGAACCAAGGGTCATCGTTTGGAAGGTATTTGGCACACAGGTTCACCAATGGGAACAATTATCAATGGCATCCGCGGGATGCATGTTTGCGTTCCACGCAACCTGGTGCAGGCAGCCGGAATGTATAACACCCTACTCAAAGGTGATGATCCAGCTCTGGTCATCGAGGTCCTAAATGGATATCGAATTAAGGAAACGATGCCGGATAATATCGGCGACTATACAGTCCCACTTGGCGTACCTGAAATTTTGAGTGAGGGACAGGATGTCACTTTGGTCACCTACGGCGCCTGCGTAAGGGTCGCCCAAGACGCGATGAAACTTCTAGACGCCGTGGGAATCAGCATAGAGCTAGTAGACGCTCAGACTCTTCTGCCGTTTGATCGGTTTCACAGAATTAAGGATTCGGTTGCAAAGACGAACGCACTTGTTTGTATGGATGAGGACGTGCCCGGGGGGGCTGCTGCTTATATGCTTCAGCAAATATTAGAGGAGCAAAAGGCCTACGAGCATCTCGATGCCGCGCCCCGCACATTAGCCGCAAAACCGCACCGTGCTGCTTATGCCTCGGATGGCGACTATTACTCGAAACCCAATGCAGAAGACGTCTTTGAGCTGATTTACGAGATGATGCGCGAAAGATTTCCCTCAAGATTTAATCCTCTGCGCTAATCCAGTGGAAAGTCTCTAAATATGGCAAAACTTTATTTTCGATATGGCACCGTCGGTAGCGCAAAAACCATGAATCTGCTCGCGGTAGCACACAATTACCAGCAGCAAAAAAAACAGGTTTTGGTGCTAAAGCCCCAGGTCGATATCCGTTTTGGTGTCCATGAAGTGAAGTCTCGAGCAGGCCTAGCCATGGCTGCTGATCACCTGATAACCGCCGATACCGTTTTTAAGGCCAACGAGTTTAAGGGAACTGACTGTATTGTGGTTGATGAAGCTCAGTTCCTCTCCAGCCAAGTGATCGATCAATTCCGGGCCATCGCAACAAAAGAAAATATCCCGGTGATTTGCTACGGCCTACGAACTGACTTCAGAGCCCGTCTGTTTGAAGGCAGCCTTCGACTGCTCGAGGTGGCTGATTCAATTGAAGAGATAAAAACAACATGCGCCTACTGTAACCGTAAAGCCATTTTCAATTTAAAGTTGTTAAACGGTGAGCCGACTTTGGATGGTCCAACCATAGAGCTCGGCGCCGAGGAAAGATACCTACCCGCCTGTTCAAAGTGCTACCAATCGCGCGTGGAAGGCCTTCCGCCAAGACACTAACTACCTGTAATAATTTGGACTTTTTATTTCTGCTTGCCTCCAAAAGACCACTAAACTATCTACCCGCATAACTTTTGTTTATCAGCCTTAGGGCTGGGTGTGGGAAGAGCATTTTGACTAAACATTTCTTATCGTTACTTCTACTTGCACTGTGGGCGCAGCCACTTTCTGCTGCCAGTGATTTTTTCACTGTTTATGATGCCGCAAGAGAGATCGTTGCAGGCCGCACGTTCGAAAATGAAGACGGAATTCGTTTGGAGTTCGGAACCTTACGCCGAACCTCACCCGCAAAGGCCGAACTAACGGTTAAAGTCACGTTCCCGAACGGCTCTAAAAACACCTATCGTGAAGTGATCATTCAAGACGGCAACCAAGTTAGACTTGAACAAGTAGAGGGACGCTCACGTCCAACACCTTTTTTTATATCTGTAGATGAACCATTTCACGTGTTACGAATAAGACCGATGGATACTTCCAACACTGAATTCCTAAGTCGCGAATGCCTATATCAAAAAGATGATCGCAGACACTTTTGTTATGTGAAATCCAAAATTGGCAGTGAGGTTTTCGTTTCGGTTTTTGTGGAAACTCAAACCCGTGAACCTTAGAAAGCCGCGCGTACTTGTCTTTGATCTCGGAAAAGTAATCGTCGAATTTAGCGTAGAAAAAGCTTGCCTTCAGATAGCCGGCGTTGCTGGCGGCGTGAGCGCAAGTGCTGTTCGCTCCTTTCTATTTGAGGACGGTCTTGAGTATCGGTTTGAGGCCGGTGAATTCAAGTTTGCGCAGTTGCACCATTTATTTGAGCAAAAATTCGGCCTCGCCATAAATCCAGATAAGTTGAAGCTAGCCGCCGCGGATATTTTCACACCCATCCCCCGCACAATTGAGCTCTTGAAAATCTTGCGAGAAAATCACTCCAACGAGATTCCCATGGTCTTGTTATCAAACACCAACGAAGTCCATTGGGAGTTTATCGAAAGTAACTGGGGCGTTTCAAAATTATTTGATCACCTCGTGTTATCCTACGAAGTCAGATCATTAAAGCCGGAGGAAAAAATTTACCGCTCAGTGCTTGAAAAAACTGGCGTTGATGCTCGCGATTGTTTCTTTGTTGATGACATCCAAGCAAACGTCGACGGCGCAAAACATCTGGGTTTTGACGCAACACTTTTCACAGAGCCAGAAAAACTTCGCCGTGATTTGATTGTTCGTGGTATCAGCGTCTAATTCATGTGGCTCATTCAGCTCAATGGTCTAATTTGGTGCTGCGGGCAAAAATGCAACACCCTGTAATTATTGTTATAAATAATTTTTAACCACCGCCTAGATTTGCTGAAGGGCTGAGCATGTGGCTCAACTTACTGAAATAATTAAATTAAATAATTATCCCCCAAAGTATTCGAGTGCCGTTGCCATAGTTGCTACCTTACTTCTCAAGCAATCAGGGCACATTTGAAATAGCTGAATTTTTTTACGGCACGTTCATCGTCTTGGTTGCGCCTGTTGTACCTACAATAGGAAGCGGATCTTTGTCATATTGGATTTTGGTTTGATTGAGTTTTGGAGGTTTCGAGAGAAACAATCAGGCTCAAGAACGATTTGGGTTGAGGCTTCTTTGCTCGTTTGCCGCTTCCTAAGGGCTCTCTATGTAGATAGTCCCGTCACTTTCGCCTTCATAGCAATATGAAGACACTCCTAGCCGACGACGACCCAAGTTGCAAAATCCAGGATGGCGCCCAGTAGCCGGGGCCGGTTGTTTTGCCTGAATAAGGCGAGACACCGGCCCTTCCTCTTTTTATCCTTTTGACTAAAAATAAAAAAGGCCGGGGCAAACCCCCGGCTCTCAACCCATTTATTTTGGACGAGCTTGTAGTCGAACGCCCAGAGTATTTCGCCCTTTGATTGAACATCAATGGCCCTTAGACATGGCCGTCGCTCTATTGTTCTATCAGATTACCGTTCACCGAGCATGTTTCATTAAATGCATCAGTGACTCCAGGATTGAGGTTGTAAAAGTTGACTGTCACCGGCCACTGAAGGATTAGTGGCTTGTCAAAATCGCCGCCTTCAAACGAAACATGAATAACGCGTTGGTGGTGAGTCACTTTGACGAATTTTTTTTGGTAGGAAACTCGCAGGTTCATTTTATCATACTGCAACGACTTCCCTTGGAATTCCAGGGTTCCAGGTCGTGAACTTTTACAGGAAAAAAGTCCGGGCATAGGGCTTTGCTCGGCAAGTTCACAGTCGCCTGCTTCTAAGAACCAGCGATAGTTTTGACTGATATCGGAAGCGTTAATTTCAAAATCTGCCCCTGAACGTCGTAGATCAAAAGTTTTTGGAGTGTAGCCAGAGACGGAACATGCAAAATTGTCTAAGGACTCAGTGCTAGAAAAAGCAACGGAGCTCGAAACAACAAAGGCTAAGTAAGCAAAAATAACGGGATAAAAAGCAAATTTCATAATCACCTCTTTCGAAAAATTCTATTAACATCACACCGTAAATAAATCAATAGCATAGTAGCCTTAAAAAATTTTAATACCATCCATTATGAGTACTTAAATCCTTTAATATAGCCGGATCTAATAAAAATAATAGCAATATTAGAACCTTCCGTTTAATGGGGACACCCGACTGATTGACTATTGTTTGATCGGCAGTCTTAGAGCCGCGCTCGGATTCCGGGAAATCACGACCTGCGTCGTCTGCTCAGAGAGTGCGGGTCTTACTAGCCCAGGCTCTCTACAGTAATCCAGATCTCTATCACTAGTTTTTGGCCTTCAGAATTTTAACGGGAGCCAGACAGCCATTCAACCATTAGAGTTTTGATCATGGTTTGGTACGGGATTTTTGCCTGAGACGCTTTGTACTTAAAAGCCGCCAGCATGGGCTCAGGAATCTTTATGCTAATTAATTTACTCTTGTGACGTGCCCGCGGGTCCAGCATGTTGCGAAAGTCCTCCAGGAACTGGACAATGGGAGTAACGTCGTCCAGGTTCTGTTCAAGCAGCTGTGTTTTGCTGGCAAGCTGCACTGGCCTCGTGATGTTTTTTGCTGGTTTTGTTGGTTTGGCTTTTTTTGCGGTTTTTTTCGTGGCATTAGTTGCGGACTTTTTCGCGGCACGATTCATTTTAAAATCTCCTTTAAGACCTTGATGTCCTCAAGGTCCTGTGGCCTGCCAGATTTTTTCTTCATGTTTATCAGATCCTCCACGGAAAGTACTTTAAGTGTGGAAAGTCCCATTTTCTTGTTTACAGCCTTCATATCACTAAGGTCATGAGTCAGGATGATGTCGATAACTTCCAGAGGATTAATGGGATTATAAAAACTCCAAGCGATCAAGTTTCGACGCGAGATGTATTCATCTTTAAAGCTAAAAACCTCATGTGCCGTGACCGGTAGGCGCGGCAGAAACCCAAGGCCCTTTAGGCAGGTCTCCACGGACTTAAAAAACTCAGCCGTGTGTTTAATTACAATATCGATATCGATGGTGCCTCGGGGAGCTCCATGAAGGGCAACGGCCACTCCGCCGACAATGGCGTAGGGTATTTTACTTTGATTTAGGGCCTTAACAAGACGCTCCAGCAGAGACATAATCACCTCGGTATATACCAGTATATACCGAGGTGATTTCCAGAGCAAGGCTAACTAGTTCGCGCCACTCAACAAGAGCCGGGCGACCACTCGGTTCACATCAGTTCATCCGGAAAATGGAGGTAGATAATGGACTGGTTTTGGCGAAAAAAAACGCCAGGAAGAAAATCCAACAAAGATTTCGCACTCTAAACTGTGACTATTCAATACTCAATCAGTCGGGTGTCCCCATAAAATCGAGGGACTTGGCAGTGTCTTGAGACAGATTTTGGAAAAAACCAAAAATCGGTTTTTGAGCTAAATGAACTCGCAGATTTGCAGACGTAATTGCAGCTTTCGCGCTCTGGAGATCATCTAAAATATTCAAGTTCTTTGCTATGATTCCGATTTCCAGCCTACTGGAGGTGCCTATGTCACAGATTATTGCGGCTGGCCAACGTTTGGCTTTGGCTTGGATAATGATCCAATTGGTTGGTTGCAACCAGGCTGCAAAGCAGTCAGACGGCAGCTCATCAACAATTAAAGTACCTTCCCCGAGTACAACGAGCCAAACACTTGCTTCTATTAGATTTGAAACACTAACGCCATCTTCGGTTTATACGTCAGATGCGGGAACTAATAACTGTGCAGCTTTTACAGTTTCAGCGACGGACTCGGACAAAAAACCAATTGAAAACGTCAGTATCGACATCACTCTTGCTGGAGTGGATGCCGCTGGTTTAGCAGAGTGGGGTAAATTATCATCAAAAGTTGTGACAGATTCCAGTGGGGTGGCATCTGGAACATTTTGCGCGGCCTTGAAGCTTGGCAATGTCATCTTGGTGGCAACCAGTGGCAAATTTACGGCTAATTCAGGTGCAGTTTCAGTTACAAAAAAACCATTTTACACCCTGACGTATCGCAATAGTGATTTTGATCAGGTGAGCCCTAAGCCGGGTGAAGTGATTAACCTCAATCTTATAGATAGTGGCCCCAATGACTGCGGAAGTGTCTATTTTGTACTGAAAAAACTTGAAGAACCCGTTGCCAATGCCGCACTGAAATTTAAATCAGATTTTGGTTACCCGGCCGGCGCGAAGTTGCGCCTGCGAGCTAGCACAGATACACCCTATGAAGTGGACCCACAAACGCAAAAAAGCTTTCTATTCTACTCAGCTACTTCTGACACGGACGGCATCCTTAAGGTTCCAGTCTGTGCGGGTCAATTGCCAGGATCTTTTATTGTATTTGCCAACTACACCGATGAGTACGGGAAAAGTCACTATGTGAAGTCTCCCACGATCTCGGTTAGTTCGGGTGTGGCTAACCTTTTAAATCTTGCGCTTTATTTTGATAGCACTAACGCGCGTACTTTAAAGGCGCTATTTAATAACGAAGTGCCTCAACCGCTAAATTTTGTCGCTAAAGTCAGCTCCGTATTTGGCGGGGCACTCAGTGTTTTCAATCCTGTTTATGTGAACTCCGAAAGCGGAGCGGTTAATACTGAAAGTGGCGGTGCTCCTGACGCATCGGGGTCTGTGAAGTTTTCGGTCTTGGCTTCATACAACGGCACCTATCGTCCAACGCCCGTGAGGATTTTTAATAATTCGGCAGCTCAAGCAACTTGTGATCCTGAGGCCATTGCAGCGGACTTAGGTGCGAGTGAGTCGTATCTGTCATATTATGATCTGTCAAAAAACTGGCAATCCACCATGGTTTATATGGTGCGCGGACAAGAGCCATTTCTTGATGCAAATAAAAACAATAAGTATGACGCCGAAATTAATGGCGTTCGTGGAGATGGTTTTTGGGACAAAAATCAGGACGGATCTTATACCCAAGGAGTCGATGCCGTGACCTATTTTGGCACAGTTGCAGCGGGAGCTGCCTGTAGGTGCATTACGTCGAGGCCTGGTGTGACTCCGAAAGTGCTGGCTACACCCGTTCAGGGCGTTCAGGCTGAACCCTGTGCCGAAGATCCTAGTCTTGCGTCTTGTTTTAGGCGCAATAGCGAATGGTTTATAGACTTACCGACGCCCTTTATTGACGCAGACGAAAATGGGATTTATGAGCCGATCGTAGCGGGTAATGATATGGACCGGCTGATTGGCGATGTGTATCAAAAGCCTAATGGGAGTCGTGATGTGGATACCTTAGTTTGGAAGTCGACAACCTTGCCCGTTTACACAGGTACGTCTCCTTATGCCATGAGGCGATCGGCAATTGCCAAGGGTGCTACGTTAACATCCCAGGCCAGTGCTGATGAGAAAAAAGCTGTGAGTGACTATTTCAATAATCTACTAGCTAGGAAATTGGATTATACCTCGAAAAACTCCAACCGACAGAGCACTGAAATTGACCTTGATGGCAGCACCAATATGATTGATTGGGGAGGGGGCGCGTATAGTGGTTGGCGCTATGTGCATGCTCACGGAATTTGTGGAACACCTGCACCGGGTGGCACAGAGATATCCGCAACACCACAGCTTATCAGCGAGCGTTTCGGCGGACGCACAGTGACCACTCATTTTTACATGCAACCAGGCGACGCTATCCTCGACCCTTCTCGTCGACTATTAGGAGACGGTACGGGCGGAAGTAGTACTAAATTAAATTTTAATATATCAGAGCACGCCAGTGCCACGGCTGGATTTCCTGTCGATTATGAAATAAAAGTTGCCCCGTGTAATCGGGCTTGCCCTGGGGGATCAGGTCTTTGGTGTTCGGAAGCAAGGTATCGGATTTACACGAAAATGGACACAGATACCGTTGGCACAGATCTATACGTACCAGAGTATGACACATGCGTATGTCCGGCCACCTATATTAAAAATTCCGCTACTGGCAGTTGCGATGCTCCGCCAACATGACCCTTAGGTGATGTTTGTTGTGCTGTAAAAACGTTTTGTATCACCCTAGCTTTTAAGCCTCAGATTACGATTTTTTACGTTTGAAGATCAGGACTGTCTGCTCTGCTTCCAAAGGGCGTAGCATAGGGTTCAGAATTTCATTGGTGTTACAACTAAAGTATTGCAAATTTTTATCTTGGCTTTGGTATTCGCGCCAGTTTCCGCTTGCGAATTTGTGGCGGCTTACGATGGCGATGTAGGTTTTTACAGAGGATGTAGCAAAAATATCGGCTTCAATAGAATTACCTGGCGGTGGCTGTCTTGCGTAGAAGCTCTGCTCACGGTAGCCAATACTCAGCTGGCGCGCACCCCGTTGATGGCTTGCCCGCTGGCGGAGGGTAAGAGTCACCTGGCTCATCGTGGGCTGGGCAAGTAGGTCTAAGTAGGGTCTAGCACGATGAAGTATCGCCATGCGTAATTAGGGGCAAATACGCAGTGAAATCTAGTTTCACTTCCTCTTTTTCTCCTTTCAACCAAAAATAAAAAAAGGCCAGGGCAAACCCCCGGCTTTTTTTCATCTCTTTGCAAAACCAATTAGCGAAATGCTGAATTAATTAAGGTCAAGCAATTGGTTGATGGCGTTACCATCCAACACACGAACGTGCATCAGATACTCACCAGTGCTCAAGTCACCGACAAATTTAGTGCGATACTCGAAACGATTGTTAACCGCGCCTTTGCACTCATCGCCATACACGATTGTGGTGATCGGCTGAACAACGATCGTTTTGTCTTCGCCAACGCGAGTTTTAACGTCCTCGATTTTCACACAGCCATCAAGAAGATATGGATGCTGACCTTTGAGCACCAGTTCACGAGCACCATCAACGGTGGTCTCCACGCCCGCGTTATTGACACCAGCGTAGAGATAATCATCCGCGTCAGGACGCAAAGCTTTCGCAACCTTCAGACTTGGCGCGACCACTTCTGGACGCTCCGCGACTGTAATTTTGTAAGTACCAGAGCTTAGATGACGATCAAGCTCAACGCTCTTGATGAACGGCGTGATCATTTGAATACAAGCCGTGCCAGCGTAGTAAAATGCTTGAGCACTAATCGTGACCTTCTTTGTCTGCTCGTCAACAGTCGCATTGACTGGGCCCATCTTGTAACAGCTACTGTTGAAGTGACCGTGGACAATGACCTCAACCTTGTCGTTGTCGTCAAAACCCGTAGGTACAAAAACCTTCTCAACAGGTGCAGTCACCAAAATAGGATTGTTGGCATCGGCCAAGACTTGACCAGAGAACCCAAGAACCGCGGCAAGCGTTAACAAAACTTTCATCTTTATCGCCCTCCAAAAAAAGGTTTTAAACCCATGCGCCCAGTATCACTCCAAGACAACCTTCTCGCAATCATTATTTTGTTATAATTAAGCGAAATTATTGACTATTTTTGTCAGGTTTAATCACCCAAAACTGAGTGAACTTGTCAGCATTTGCGGCCTCTCAAAGACCGCAGCAACTTCATGGGCTTCCACTATCATAACGGGGATATGTGAGCAAAACATATCCAGAAAAGTCCCTAAATCTGGGTAGTTCTATCGGCAGAAGCAGGGCTTAACGCTGATTGAATTGAAGCAATCGTTGAAATGTATTGTGGGAGTAAATTTGGTGGACGCTAGGAGAGTCGAACTCCTGACCCCCAGAATGCAAATCTGGTGCTCTACCAACTGAGCTAAGCGCCCCCATTCGGAAGGCTGGTACATTGCCTAAAAGCCAGTTTCTTTGCAAGCAGAAATTGGCTGCTGCCAAATTGTTCGCCCACGCCGACTAGCCCAGGGTATTTCATCAATAGTTTCGTTAGATTTTGGCACGGCGGCCGAGTAGACTTCTCACTCGTTGTTTTAGGTTTTTTGGGGAGTTAGCTTGATGGACGGTTTTATCCCAAACAGTCGCGGAAGCCTCATGCTGGATTTGGTGGCTGTGGCCATGCTGGCAGTCTTACCGGTCTTGGCGTTTGCCATCGCCTCAGCCAAATGGCGCAAAGACTATTCTGGGCACAAAAAACTCATGCTTGGCCTCAGCAGTATTCTGCTCGTAGCCGTGATTTTGTTTGAATTAGAGATGCGGCTCATCGGTTGGAAACACCTGGCGGAACCTAGTCCCTACTACCTGTCACTGGTCCCGATGGCTCTGGTGATTCACCTCATTTTTTCGGTTTCAACTGTGCTTTTGCTTGCCGCAACCGTGACCCTAGCTCTGAAGCGATTCGCGAAACCTCCGCGACCTGGTAATCACTCACCTTTGCACAAAACACTGGGGAAAGTCACGGCCGTTGGACTTTGCATGACTTCGGTCACCGGATGGATTTTTTACTACCTGGCCTTCATCGCCAGCTGAGGCTGAATTTTCAGGGGATCACTAGGGTAAACTTCAGCTCCGTCCAACCCTCTTCAGAAACGCCCAACTTATTTTTTCTTGGAATAAATTTTGCGGCCCGCACGGCGTTAAGCACCCGACCATCCATGCCGTACCCAATTTTTTTTCTAAGCTCCGCGTCCCGCACAGAACCGTCGAGATTCACAAAAACATCGACGATAAATGATCCTTCTAGCACGACATCCAAAGCCTCGTCAGTATAGGGTGGAGCTGCTAGGGTCTGTGCAATCAGCCGTCCCGGTGCTGACATATCACCCCGCAAGGCCTCCACTTGCTCAAGACGTTTTCCTTCATCTTCTTTCATAAGCGTGTTGCCAACGGGGGCTGCCATGGTGCCCTGGTCGGATAAGGAATCCTTCGTGAGCCCTTGAACCGGCGTATCCGTTTGCGGAGTGTCGGGCGTCACTAGGGCATTGGGGGCTAAGTTTTGAGGTTTAGGTTTTTCCTTCTGCTTGAGCTTCGGCGGTGGAGCCTGCGCGGGCTTAGGCTCACTTACAGTGACCTTTATTTTTACAGGTTGTATGGAGTGAGAAATGGGTCTACCAGCCAAACTGAAAAGCCAGCCAGCGGAAATTATGTGCACTACAAGAGAAATAGCCATCGCCGTGAACCAAATATTCGCCGATGTTGTTCTCTGGCCTGAAGTGAGTACAGCTTGCATAAAACTTGATCATCATCCTTGGTAGAGGAGTTGGCAAAAATTTCCAGTAAGTTATCGGAAATTGTTGCTGCGAACGTTAAAGAGGCTGTGCTATCTTCCCGAGACACCGCCCCAACTGGAGGATATGGCTTATGTTTTTAAGACTTCTTTCCATCTCGTCAATTCTGATTGCAGGCCTTTGTACAACTTCCTTGACTGCGCAAACCATCAAGATCGGCGAAGTTGGTTCGATGACTGGTTCTGAGGCTACTTTTGGTATCTCCACCCACGAGGGTATTGAATTGGCGATCAAAGAACAAAATGCCAAAGGTGGAGTCAAAGGCAAAAAACTTGAGCTCCTCACGATTGATAATCAAGGGAAGCCAGAAGAAGCGGCCATTGGCACGACTAAGCTAATCACACAAGACAAAGTCATTGCTGTACTGGGCGAAGTGGCATCGTCACGCTCCCTGGCTATGGCTCCGATCGCTCAAAAAAATAAAGTCCCCATGATCTCCCCATCATCCACAAACCCTAAAGTGACGACCATCGGTGACTACATTTTCCGAGTCTGCTTCATCGATCCCTTCCAGGGCGAAGTCATGGCAAAATTCGCGTCAGAAAATCTGAAAGTTAAACGCGTTGCCATATTGAGGGACGTTAAAAGTGACTACTCCCTCGGTCTTTCTGATTATTTTAAGGCAGCTTTCACAAAAGCTGGCGGTGAGATCGTCGTTGATCAGACCTACAGCTCGGGCGACGTAGACTTCAATAGCCAACTAACATCCATTCGTTCCAAAAAACCTGAAGCGATCTTTGTCCCAGGCTACTACACAGAAGTAGGTCTCATTGCCAAGCAGGCTCGTAAACTGGGCGTTAAGGTGCCAATTCTTGGCGGCGACGGATGGGACTCAACGAAACTTTATGAAATTGGCGGCAAAGCGCTTAATAACGCTTATTTCTCAAACCACTACAGCAAAGATGATCAAGCTCCAGCGGTCCAAACATTTGTGAAGAATTATGAAGCCGCTTACAAGAAAACTCCAGATGGTCTTGCAGCCATGGGCTACGATGCCGCGAAAGTCTTGATTGCCGCGATGGAGTCAACCAAAAGCTTATCAACCAAGGAGATCCGCGATGCCATAGCAAGCACGCGCGACTTCCAAGCTGTTACCGGTAAAATTTCTATTGATGCCAAGAGGAATGCCAGTAAACCAGCCGTTGTCCTCGAAATAAAAGACGGGAAGTTTCTCTACAAGTCCACCGTGAGCCCGTAACGGTTTTTTCAAGAAACTTGACGCAAAGCCTCATGGGCAAAGCTTTTCGTGAGACGCAAAATAAATGGCCGAATTTATTCAGTACATCATCAATGGGCTATCACAGGGCGGAACATACGCCCTCATAGCCCTGGGCTACACCATGGTGTTCGGCATTTTGCAGCTCATCAATTTCGCCCATGGCGAAGTTTATATGTTGGGAGCGTTTGTAGGTTACTACACATCAAAATTTATCATTGCAAATCAACTGAACGAAAAAATCAACTTGGCCTTCAATGGCGCCGCTGATCAGGCCTCAACGTCTAGCGCCATCTTCACTGCAATTTGTATCATTGTCATCGCCATGGTCATTTGTGCACTGATTGGCCTCATGGTGGAACGACTTGCGTATCGACCATTGCGCGGATCTCCCCGCATCAACTTGCTGATCACAGCGGTGGGCGTATCCCTTTTCTTCCAATATACCGGGCAATTAGTCTTTGGCTCTGACCCTAAGCCATTTCCAGACCTCTTTGAAAACCTAGAACCCTGGACCATTGGTCCGGAAGACAATTTGCTTTATATCGAACCCCTTAAGGTTTTTGTATTTGCCACGGCCATCATCTTGATGCTGGTTTTACGGCATGTGATTTTTCAAACGCGCCTTGGTCGAGGCATGAGGGCTGTGAGTTTCAACCATGACCTGGCGAGCCTCATGGGTATTCCCACCGACAGGATTATCTCAGCTACTTTTATGATGGGTTCCGCATTGGCAGGTGCCGCTGGTGTGATGGTGGCCATGACCTACCCAAAGGTAGAACCACTTATGGGTTCCATGCCGGGTCTTAAGGCTTTTTGTGCGGCCGTACTGGGTGGCATTGGGAACGTTACAGGTGCTGTGCTTGGCTCTTTTATATTGGGCTTAGCGGAAGCGTTGCTCTCAGGATACGGCACACCAACCTACAAAGATGCCCTCGCCTTTGCCATCTTGATCCTTATTCTTCTATTTAAACCTTCTGGTATTCTGGGCGTTCATCGCACGGAAAAAGTTTAATTTGGTTAGGAATTTTTGATGAACGCCACATACCATACCGAGGAAAATCAACCCAAAGCTGGATTAGCAAGTCTTCGGTGGTGGCTGCTGGCCATTGCCGTAGCCTGGGTACTTAATGGGTGGCTACCCGGCGTCATGAGTAACTACTACTTTGACATCCTCATCCTTGCGGGAATCAATATTATTTTGGCCGTTAGCTTAAACCTAGTGAACGGATTTACCGGTCAGTTTTCCATGGGCCACGCTGGTTTTATGAGCGTCGGTGGCTACTTGTCGGCTTTTATTACGACTGAATTAGTGGCCTCTAATCCGCAGCTCATGGAGAATTCTGTCGCAGCCGCGCTGATCTTTGTAAGTTCACTGATCCTCGGCGGGCTAGCCGCCACGGCCGTCGGTTATATCGTCGGACTGCCATCACTTCGCCTGCGCGGCGATTATCTCGCCATCGTAACGCTGGGATTTGGCGAAATTATCCGCGTGATTTTTCTCAACACGGAGGCTGTTGGTGGAGCTCGCGGATTGTCTGGAATCAACCAATATACGAGTTTTGGCTGGATCTTCACATTTGTAATCCTCACCGTCTTCTCGGTCTGGAGAATCGTGCATTCAGCCCAAGGCCGCGTACTACTTTCAATCAGAGAAGATGAAATTGCCGCAACGGCCATGGGCGTCAACACGACCCAAGGTAAAGTCAGAGCGTTTGCCATGGGGGCTTTTTTTGCTGGCATTGCTGGGGGTCTTTTTGCCCACAACTTAAGTACTATCAACCCACAGATCTTTGACTTTAATCGTAGCTTTGAAGTCATCATCATGGTGGTTTTAGGCGGAATGGGCTCCATTTCTGGAAGCGTCGTCGCAGCGATTCTGCTGACCGTCTTAAAAGAGGCTTTACGCCCACTGCAAAACTATACGGGCGTCGACCTGCGCATGGTTATTTATTCTCTGGTTCTGATCCTGATGATGCTCGCTCGACCCAAGGGAATTTTTGGCACAAGTGAACTTGGGGATCTCCTCAAATCTCAGTCGAGGGCCAAAGCATGAGTGAGCTTGCCCTTAAAATTGACAAACTCTCCATCAAGTTCGGCGGACTTACGGCCGTTAGTGATG
>JBAXLR010000032.1:0-20530 GCA_037134655.1 bacterium | reverse complement strand
GGTTGCGACATGGGGCTAGGTGTTTTCGTTGCCCAGATGGGCGAGAACAAGGTGGCTATTCATCAGGGGGCCAATGAGGGTTTTAGGGCTATTTATCTTTATGTTGTGACGGGGCCTGATGTTGGCAAAGGCTTTACCATTTTGTGTAATGCAGATAATCGCGGTGTTTTATTCAACGCGGAAGTCTCCAAACTTCTGATTAGGCATCTTGGTTTGCGTGGTGTGGATTACCGCAGGTTTGGTTCGTCGTTTGACTATAAGCATCTGACGCAGGAGCAGATTGTCAACCTTGGATACAAGACCCTGGTTTTTGATGCATTTGAAAAAACCATGCCAGAAGAGATTATTGAGACAGGGCCGCCAGATAAATTGTCGGAGTTTAATCTTTTAACCGATGCTTCCGTAGTAGCTGTCTCATGCGAACGATTTGCTCGGGCGACCAATCTGTTCTCCCGCTTTGAGCCGATTTTTGATCCTGAACTATTTGGTGCTCAGGGTAAAATAATGGATAGTTGGGAAACTGTTAGGCACAATGAAGCAGACCGAGATACTCTCCATCTGAAGCTAAAAAAGGCCAGCGTAGTGTCTCATGTGCGTATTTCTACAAAATTCCATGATGGGAATCATCCGCAGTTTGTTCGGGTTCTTGGGAGAGCATCCAGTGAAGCGGATTGGCTGGAGATTATTCCTAAGATTGCCATGGATGGGCACTCGGTCCGTCGAATAAGTCTTACCAAGGTAACCCCAAAAATTTCAGAAGTGCTCGTAGAGCAGTATCCAGATGGTGGTTTGACTCGACTTGGACTGTTCGCCGGTGTCCCTAACGCTGAGATCTCGCAGTATCTGCCAATTGACGCTTCGAAATGTGAAAGATTCAGTGACGGCATACCCAAGGTGAAAAAGCCTCTATCCATTCCATACGCGCCCACTGCAACGGAGATTGCTGAAAATTTATCGTCTGTTGAGGCAAAAGAGACGGATTATGCCTCTGCAGCGTTTGGCGCAAAGGTTGTTGGTGCTACCAATGAGCATTACGGACCCGCAGCGCAAGTCATTTCACCGCTGCCGCCTTTGAACATGTTTGACGGTCTAGAGTCGGCCAGAAGTCGAGTGGAAGGGCATTTTGACGAGGTGACCATCAAGTTTGAAAAGATGATTACACCTCGAAAAGTCATATTGGACTTCAAATACTTTGTGAATAACAATCCGAAGGCGGTGGAGATTCTTCTGAAAACTTCGGGTGGTTGGATTACGGTGGCTGGACCAAATTATGTGAAGCCATTTGCCGCGAATCAGAAGGAGATTATTCTTCAGAAGTCCGTAAAAACTGATCACATCAGAATACGAACCTTGCCGGATGGTGGAATCAACCGAGTTCATGTTTATGAGTGATGCTCAGTCAGCCGTGAATCAGATGCCTACCCGAAAAAATCCCGTGCTATTTTTTGATGGTGTTTGCGGATTGTGTAATAGGTTTGTCAGTTTGCTATTTTTAATCGATCGCCAGAAAGTGTTCAAAGTGGCGACTTTGCAAGGTCCCTTCGCAACCCGAAGCTTGCCAAGGGATATTACTGAACGCCTAAACAGTCTGGTGGTTTTATCCGAATCAGGCGAAATTCTCACAAAATCACGGGCCGTTTTATTCGTTCTTAGACGAATGGGTGGCATTTGGCGCTTGTTAGGTTTTTTTGGGTCGCTCTTACCGGCAGTCATTGCTGACGGCGTTTATGACGTGATTAGTAAAAACCGCTACAAGGCTTTTGGCCAGCTGGACGCTTGCCGCGCACCGACTGCAGATGAAAAGTGTCGTTTTCTAGACTGAACGACTACCAGTCGATTTCTGTCACTTTAATTTTACGCTCGCCATGGTCACTTCGCCCAGGACGGTTTGGTCCCGGAGGTGGGAGCTCGCCTTTTGGCACGAAGATTTCAGCGACCACTGGCTTACTAACGTCACACCAATTCCAGTCAAAGCGCATGCGGAACTGATGCTTTGAGACAGTGTTTTCAGTCGTAAGCCACGTTTGAGGCTCCGTGAAAGAGTGGGGTTTATGGGCGCGTTCATCAAAGTACACCGGCCATTGCCGCGGTGAATATTTGGTGACCAATTGTAAGTCATTGCCCGTAAGATGAGGGTAATCTTTTGGTTCAATCCATTTGTCTTCGGGTAAGAGCTGATCGGCGTTGTAAAGGCGATGCTCGGCTTTCATGTGCAGTTGGCCGCGGGTGCCTTTGGCCCAACTTCCATGAAGCCAATCGAGATAGGCTTTGTGCCGTCGAACGTCCCATTGCTCCATGGTTTCGCCGCGTTCCTTTTTAGGGCCATTCCACGGACCAGCTCCGCGTAGATGTTGGGAATTAAGATTTAGCATGGAAAAATAGCGGTAGTCTTTGCGCGGAGCTTCTTTGATGGGTTTGACCAAGCCGTCATCGCCAGTTTCGAGCCTGTCAATGAACCAAACCTGTTCGCCATCCATGTTAATGTAGTTGTTGGAATTACAGTCCGTAACCGTCCAATAGATATCACGGTATGATAAAATCGCGCCTTTCAACGGATTTCCGAGTGCCAATTTTTCAGATGGCGACAGCTGCCTCCAGACTGCCCAATACATCAAAAAGTGATCATCATTGTCGGCAAATTGCGGCTCGGCGTTTACGGTTTCGTAGGCGTTGAAGGGATTACTTTCAAGGTCTTTCGTGGAAGATCCTGCCAAGGATGTCTTACAGCTCGTGCCGAGGATGCTAAAAGTCAGAATGATCAAAATAAAATGCATATGTACCTCTATTGTCTATTCTCAAACCAGACACGGATGGTTTCTCGCTCGGCATCGGTCATTTCCGTCACGTTACCCACCGGCATGATTTTTTGCTGAACGGATTGGGCGTATATAAGATTAGCGTTGGACTCGATAGACTCAATTGTCTCTAATGATAAATTTTTGGGGGCCATACCCATGAGCCTGGAATTCGGCGCGTGACAGGGCACGCAGCGCCGATCGATGATGGCCTTGACTTCATCAATGGTTGCAGTGGTAACCGCGTTGGCTTGGGCTGACCCCGAGGGTGCCAGATAGATTACAATGCTCCCTATCAAGGCAGTAGCCGCGGCAGGATACCACCATGCGTTGAGGCCCTTGTGACGAAGTACGAAGTAATGTCGTATGAGAACGCCGGCGAGCATCATGACGACCAGTAATATCCATTGGTACCTATCGCTATAAATCATATGGAAGTGGTTCGATAGCATGGTGAACAGGACTGGGAGGGTGAAATAGGTATTGTGCACACTTCGCTGTTTTCCCCGCTGGCCGTGAATCGGGTCAGGCGTGCGGCCCTCTCTCATATCTACAATCACTTTGCGCTGGCCGGGAATGATCCAGAAAAAAACGTTGGCTGTCATAGCAGTGGCCATCATGGCCCCGGTTATAAGGTAAGCGGCCCGAGCGGAGAAGAGTTGGCATGTCAGCCATGAGACGAGGACCACCATCCCTGCGACAATCATGCCAACCAAAAAATCATGCTCTCGTAGCCACCGGCACACAAGATCGTAGACGACCCAACCTGCCACGAGGATCACGAGGGCAAAGGCTACGGCCTGGCCACCGGAAATATCCGCGACTTTTGTGTCGACCAGCATGGTTTTGGCATTCAGCAGATAGACCACCACAAACAATGCAAATCCTGACATCCAAGTGGAGTAGGACTCCCAGTAAAACCAGTGAAGGTCGTTAGGCAGGGACTTTGGGGCAACCATGTATTTTTGTGGATTATAAAATCCCCCGCCATGGACCGCCCAAAGTTCACCGTCAACCCCTTTATCCAGGCTTTCTTTGGAAGTTGGTTTTTGAAGATGATTATCCAGCCATACAAAGTAGAAGGACGCCCCGATCCAGGCAATGCCGGTGATCACGTGAAGACAGCGTAGAAGAAGCTGTAGCCATTCTAGAGCGTAAGCTTGCATGGACGTTTAACTACCTCGGTATGTCGAGTACGCCCAGGGGGAGACCAAAAGCGGCACGTGGTAATGGGCCGAGCTATCGGCAATAGCGAATCTTATGGGAACGTCGCTTAAAAATGGCGGCTCTGTTAGCTTAGAGCGATTTTTAAAGTAATTTTCGGTGTCAAAAACCAATTCATATTGTCCAGTTTTAAGTGTGGCACCCTCCAACAGAGGAGCATCACAGCGTCCATCTGAATTGGTGAGTGTTTCTTTGAGTAGGGTCCGTTTACCTTGATTGATTTCAAATAATGAAAGACGCATGCCGTTGGCTGGCACGCCAGAGGCAGTATCTAGGACATGTGTTGTGAGTCGACCCATGGCGATTACCTACAGCATTTTTTGAATTTTTTACCACTGCCACAGGGGCAGGTATCGTTTGGGCCAACTTTCGGCGCAGACCTTACATACGGCGTGGCGTCGCTGTGATTGTGACCATGATTACAGCCAGGTCCATGTACATGTACTGGCCCGTGATCGGCTTGAGCGTTGTTGTTTGTTTGAGATTGATGATCATTTGTAGGGGTTTGGTTCATGATAAATCTCTGCTGTTGTCAAAAGGTCCCAAGTTACGATTCGGTTATATGCTTGATCAATTTCTAATCGGGTTCGACAAAGCGCCCGGTGTGTTAATTGATTTTTCGTAGAGGGATTGTAAGCTACTAAAGCGCAAGGCGCCAACATCTTTAAACTCAGGCCCATCCTGCTTCCACAGAAAATCTGGCCGATTGTCGTCGAGCCAGGCACCACCAATGATTTGTCCTTCGGCATTAAGTTCAAGGCGATAGTTGTACTTGCGGGACGGAGTGTTGGTAATTCCGTGGTCCCAGTGAGAGCCTGCTTCGCTGATGAAATTCATGAGAGTTTCAATTGTGACTTCTTTAACGGTGCCGGGTGCCGCGCCAGGGCTTGCTCCATTTACTTCAGTGACGATTTGACTTGTGAAGCCGTAGACCGGATGGTTCCAAACCTGAAGATCGCGAGTTATGTCGGCAACGAATCCTTCGCGTTTAATGCCAATTTGGTTGGCAAGGACGAGGTGAAATGTACCAGCATTGGTATCGCGGCAGGCTGGGTTAGATGCCGCGCCAGGATTGCGGGAAAGATCAATATTGCAGCGTTCGGCAACAAAGTACGTCCGGGCATCGCTGAAATTGCCAACGTAGAGATCAATAAGCGCTTTGATATCACCCGAGCCGAATGGAATCTCAATGCCTTCTGCGTTGGTCATCATCACGGCCTTGGGCTCTTCCAAGTTTAATGCGGCTGTAGCCCAGCCGTGGCACAGGCCTTCCCACTGCGGTGCATTAGGTCTGGCGCGGTTACGTTCATGTCGTAGTAGGGTATATGAGTAGTCACTATTTAAAATGTCAAACTTCTCAGCCGGAGATAGTTGAGCGAGACGCACCATATCCATTCGCATGATCCGACGATAAGGCAAAGCACGGTAGCGCCAGCTATTTTCGTAGCCGTTAAACGGTGTATTCCATCGCAAGGCAATTCCACCAAGATATGACGGCCAGTAAGAATCAGACCAAGGTTGCTTTTCTAGTTGTGCCGTCATTGGCAGAGCCGAGAAGCGTCGTTCAAAATCATTTGGCAAGAAGTTTAACGGGTCGTTTTGTTGGTTCCACTCTTCTTTTAAGCTAGAAGGTTGTTCTCTTTTGCCACAGCTTGCGGCACTTAAAGCAAAGAGCATCACAGTCAAGATCGCCTTCATCATTTTAAGTCCTAAAACGTGTCCTCGATCATTCATTTGTTCGTCTCCAGTGTGTAAAAAACAATAGGCACCGCTCACGTCGGTACCTATGCTCCTAAGATCAAATTCTGTCCAGCTGTAACTTTAAATTCTCAGTTATTCGGAATCATTAACCGGAAATTCAAAGCGCGCTGTGCTTCGTCCAAAAATGGCCAGAACTCAGTCAAATCCGTAAACACGGTAGTACCCTTTATACAAGCGCGGTCACCTCTGGAAACGATTCCCACAAGCCAAACCCCTCGTCCTGCCGTGACGAATGCTGGCCCACCAGAGTCTCCATGACAGCCCATCTTTCCCTCTGGATCAACGGCTGTAAATTCCATGACCGATTTTGTGACTTTGCTGATTCGTAATTCAGCCTTTTGTAAAATACCGGATGATTCAGGCGAGCTCGCTTCAGAGCGGCCATAACCAGCCACTACGATCGGCAGGTCTGATTGGACACTCCAGCGCGACGAATTAATAAGAATAGGTACTGGAATCGTACCGGCCGAGGGCTCACTTGTTTTGACTAAGGCCACATCGTTGGGCGCAGCCATTGGTTCGAGGACCTCAAGCAGGCCGCGGGAGTAGTCGTTGTGCGCCATGATCTCGCGTTCAACATTTAATGTCTCGCCTTGTTCAATTGTCGACTTAGAATCAGGTTTTTTGCTTGCAACAACGGAGCGTCCTGTACGAACCGTCCAGCCGGCTAGATCTTTATCAAAAACGCAGTGCGCAGCCGTAATGAAAATATCTTTGGCAATTGGTGCGACCGTACACACGACGGAGCCATCCGCGTCAACCAGAACGGCCACATGATTTAAAATGGGGTCTTTCAAGCTGACGGGGGTTCCGCCAATGATTTTAAGTTGGGATGATTGGGGGGATCTGCATGACTGAAAGGCCCCGGCGCCCAACAAGATTGAGAAGAGCCAAACGAAATTTTTGAGCTTAGATAGCTTAGCCACTAAAGACCTCAGTTCTAAAGGATCTGATTAAAAATAGCGCAGCGCCGTCTTATATTAATTTCTATAGAATTCGTCAATATATATTGATTTTAAGCGGGCATTTTAATTTTATGCCAGGAATTACAGAGGGTTTCCCAAAGGCCTTGGCTTATTTCGAATATCACCCTAACTGTTCTCATAATTGACACTTATAGCTGCCAACCGCCTATAGATCTGACAGCCCTTGAAGGGTGCTGTGTGGGTGGGGCTCTTAAACACCTATAATCATTCGACTTTCGTTTACCATCAAAATTGCTTATAGCTGGCACACCCCTTGCAACTCAAGGGTTACAGAGATTTTTTATAGGAGAACTGATCATGAAAACCGTAAACCGTATTATTTTGGTGTTGCTCACCGCGACATCCCTCAGCCAGGTGGCTTATGCGCGCCGGGCTGACCGTGAAGGCCTTAACTTTGGTTCATCCGTTAGAATCATGGACAGCGATGACCGAGGCCAACAAAGCACTTTGAACGATAAAAACACTCGGACAAAAAGTTCTGGCCAAGCATTCAGCCCATACGTTGGTTACGCTTTTGAGTCCCTCAACTTGGGTCTGATGCTCAATGTTGAAAACAAGTATGAAGAATTTAGTGAGAGATCGTCCACGAGCAACCAAGAGCTCAGCCGCGATGCCACCACAGCCAGCAAGGCAATCAGTGCATTTGCCCGCTTCAACTTCGGCAAAATCATGTTCTTTCAAGCGGGCGTTGGCGTCTACAGCCAAGTTACCAATATTCACACTGAGCTTAGAAACGTCACTGGCGTTGCGTTCGACGGTACCAGCAGCGACTATAAGCTTGAGGGCATGGGACCAGGCTACCACGCCGGTGTCGGCCTTGAGTTGCCAGCTGCCAATGGCTTCTTCTTCACAGGCTCCTACATGGTCCACAACTATCAGTTGCGCGACACCGCCAACAGCGGCTACGGTAGCCTGATCGGCAGCCAGCAAAAACGAGAGCTCGCATTCGGAATCTCGTACTATAACTAACACCTGGCATGCCCGTAGGGGATCATGACCAGATTAGAGGAAACTAGGAATCCCGGTTTATATGATCAGATAGGCCACGCCTTCATTGCGAAGGCCGTGGCCGAGTTCTATAAAAGAGCTTTCGCTGATGTCCTTATTGGCCACTTCTTCTTCAACTCAGATATTCACCACATTACAGATCAACAAATCAAATTCGTTTCGGCCATGCTAGGCGGTCCTGCCAATTACTCCGGAAAACCGCTCAAAGCCGCACACAAGCCGTTCAAAATCAGGCCAGTCCATTTCAATCGCCGCCAGGTGCTCATGCGGGAGGTCTTGGTTGACCTCAGCCTTGATCCGATTTTAAGGGAATCTTGGTTGTCCGTTGAAGAGCAGTTTAGGTCGGTAATCGTCAATTCCTAAAGTTGGCCAGTTCGCTCAATCTTAAACGGAGTTACGTCAGGGTTGATGATTTCATCAAACTCCCTGGCAGCAAGGTGACCTGCGAATACGGCCTGTGCAATGGTTCCAGGAGCCTCGGCGTCCCCAATGAGGCGAAGTGAGTCCAGGATACCTCCAGTGTTAGCCGTGAGAAGTTCTTTGTATAAATGGTCGTTAGGTGTGCGGTCGGTGACAAAAACGATAGCGTCTTGTTTAAGGGTATTCTCTCGTCCCGTAATCACACAGCTTGCGGTTAACACGTCGCTGCCAATATTCAAAACCTTATGCTGAAGTAAAAATTTCACCCCAAGTCCCATAAGGCGACTTTGGATTTTTTCTTGTTCCAAAGTGAACTGTGTCCAATATGAAACCATGGGAGACGATGTGATGATCGTGACGTCACAGCCTTTATTGGCTAGAAGCTCAGCGATGACTCCTCCCATATAGAAGTGATCATCATCATAGATCACCACTTGGCCTTTCGGCGTTTGCCCGTCCATGATGTCGTCAGGCGTAAAAATCTTTGCAGTTTCATAGCCACTGATCGGGTAGTGAGTCGATCGTCCCACGCCGTCGCGGCGATACCGTGCCCCGGTCGCAACAATGATGTCACGAATACCGGTGTCAAGAATGTCTTTAGCCGTCATGTGACTGGCTGGAAACATCTGAACGTTATCCCGCCGCTGCGCCCCTGATAAGCGCCACTCGGCCACACGTCTCCACTCACTAAGGCCCGGCAGGCGTGATTCCAATAAAACTCGTCCGCCAAACTCTGGTTTAGAATCAACGAGAGTGACCGGGTAGCCGCGTTGGCCCATGGCCCTCGCGCATTCAAGGCCAGATGGCCCGGCACCAACGACAAGAATCTCTTTATTGGATTTTTTTGCGGAGATTTTTTCGGGATGCCAACCACGGCGCCATTCTTCGCCCATGGTGGGATTTTGTGTGCACCGAATGGGAACTACCTTCATGTCGGCCGCTGCGCAAATATTACAGCCAATGCACTCGCGGATATCGTCAAGACGATCTTCTTTTATTTTATTTGGCAAAAATGGATCAGCTATGGACGGCCTTGCCGCGCCGATCAGATCAAGGACACCGCGGTTGATGGCCGATACCATGGAATCAGGTGATGTGTAGCGTCCCACCCCAACGACCGGTTTCGTCGTGAGCTTTTTGACAAATGCAGTGTACTGTTCCTGGTAGCCTTCTTTTTCGAACCGTGATGTGGCGGAATCATTGCTCCAGCCGCTGATATTGACGTCCCAGAGGTCAGGAAGTTCTGCGAGCATGGCGACAATGTCATAGCCTTCGCCTTTGTGAGTGATGCCATCTTTTCCGAGAAGTTCATCAACCGCAAATCGCACGGCCACGGCGCATTTGTCACCAACGGCTTCCTTGGTGTCCTCGATAAGTTCTTTGAAAAAACGAACACGGTTTACCAAGGATCCACCGTATTCGTCGGTGCGGTCATTGTAACGTCTAAGCATAAACTGCATGGGTAGCGTCAGCCCATGGCCTGCGTAACAGTAGATGACATCAAAACCAGACTTCTTGGCTCGAATTGCGGCTTGGCGATGCCACCTGCGCACATTTCGAATGTCTTGCTTGTCCATAACTTTAGATTGCACCGGATCAAAGCCACAGCCTCCAGTGATACCCATGGATTTTGGTCCCATAGGTGGCATGCGCGAGTAGAGATTAGTGCTGTTCATGCCGCTATAGACCAGTTCAATGGCAGCTAGTGAGCCATGCTGGTGGACGGCTTCGGTCATGAGACGCAGACCATTCATGTCACCATCATCCCAAAGTCGCCCTTCGTGGAAGGGAGATAGATCACTGGTGTGATGGATTTCGACTTCTTCCGTACAGACGACACCCCAGCCACCTTCCGCCTTGATGCCGCGAAGTTCGGCCAGGGATTTCGGATAGCGATGTCCAAGGCCATTACAGTGTGCCACTTGATAAAAGCGGTTTGGAGTGGTGACGGGCCCAATCCTGACTGGGTCAAATAATATCTTGTAGCGAGGGTTCATGGTGTTGTAGGTGACGCTTTAGTTTGATCAGTGGCAATGGCTCGCAAGGCCCACACGCGGACCATGGCCTCAAGGACAATTTTAAAGCTCATTTTTGATTGTCCCGCGCGACGTTCAGAGAAGAGAATAGGGGATTCAATTACCGACTTTCCTGCCAAATGGGCGCGGTATTTTAGTTCGATCTGAAATGAATACCCTTCGCTTCTAACGAGATCTGGGTTGATGGCAATGATGGTGTCACGACGCCACGCGTTAAATCCCCCGGTCAGATCACGCGTGGTCATCCCTAGAATAGCGCGGCTGTAAAAGCTTCCAAATACACTGATGCATTTTCTGAAAAAACTCCAGTTCTCCGTGCCGCCACCAACGCAGTAGCGACTTCCCACCACGGCATCGTGGATGGCTAGTTTGTCGATGAAAACGGCGAGCTCTTTCGGGTCATGGGAGTGATCGGCGTCCATTTCAATCAAAGCGTCATAATTGTTAGCAAGGGCCCACTTAAAGCCAGCTATATAGGCCGTCCCAAGCCCCAGTTTTCCGGCGCGCTTAAGGATATGCACTTTTCCAGCATATGTTTGCATTAACTCATCAATTCGATCCCGGGTGCCGTCTTTACTGTTATCGTCAACAAACAAAACGTGAATGTGAGGAACCGCCGCAAAAATTCGCTCACAAAGTGAAACAACATTGTCGACCTCGTTGTAGGTCGGTACAATGACCAAAGGTCGATTAATGACAGTCTTGTTATTTTGAAGGCTCGAGATCATTTCGATAAACACCTAACTAAGTGCGAATATTCCCACAGTTTGTTGAGAGTAAAAGCCAGTTTGTAGCACAGTCAAAGGAACGCTGAAAGTCATGACTGACAAATCAAAAATTACGGATATTAACGAGGCAAAAAAGCGCGTGGGCGCCCAAAAAAAAGACAAAAATCATCTCAATGGCGGTTATGAAGCGGCTATGCGAAAGCAGAAAGGCAACAAATCGCAGCTCGGTGGAATCTCGGGGCAAGTGCGTTGGTATCACTATATTCAATTGCTGTTAATGCTGGGTCTTGTGGTTTGGCTCATGCGGGCCTGTAATATTTAGGCTCAAGTCACCCCAGAAGTTGGGTAATGCTTCGCAATCAAACGGCACTTAGATCTAAGATCAATTTGTCTTTTTTGCTGTTATTACAGTCTTTACAGGCGACTACGATATTGCCTTTGGTAGACTTGCCGCCACGAACCAATGGCACCACGTGGTCCATGGTGCATTCAGTTTTAGTCAGAGTCTTCGCGCAATAATAGCAGGCAGGAGAGGCGGCAATCTTGTTTTGCCACCAACGGGACTTCCTGAGCTCCCGGGCCGCGTCTTTTTCCCGCTTAAGGGCTATTTCATTCATTTCATAGTGATACATAGAATCAGTGCCTCAAAGCGTATCACTAATAGAGTTTGTTAAAAAAATCAAGCTGTGAAGGTGCAGGCTTCCACTTATCGTTCCCCACCATGTCAAATAAGGCCTAGGTCAAATCCTTACGCTGAAATATCCAGGACGAAAGAATAAGACATCCCAAAAGAACCGATCCACCCCAAGATAGACGCTGGATTAGATCAGGCAGGCTAGCGGTCACTTGCCCGGCCTCTAGTCTTTCAATCATGTTAAACCTTTGGAAGTTCCAAAGATTGGCGATCGTTTCCATAAGCCTTCGCTGCAGTGGGTCTGTATCTGGCAGCAAAGTGCCAGCCATAATAGGCGCCACAAGTCCGGTGATCCAAGCTGCGAGTGTGACGAAAATCGCAGTTGAAAATGAGGCGATAGTGCCGGCAAGAAGCCCCAAGGATCCAAGCACCAGCCACTCGCAAACAATCATGCCCATGGTCCAATTTTGCTGGTTATTCATGGTCCCAAATTTGTTCAGGACCATGAGGCCTTGCCAGGTGCCCATGAAGATAGCGCCCATAAGGATTAAGCAAAACGCCAGTCCTGAGTATCTTGCCAAGATCCAGGTGAACCTGGCGGTGGGGGCGGCAATTCTCAGCTCAATGCTGCGGTCTTGCAGGGGGTCAGTGATCATGCGCACACCCCACAAAATGGCAACGAGTCCGCCCGTTAAGCGAAAGCCGGCAAACCCAACATCAAATAATATTTTATCCCAGCCCTCAAACGTCCAAGAACTTGCCAAGTTTGCGAAGTACGCTACGGCTAACCCAATGCCGATGATTGGTAAGAATATGCGGTCTCTTCTGAGGAAGTTAAAACTTTCCTTGGTTAAATACCACCAAGCTATGAGGCCTTTCGTCATAGGGAAAACTCCTCTTTAAAATGCACGAGTAGCTGTTCTTCAGTCGCACTGTTGTCATCACCAAATTTCACGATGACGTAGCCACTGGCCATGGCAGGTTCAAGCCAAGCCACAGCTGATGGATAATCTTTAAAGCCCATACGAACGAGGAAACCTTCTTGTTGGGCAACCTGCCACTTGGGGAGATTGCGTTTTGTTCGCAATTGTTCGAGGGCATCGACGGTCGTGCCACTGAGGTCAACGAAATAGCGTGGCAAAGTTTGGTCAAGGGATCCGCCCGGCACATGATTGTCGAGGGATGAGTAAACGAGCTTTCCTTGTCTTAGTATATGGATGTGATCACAAAGGGACATGATCTGCGGTAGTTCATGGGTGCACAGTAAAATACTGACGCCGCGTTTTTTCTCGGCGAGGATCCAGTTTTTCATGGTGATGCGACCAAGTGGATCCAGCCCCGTAAATGGCTCGTCCAATATTAGCAGGTCTGGACTGTGAATAGTGGCGTGCGCCCAGGCAAGGCGTTGCATCATGCCCTTGCTGAAATCACGAATACGTCGGTTTGCATGTTTTGCAAGACCTACCGATTCAAGTTTAGTTGTCACGAGTTCAGTTGGGCGCATGGATTTTGGTACGCCGTGGATCGCCAATTGGGTTTTGAGGATTTCACTGGCAGTAAGTCCACCCGGAAAACGGGCTGATTCGGCCATGTAACCAATAGTGGCTCTGCGGTCGCGGGCGATGGGTTCGCCTTTAAATAGAATTGCTCCGCGATCAGGCTTAATAAGTCCAAGAATCATTCTGATGGTTGTGGTTTTACCGGCGCCATTATGCCCAACAAGCCCCGTGCAAACGCCCTCTGGGAAGTCGAGGTCGATTCCTTTTAGGGACTGCACGGGTGGTTTAAAGACATCATTTCGAAATGTTTTCTCCACGCCACGCAGGGATAAGAGTGGAGTGCTAGGGTTTTGTTTTAACGCGATCGGCTCTTTATTATTTTGGCTCATGGTGAAACTCCGGATGGTGCAGGTGGCGCTGAGTTTTTAAGGCGTTGTTGTAAAATTTCAATGATCCGAGATCCGCCCGGCACCTCGGACATGAGTCTAACCGTCTCGCTAAGGTCTTCGCCATCAGCATAGCCACGCGCAGTTAAACGTTTGGCGAGTCGTCCAACATACTCTGGACTTTTTGGTCTAGACGCTGCGAGCTCGTAAAAAGCGGCAGCTTTCAAATCATCTTTGGTAACGAAACTTGCCATAAACCCCTGAGTCATCGGAATTCGCCAACTGTCGGGAAACGCTTTAAGGCCTTCGATACTAATGTTGTCACATAAATCACCGCGCTGAAAATCAAGCCCCAGGACATAACAAGACAGGAGGTAAATACCCTCGATCTTGGGTTGATGTTTGAGGATCTTGAGCAACGTTTTACTAAGTTCATCAGCAGTAGTCATGTTTTTTAAATTAGGCTCTGCAAGAATTTGGATGGACCAAATCGTGGCAAAATCATCGTAAAGGCCGCCATGTCCCAACAGCATGGTATCGAGGATTTTGGGATCCATGGACGCCAACGGTGGTGACGAGACTATCTTGTATTCGGCGCGTTCACTTTTGCCGAGTTCGGTGCCGACGCGTCCGCAGTTGTATAAGGTCGCTGCAAGCAAAAGAGCTGGTACAGCATGCGCTACGAGAGAGGCCACGAGGTGCTCCTAGGAGGGATTTAAAAGCAGCATTTTAATGTGCGGTAAAATCCCTCGCTGGAGGGTTGTGATAATTAGCAGAATAATGAGAGGAGCCAGATCAATGGGCCCACTAAACCCCTGGGTCAACTTTCGAAACGGTCTGTATAGGGGTTCTGTCATGTTACGAATCAGTTGGACGAGCGGATTGTAGGGGTCTGCTCCAACCCAAGAAATAATAACCGAGGCGATGACAATCACCTGAACAAGATTTAAGATCAGCTCAACCACGAACGAGACCATTTGAATCACAGCATCCGACATAGGGTAATCCTCATTTGGGGAGATTTCCAAATGATAATAGACGCTTGGATGAACGTGGGTCAAGTTATATTTGAATTGCTAATTAAAGGGCGAAAATGCGTTCACCAAGCTTGGTCAATGATAACCAGGCAAGAACCCCACACCCCGCAGATATGGATAATAGAAGAATTGGTGGGCTGACTGAATTAATCCCTAGATGATAAAGGCCCCAGACCAAAGTGGCCGTGGAGGCCATAGTTAATCCTAGGAGTAGACCTATCCAAAGGGTTACGGCACCGGCTGTTCGCTGAAAGCTAAAGGCTTTTTTTGCGGATTTTTTTTCAGATTGCTTCGGATTGCTAAAAATCAGGGCGGCGATATCGATGGCTTGGTCAAGAAACCGCCGCCCACTTACTTTTCTATCACGGCTCCCAAAGCTAGTCCGCTAAGAATGGCTGGCAGTAACAATTCACTGCCAGCCGATTCTTCCGTTCGGCTGGATACCGTATCCCCGTCTCGGGCGAGATTTATGTCGTTAGATAATCGGTCAAGATCAGCTCGTAAATATTCAATACTTTGTTGAGCCTCGGCATCGGTCACACGGTGTCCAGGATCGTGAAAACGATCGCCAAGCTTCCCAAGAGACTCGAAAACTTCCAATGTTTCCTTGTGCAAAATTCTACAGTGCTCGTTTTGCTCAATATCCAAGGGCATGCGTTCAGCCTCCACCTTGTGTCAACAGCTATAATTACTTACGATGGACCAAACTCCGCTCCAGAACAAGGGCTGCGAGTGCTCCGACTCCCATAGCACCTGCGATGAAAGGGTAAGGCTTCGAGTGTACCTGTGAGTCCAGCTGCTCAGCTCCCCGTGCAATGGTCTTACTTGTATCTTCCACTTTTTGACGCAAGTGCCCAAGACTCGAACGCAGAGTATCAAAATTAATGACCTCTTTGGCCGTTTTGGTCTCGGTAGCTGGTTTGGTTCCTTGGTTGTTGGCGCGGTCAATGTCATTTGAAAGGTTATCAATCGTGCTCAAAACCCTTTGAGCGTCTCTGTGAAGCGCATCGAATTGACGTTGGATCTGCATTGAAACTGGCATGAACGGTCTCCTTTTTGATGAGTGTTTAAACATCAGCTAAGATGTTGCAAACGTGGTGCCAACTTCTTGTTCCACAAGTCATTTAGTCAAAAGATCACTCTAAGTCTGTAAATCATTGACCCATGAGGCCAGCATCCGTCAATCATTAGTCAATGAATCGTGGATTCTTATGTGTTTGAATGGTGTGCGAGGAACGCAAAAAACTCTGAACTAACGCAGGCTGCTTGTGATGGAACGGTTATTTCCGCTCTCCGAAAATGGCAGAGCCGATACGCACGCAATCGGTGCCGGCAGAAATAGCAAGACCTAAATCATTTGACATGCCAAGACTGAGCTTGCCAAGACCAACATTCAACGCGGCCTTGCGTAGTGACGAGTAAAGTTCTGGTACTAGGATCGCACCGTGGGGAATTGGTTTGGGATCAGCGTACTGTGCTGGCGGAATGGCCATCAGGCCATGAAGTGAGAGGTGAGGGCAGCTCGTGGTGATGAAATCAGCGAGTATCGGAAGATCTGTAATACTTACGCCTTGCTTTGTCTCTTCGTCGCCGGCGTTGACCGCGATCCAGACGGCAAGATTTTTTTTGCCAAATTCTTTTGCGTAGCGTTCAATGTAGCGTGCGTGTTTCTCACTAGCGATAGACTGAATTTCATCGGCAGCACGCACGATCTTCTGTATCTTGTTGGATTGCAGTTGGCCGATAAAGACCCAACGAATATTTTTTAGGTCCTGGAGCTTTTCGTATTTATCAAGCAGTTCATCTGCATAGTTCTCGCCAAAGTCTCTAAGGCCGCAGTCGTAAGCTTGGCGAATATTTTCTGCGCTAAAAGTCTTGCTGACAGCGATTAGCCGAATTGCCGAAGTTGACCTTCCAGACTGTTCGCAATAGGTTGTGATCTTTTGCCGAATGGCATCAACCCGCGCTTTAAGCATGGTCAGGGACCCCGTCATCTCCCCGTTTTGGGCGGAAGATTACTTGCAGGCTGCGCCGGTAGAACTGGCGAACTAGGAGGATTAGCGCTCTCGGTAGCGGGTGCAGTTGCTGTTTTACTTGTAGATTTTTCAACATTTTCCGAAGGTAACTTCGGAGCATTCATAGCTTGTGGAGCTTTGTGCTCTGGTAGAGGCGATTTCGATGTGTAGCTGGACAGCGGTAAAAAAGTCTCTTCCTCGGTTACTTGGTACTGAGGCGCGCTAATGTAAATATCTCCGCCATCAGATATTTTAATGTGCACATTCCTCAAATCCTGATTGCGAGCGCTGGATATATCGATGCCATTTAAATAGATGCTTCGATTCCCTGACGTTACTGGCAGAGGAGAATTTGGTGTGGCCAAAGAGCCTGACGCGAATAAGCCACCCTCAAGGCTTGATAAGGCGAGTGCAATGAAGCCAACCAAGGCTGCTCGTTTAATAAGCAAGTAAAACATGGAGTCTCCTTTTATAGGCCGGACTTGGAGTTTTTCACGCTCCCGTTGTAATATTGTAACATAAAACTACGCCTTTGAATGTTTTCATATGAAACAACCTTTGAATCCCCCAGGAGAAAGTTGCATGAATTTGCTGAATTCTAAAAAGTTGATCGCCCTTGGTTTTGCTGCTGTCGTTTGCTCTGTATCCAGCTGTACACCAACCATGTCCGGCGAGTATCAGGACCCTCAGAAACCTCGTATCATCGATGACAAATGGAGTCAGACAGATACTCAGTCATTGATGAAAACCATGTTGACGTCAGCACTCGGCCGCCCCTGGCTCGCAAACTTCAAAAAAGGTAACGGCGGCAAAAAGCCAATCGTGATCGTTCAGGATGTACAAAATCGTACCGATGAGCACATCGACACCGTCGCTCTCACCGAATTCATGGAAACTGAATTGATCAACAGCGGAGAAGTGCGATTCCTTGAAAAAGCACGACGTGATCAAATTTTAGAAGAACTAGATTTTCAAGACAGTGGCGTAGTTGCAGAAAGCTCCAAGAAGAAAAAGGGAAACATGGCTGGAGCTGATTTCCTATTGGTTGGCGCTATTTCTAGCAAGACTCACACCAATGAAAATCTGAAGAACACCTATTATCAAATTCAAATGAAATTGGTCAACATTGAGACTTCGGAAATCACATGGGCTGAAAAAAAGGAGATTTCCAAGGACATCAAGCGTAACGGTGCTAAATGGTAAAAGGGCGTCGTGTGAGCTTCGCTGTTCTAACAGGTTTAATTTTGGCCGCCTCAATGGGCGGCCTTATTGCTTGTGCGTCTTACACGCATAAAATGGCAGTCATGCGCGAGGCTTTTGATCAAGGCGATTACGATCGCGCTCTAAAAGAGCTCGCTGAAACTGGCTTGAAAGATCGATCAGAAGATCGCCTGTTGTGGAACCTTGAGTCGGCGACTATTTTTGACCGCAAAGGCGAGTATGCAAAAAGTCGTAAACTTTGGTTTGAGGCAGACCGCATCGCCGACGAGCTGTTCACGGTCAGCATCAGCAAAACCGCTACGAGTGTAGTTGTTAGTGAATCTTCCAAAGACTATGAGGGCGAAGACTACGAGAAAGTGGCGATTCACGCCATGCTCGCCCATCAGTATATTGGGCTTGGACAGTTGAATGAAGCGGTGATTCAAGCCAGGAAAATCAATACAAAACTAAATGAAATCAGTCAGCAATTTAATCCGGACGGCAAGTATCGCTACCGTGAGGATGCCCACGCAAGATACTTGAGCGCACTGATCTATGAGTCGCGCGGTGAATTGGATAGCGCCATCGTCGACTACAGAAAAGCCGTTCAGTTATATGAGGGCGATTTTTCCGATTATATTATTGGAACAGTACCCAAGGGGGTTGTCCAGGGGCTTTACCGCTGTTTGTATTTACGTAAGCGCACCGACAGGCTTAAAGAAGTATTGGATAAATACGGCCAAAATTTAAATGGTGTCTATGCCCTTGGCAACGAGTCTCAGCTGCTCAACAGCGGTGAAGTAGTCGTTGTGCATGAGCTTGGTCGCGTGGCGCGCAAGTTTCCCAAAGAGCAGTTTTTGACGGTTGGAAATCAACTTGTGCGTTTTTCATCGCCGATCATTAAGCCAAATCTCCTCGATAATCGTGGCACTGGTGTTTTGATCGAAGGACGTAATTTTTACAGCGCGGAAAATACAATCTACTTTGACGCGGTAGCCAAGGACTCCCTCGAAAACCGCAGAGCGCGCATGATCGCCAAGCAGATGGCGCGACTGGTTTTGAAAGGGCAGATGAATTATCAGGCGCAAAAAAATTTCGGGCCATTGGCCGGTCTTGCGGTTAACGTTCTAAACAATGCGACTGAAACCGCAGACACTCGTTCTTGGTCGACCCTGCCGCAGGCGTTCTTTGTGACCCGCATTCGACTCGCTCCAGGTCGCTATCAAATGATTGTTAAAACCAACGGGCTTGAAGAAGAGGTTCGAACTGTTGACGTTAGTCGCGGCCGTATAAATCTTTTTAGGTCCTTTGACCGTTAAGTTTTTGGAGGTCCCATGCAAGATAAGCAAATTTTTGCCATTCTGCCCACGCGTGACGCCGAGTGGCTCCAAGCGCGTTTAGCTAAGGAGGGGATTGAAGTAGCCTCCGTCTACAACCAGCAAACTTGCACGTCAGGTTGCTCGCCATCGAAAGAAGTATGGGTGCATCCTCAGGATGTAGACTCTATTCAAAGAATCATTGTTGGTGATCGACTCAAGGCCTTGGAAGATCTAGGGGCAGACGTACGGCTACTTAATCAAGTTTTTGACGATACGAAAACGCACGCCACTTGCCCAGCCTGTGGTTTTAGTTTTGAGACTAAAAACCTGAGATGTCCGGACTGTGGCCTTAGCTTCGGTTCTTAACCTACGGGGCCTGATTGCGATCAGCGGCGAATCCAAGACTGATTGTCGTAGGAGTGTTTAAATCCTGTCACAGCCTTCACGCTATTGATGCGCCTTTCCGCTACAGCATTTGACGCGGCGTGCGTTGATATACCCTGCTTATCGGCGTCTGAGTAAATTGTTAAGAGAGTATTGTAGATACCAGCAGCTTGATTACGCGCCACCTCCGCGTTGTATCCGCGGAGTTCATTATAAACATTGATCAGTCCACCGGCGTTAATCACATAATCTGGCGCGTAGAGGATATTTTTCTCGCGAAGAATTTTGCCGTGCTTGTGTTCGTCGAGTAGCTGGTTGTTGGCGCCACCGGCGATGATCGGGAACTTGAACATAGGAATGGTCTCGTCGTTGACAATTGCTCCCAGAGCACAGGGGGCAAACACGTCGGCATCGACGCCATAAATGGCGTGACCCTCGACAGCTTTAGCCCCGTGGGCCGCAACTAATGCACTGACTTTTTCCTGATCAATATCGCTAACAATTAAGTGTGCTCCGGCCTCGTTAAGGTATTGGCAGAGGTATCGACCTACGGCTCCGCAGCCTTGGACCGCGACTTTAAGTCCCTTGATGTTATCTTTGCCCAAGCGTTGCTTAACGGATGCACGAATCCCGTGGAAAACACCCCAAGCAGTTACCGGTGATGGATCACCTGATCCGCCTGGTCGGCTCGTAACGCCAGTCACATAAGGTGTCTCCGAAGCGACTTGTTCGATGTCACTGACGTTAATGTTGACGTCTTCTGCAGTGATATAGCGACCACCTTGGCTGTTAACGAAGCGACCAAAGGCACGAAACAAGGCTTCGCTTTTAATTTTCTTTGCGTCGCCAATGATGACAGCTTTGCCGCCACCAAGATTAAGACCGGCACATGCAGCCTTGTAAGTCATACCGCGAGAAAGTCGCAGAACGTCGAAGAGTGCGGCATCGGTATTGGCATAGTCCCACATGCGTGTTCCGCCAAGTGCAGGTCCGAGGGTTGTATCGTGGATGGCGATGATGGCTTTGGTAGTTGTAGCTAGTGCAGTTGCTGTCGTTGTCGTTGTTGGTTTTGTAGTCAACTGGCTTAGTTGTGATGGG
>JBAXLR010000031.1:0-20590 GCA_037134655.1 bacterium | reverse complement strand
TACGACCATAACTCCAACCCAAATCCACAGTCCTGAAAATGCGCCTTTCACTTTTGCTCCTCCGCCCCACCACGCCGTCGGGAACGCCTTGCTCGCGACGTGGCAAACTTCCCAACGATCAAAATCAACGCAGGAACCAGTGCAACAGTGCCATAGAACCAGGCTATATCCTCTTTCTTGGAATGGCGGATGGGAATATCCTCCTCCGAGGACGGAACCCCCAGCACTGACGCTTCGCCAAACATCCATCGCAAAGAATCGACGATGTATAAGAGATTTGCTTGATTCTCAATCAGCGCGTCACTGGCTGCGGTCGCATCCGCAAAAGCCACCACTCTGCCGACAGGCTTAACCGACCCTTTTGGTATTTTTTGCTCCAAGGCCACTCCCAGGACACGCGGCTCCCTGGTCTCAGACTTCTCATTGAAACGAAAATCCTTATTTTCATCCACAAACGTATCCGACAGGGCTCGAACCGTGTCGAAAACTGCCCAACCTTGATGATCCCCACGAGTCAAAAAGTAGCCTGCTTTCAAAGCGATCAAAGCCGCACGTTGTTCGTTCCTCGCAAGGGTCTGAACCGATGCATGGGAGGTAAATACATTGGAATATAAAAACCATTTGTCGACAGGTGAGCCGGTGGCCTTCACATGGTTCGTTTCATTAGCGAGCACTGCAGCCTTGAACTCTGCCCCTGAATCTTTAAGCCAGCGCACCAATGGATCTTTACTAGCGTCTCTTACCCCGGGAGATAATGTCGTATCCGTAGGGACATCGACATCCAACATAACTAGAAGCTTACCACCAGACTCAACATATCTTTGTATAACGCGAGCTTCATCTGCCAAAAACGGCTGGCTACCGCCCACAATGACGACTGCGTCCGCATCTGGAGGTACATTATTAGCCGCGCCGTCACTGAGCCCAAAAAAACGCAAGGTATAGCCAGAGTTTCTGAGGTAATTCTCGAGTTTCTTTATTGAGCGAAGCCCCTCGGACTCCTTCTCATCACTGACCCACCCCAGCTCACCGTGCCCGCGTGTGAAATAAAGAACTTTTTTCTTTTGAGTTACACTGGTCAAAGCCCTTTGAAATTCCACGTCAAGATTCTTAAGACCTTTCCGCGCGGAATCCAGGGTCAACCCCAGGTCAAACCTCTCAATCAAGTCACTCGATCGCAAAACTACAAAACCATTCCGACTTACCTTGTACTCCTCCGCCTGAACAGGGCTCGTTTCCATGTCGTAAAAACTGACTGTTAGCTTCGCCCCGCTTTTCCCAATTTCATCGAAGTACATGCGAGCTCGCGATAAAACCTCATTGCCTGCTGGAAAAAACAAGACCACATCCACATTTTGTGAAAGCCCGCTAATCATCTGAAAGGTCGACGGACTTGGTCGACTTGTTTTCAAATAACTCAAGTCCCAACTAACATTTCTTTTAACCACGAAATAATTACTGCACGCGATGACGATGGCCAACATGCCGATTTTCAGCCAGCTCATCGCCGCAAGTTGCACACGCTGGGGCTCCGCAAATTGGCCGCGACCATTTTTCAACTTAGACCACTCGACGCCAAACCCCATGAATAAGCCCAGAACGCCGGCAACCAGCCATGTACCAAGCAGAACTTTATCCATTAAAGTATCCGGATGAGGTCGTTCACCCAGGATGTTTCTGTAAACGAGAAACACTATAAAGGACAAGAGAACCATGCTCTGCCAAATTATGGAGAGTCGCCAAGACGGGGTCTCACGATGAAACCCCTGTTGCTTGGCATTCAAAAGACAAAGACAGGCAACGACAATACCAAGGCAAACTAAACTCAAGCCAGTCCCACTAATCCACCAATGAAGACTATCCCCAAAGAAATATCGTTCACCCAAAAAAGCTAACGCCGCTCCAAGCAACGGGCATATCAATCTAATTGACTCCAAAAATTTCAAACCCTTCATTATCTATCGTTCCCCAATTAAAACAGGTTCACGCCCATACGCCCTAACCTTGACAACGCCTACCGGTGAGCGCCATGGTCGAACTTTCCAGGAAAAAAATGATCATGCCAAAATAAAAAACTAGATCTTTGAGATTTACCACGCCACTACCGAAAGGCGTAAAATGGTCGTTGTGAATCGCCAGCCAGGCAAATATGTCTTTCAGTGGCTGATCAACAACTTTGGCCAGCATCCAAAGAACAAGAAAAACGACCACTATAAAAGCCCCCCCCACCGCAGCCACCAGTTGATTGGGTGCGAGAGTGGAGACAAATAATGTCATGGACGCCGTTAGCCCTCCCAGCAGGGCCAAACAGAGATATCCCGAAATCACATGCCCAACAGATATTTTGCCGTGGACCATGATCAAAGCTGGCATATATAGAGATGCCGCATGCAAAACCATTGAAAATAAAAATGCGGACAAAAACTTCCCATAGATAATTTGACGTTCAGTTACGGGCGAAGAAAACAGTAATACGATCGTGCCATTCTGCTTCTCTTCGGCCATAAGTCTCATGGCAAGGAGTATGCCGGCGACCATGCTCATGCCGCTAGAATAGTAAAAGAAACTCTCCAGCACTTCTGACGAAAGCTTGGCACTATTGCCCAGAGCAAACGCATTGAACAAAAGACCATCAATAATGAGCGCGAGAGCGATAATAATATATCCCATCCAAGTGGTGAAGTATGCCGCAAGCTCCCTGGAAGCTATATACCAAATTTTTTCCATAGGTGTGCCATCTCCTCGTCGCTTAGTCAGCTTTTGCTTTTACAAGATTCATAAATAACGTCTCCAAATCATCGCTATCTTTTTTGATCTCTAATAGAGTGGCGCCTGAGCGCACCAAAACTGCGGCAAGATCCCCCCTTAAGTCACCCTCACATTCGAACTTTAGATCAAGAATATCTGCACCATTGAGCGTGTCCTTTTTAAGAATCTTCAAACCGCTGATACGCGCGACATCGCCCTCCGGGAAATGTCCGCGCATTTTGACACTTATTCTCATACTCTTCACATGCGACTGTTGCAGCGCAGATTCTTGACCTTCAGCCACAAGCCGACCTTGATCGATAATCAAAATACGATCACACGTTTTGGTAATCTCGGAAAGAATGTGGCTTGAAAGAATAACCGTATGGGTTCCCTTCAGAGATAAAATCAAATCCCGCATCTCCACGATCTGGACCGGATCCAAACCATTGATGGGTTCATCGAGGATTAGAATTGGCGGATTGTGGATCAACGCTTGCGCAATACCGACTCGCTGACGAAATCCGTGTGATAGCTCCCCCAAGGGGTCCCATGCCACTTCTTCCAGGTTGGTCTTTGCGATCACGTCAGCGACTCGCGCATCCACATGAGCCGATCGAACGTTTTTAAGCCGGGCGACATACCTTAAGTAACTAACCACCCGCATTTCGTCGTAAAGAGGCGGACGATCGGGAAGATAACCGATTATCTCCCGCACTTTCTCCGATCTCTCTTCAACCGGAAAACCTGCCATGAGTGCACGCCCGGCGGCAGGCAGGAGAAAGGAGCCGAGAATTTTCAGAATGGTGCTTTTACCCGCACCATTTAAACCCAAAAGCCCAATGATCTCACCTTCATTGATCTTAAAACTCACATCGCTGACAGCGGCGTGAGGGCCATAAAACTTGGAAAGGCCTTCAACTTCAATCAACGCCATAAGAACCTTCCGAAATACTTACAAGTTTAAGATATTTTTGGTACGCTACGCTAATGTGCCAAGCACAATTAATTAGGTCAACGGGTCGTCGCGGCCGGAGCGATTTTTTGTATCGCATCGTCACCAATCGGGAGGCTTTTATGCTCAAATTCAACTCATCAGTCTCTAGACTTATTTTCATGGCGCTTGGCGCTCTGCTGGCCTCCAACTGTCGAACCACCCTGAAACCCATAACTGATACGTCTGAGGCTGTACCAATTGAGATTCAGATCATCGGTCTTCGACCTGCCGATCAAGAGCGAACTGAATTAGTTTATACACTAGCACGCTGCGGCATAGCCAACGTTAACGGCGTGAAAGGTGACGGCAACAAGGTGACCTTCAAAGCCCAAGGTGTAAAAAAAGACGACCAATGTGACGTACGCGTCGAAACGGGGAATACCGATATTGGAGTTGCCAACTGGCGAGCCGAAGCAGGTCTGATGTACCTTGCCTCCAGCGTAAAAATCAATAGTTCTGAGGGCAAGCTTTACGGACTTGCTTTTGTTCAGCAGAAGTACGTGTCACCGCCGACCATTCCAAACACCATTATGCCAGCTCCCGTCGCAATGGTGTGGAAGCTTAAAGTTGATCTGACGGCGCCAAACGCTGTGTCAAACTGCACATGCACAATTAAATGCACCCCTTCTCTGGTCAACAATGTGGCCATGTACGAATCGACTGCACAAAACAGCGGCCAGTGCACCTTTGCGAATTTGACCGACCCGGCGGCGAAAACGATTAGCTGTGCCAGCGTCATGGCGCAATGCGGATCAGAATTTTATTTAGGAACCTGGACTGCAGGGACGATCGTGGACGGTAGTGCGGCTAAAGAAATCAGCCTGCCACCAATCAGTTTGTCACGGGGAGCTCCGGACGCCACCAGTGATGCTACCATTGAAGTGGTTATTCCCCAGTAGGGCTCCATAAGATATTGTAATTATTGACTTTTAATCCTTCTCTGCTGTGGACATTGGGTGTGGACCCACCTTGCGGGTCTGCTCTCTTTTTTTATAAGTAATTGTTTTTATTTGATTTTTTTTAAATAAAAGCCCGGACTTCCGAGTGTTTTTTAAGACTATTTTATAAAAAATATAATACTTTTATATATCAATAGAAATTCATTGATTTTTAACTTTTATAATGTAAAAGGTTAATAATCCCCTACCACCAAGGGGCAAGCCGGATCCTATGCCGGTTTAATGCTGAAGTTGTTGCTCCAATCATCTGTCGTTGAGGTCTCGCCATGAAAAAAAAGCTCCGCATCCGAATCTCCAAAATGACGCTCGCCACATCGCTGATTATTCTCAGCGGGCTCTGTGGCTTCGCTGGCGTCGCCATCTCTGCTTCTGAAGATAGCCGGTCAGAAGAAATATCAGACGGCTCAAACATTGAACTGACCCCTGGTCTATCCCTCACGCCAATCAAGGGTTGGCTATTGGAACGCAAAGCCGCCGGGATGACTTTAGTGATGAAAGAGGTCTCGCCTACCAATGGCGCAACACCGACTGACTATTCCAAACCAATATTCGCTAGAAACATTTCATTATTGACTCTCTCTAAAGCACGCCCCATCGATGCGAAGTCCATTGATGAGTTGAAGCTTGAAATTAGTAAAATGATCATCAGAGACTCCTATTTATCTGATTTCGCTTTCACTGAAGCGAAGTTGTTTGACTATAAAGAAAAGAATGATGGTGTCGTCCTTTTTTCCCAGTTGACCGTGAATAACTATCAAATGATGCAAATGCAAATCGTCGTATCCGGCGGCGATAAATCCTATCTTTTGACATACAGTGACCTAGCAAGCAACTTCGCAAATCCCGCGACTTTCGATGCCGCATGGAAAAGCATGACATCTATAAACGTCCCTGGCATCGCACCAAAACGCTACCACAAAGAAATGCTCCTCGGCGGCGCGCTTAGCGGCGGCTTTCTCGCTTTAGTTGTTCCGTTTTTCTTAATCAGATGGCGCAGTACGCGTAAGATTCGTAAACTTGCCGAAGAATTGCAATATGACTGGGATCATGGCGCTTTAAAGACTGACGCCGACTATGAACTCAGCGAAATCGGCCAACTCGAGCAAACGCGACCCATCAAACGACGAGGTCAGAATCAGCAAGTTCCTGGCTCCAGCCATGACAGCTCACTACACTCCAGCATGGCACTTATGCCTAACAAGACCTCATTTGAAAGTTCTGTCGATAGCTTTAGTACAAGGCACAGCCGCTTTGGCTGAAACCCAACCGCTAGCGTTTCAGAGCCAATGTTCCGTCGCGGTTTTTTGCGATTAAATTGAACCTTTGCAATTGATTTTAAAAATGTAAAGTGAGGGAGGATTTGTTGTGAGCGCACCAATTAAATTTTTTATAACCCTTGCGTTTTTAAGCGGGATATTCGCGACTACACTTCGCGCCCAATCCATGACTTGGATACCAATGCGAGTCAGCTTGACCTTGGACAATTAGAAGACCATACTTCAGACGTAAAACTGGGACTTATAACGTCAAAGGATGGAAGAATGCTCATAATAGAAGGTCATGAACCCTCTCCTATTGGCACGATCTACGGCATCGGTCGTAATTATCTTGAACACGCAAAAGAACTTGGCAATCAGGTGCCAGACACTGAACCTGTCGTATTCCTTAAAGCCCCGTCATCAGTTCGAGGCCTTGCGAGCGGTGGCGTAGCTTTTGATGGAATTGGTGTCCACTACGAGGCTGAGGTTGTCATTCGAGTTGGAATAAAAATAGAACTCGGCACCAAAAATGTTACGTGGCATGCCGTGGATGCTGTAGGGCTTGGACTAGACCTAACCCACCGCGAAAAACAACACCAGTTAAAATCAAAAGGTCTTCCCTGGACCCTTGCCAAAAGTTTTACCGGCTCCACAATACTTACACCCATGGTACCAACCAGCCAACTTAAAGGACAAAGCCACTTCTCGTTCAAGTTTTTTCTAGATGATCAGCTACGCCAACAAGGCGATACCAGCAAAATGATTTTCAGTGTGCCGGAAATTTTGACATTCCTAGCTACAACCAACACACTACATCCTGGTGATATTGTCTTCACGGGCACACCAGCAGGGGTCGGGACCATCACGAAAGGTCAGGAATTTAGATTAGTACTCACGGAGCCACACCGCTCATGGCAAGGTCAGCTTTAACGCGGCTCCCCAATAAATACCTCTGAATAAACTGCTTAGCAGGCGCCGAAGTGAATTGGCCCTCAGCGCGCCAGGCTCGCCGCCCCAAATAAGGCTTTCAGGTCCTGATCATTGAATGCGAGTCCAAGACCAGCAAAAGGAACTGGTCCTTTTTGCTCTTCATAGGTCAGCGGGTTACGAATGCGCGTGATGTCGTCCAGACCTGCCATTAAGTAAACGTGATCTAAGAACAAGACCTGCATATAAGCTTTCAACCTAGCTACACGTCGCCACTCGTTGTCGTAGCTTTTGAAATCCTTAGCTTCGAGCGATAGACGCAAACGATCGCGGAAAAAATGAAGATCGGCGGCTAAACCACCGGAACTCTCGAACAAGCCTAGACGCGCTGTGATGAAATACCAGCGCTTTCCCAATTGAAGATTGACGCGGAGCGCCCTCTTTTCAGAGATTCGTTCCCGCGTTTTTGAATAAGCGGGAACATCACCTTGGCTCACATCGCTATCCAGTTGCTCGGTTTTGGTATCGCGCACTGTCTCTTGTGCATCGGTCATACCCACTAAGTAAAATCTGTCCGGTCGAGTTCGTAAGATTACATCGAGGTAGGTCTGCCCAGTCTTATCTTTCCTGGCCTCACTGTGCGTATCAATGGTGATCTGAACTTTCGTTGCGGGAGCTAGCACGTCTCTTAAATCCTTAACCGCACCTTCGATCTCCTGGATTGCGGTGTCATCATTCACCAACTTTCCGATGGTACCCTCGCCCTTCTCAATGCGCTCACTGATCAATCGAATATTCTTCGAAGCACCCTTGACCTCGGCCATGCTGTCGTCTACAGACGCAAGGATGCGATTCAATCGTTCTTTGTTGGATTCATCAAGCACTTCGTTCAAGTTGCCGCTAAAATTTTTTAAATTAGCTAAAGTCACGTCAAGGTTTTTTATCACATTTCTCAGTGACTCTTCGCCATCATCGGTTCCAAGCACATTAGCTAACCGTTCAGTCACTTTTTTTACATCTTTTCCGATCTGACCGACGAGTGCCATAGCACCTTGCATATCAATCTGGTCTTCCGACTTCCGGATTAGACCACCCTCTGGGATATATTCGCCGGTGTCTTCAGGGCGAACTATCTCAAGATAAACATCACCCAACAAGCCCCTAGTCCGAACTTCCATAGTACTACCCATAGGTAGCTTAACGTTCGAATCAACTTCTACGATAATCTTGGTTGTGTTGACCTGCAGATCAACGCCTCTAACTTTTCCAATGGTAACACCGTTTGTTTTGACATGCGTTTTTGGAATAATGCCAGCGGCATCTTTTAAGATAGTGTGATATTCCTTCCTCGTTGCGTCTTTCAATAAGTTTGGATTTAGCACAAAGAGCATATAACCAAGCGTGAAAAGAGCCACGATCGTGAATACGCCGACTTTAAACTCAGTGCCTAATTGTTTCCACATACGCTAATCTCCGATGTGTCCCAGTTTGATATCGGTACGCGACCGAGCTGCTTTAGGACCCCTCTGATGCGACGAATTTGGTAGATTCACAAAAACTCCATAGGACCTTCAACTTTTCCGCTAAAAAACTGCCTTACGACCGGATCTTTTGACGCCCTGAAATCCTTGGGAGAACCCGCTAGGGCAATTTTACCTTTATATAAAAAAACGATGTATTCCCCAGTCGCTAGGGCAGCTTTCAAATCATGGGATATCACAATTGATGTTATGCCCTGGATGTCGTGGTTCACTCTTACAATCAACTCGTCAATCATTTCCGAGACCAGAGGGTCCATCCCAGTTGTTGGTTCGTCATAAAGAACAATATCAGGCTGCCCCACCAACGCACGCGCGAGACCAACGCGTTTTTTTTCACCTGTTGAAAGCTCCGTGGGATATTTATGCTGCATATTCGGCAACCCCACCTGTTCGAGCGCAGTCTCAACGCGTTTCAACATCTCTGGCAAAGATAATTTTGTGTGTTCTTTCAGGGGGAAAATTACATTTTCACCGACTGTCATTGAATCGAAAAGAGCGGCATGCTGAAAGAGCATACCGAATTTTTTACGATAGTCTCTAAGCTGCTGATGATTATAATCGGTAATATCCTCGCCATTGACGACAATCTTACCCTCGTCCGGCTTCAGCAGACCCATGATGTGCTTAATTGTTACACTCTTCCCCTCACCAGATTTTCCCACAATGAAGGTGATTTTCCCTCTAGGAATCTCCAAATCAAGATGATCAAGAACAGTTCGGGTGCCAAATGTTTTTGTGATATTTTTGAACTGGATGATTGCGGCCATGTCTAGAGCCTCAACTGCACATACGTGATAAAAACATCGGATATCAAAACAGCAAGCAGCGTCATGACGACTGACATTGTTGTTGCGCGGCCAACACCTTTCGCACCACCGCTAGCGTTAAGACCATAACGACAAGCTATCGATGCAATAATTAGCGAAAAGAAAAACGCTTTCTCCAAACCATTAAAAATATCCCGCGGCTCGACCATCCATTTGATTCGATCGATAAAAATACCAACGTCAACATCAAACACAGCAACGCCAGTAACGAATGCGCCAATAGTTCCGATAAAAATAAAAATTCCACACAGAAGTGGCATTATGAACATGGAGGCAATAACACGAGGAACGACAAGATAATTTATGGGGTCCACCGCCATCGCTTCCATGGCGTCGACTTGCTCGTTGACTTTCATCGTAGCTATTTCTGCGGTCATGGCCGAGCCAGCCCTACCGGTTAAAAGAAAAGCTGTCATCAATGGCGCCATCTCACGCGTGAGCGCTTTTCCGGTAGCTGCGCCCATGATACTTTCCGCTCGAAAGATCTGAAAAATTCCACCGATTTGCAGCGCGAATACGGCGCCAGTAAAAAAGCCAGTCAGTAATATGATGTTTAAAGATTGATTTCCAACAAACTCTAGTTGTTGAAAAATAAGCTCCCAACGAACAGGACGTCTCGTCGCCTGACGGATAATTTCCACCCAAAATAGTCCAAATGATCCTAATCCTGAGATTGTCTGCAACGTCCAACGACCGATTTCCTCGACCCTTAGTACAAAAAAAGCTCTCTGAAAATAGATGTTGGCCCTTACTGACATCGATAATACCCAAATCTAGTGATTTCATTAACTTGCCTATCACTAGTTTAGCTTGTGCAGGGCCCCTTATTCACTAGGTAGAAATTACCCATGATACGCTGACTGTAAGCACCCTAGAGGTCAGAGTATAACTTTGAAAATGCCAAAATTCCGTCTAGTGTATGGATATCCCAAGATTGATCATCGACTCGAACGTCCCACATGCCAGAACCGCTTTGGGAGCGTCCGATATCACTTTTCAGTTGGCTAACCACTGAATCCTCGACTTTCACTCTAGTTTTCAGTATTGCCACATCGTCAGACTGATCGCCCAATAAGTCTTCTCGTAAGTGTCTGGGCAGGCAACGATTAAAGATAATACCGTCCAAGTGATACCCCATAGCGGTAAGCTCGCGACTCAGGGCCTCAGCGCCTCTAGCAGATGCCTTATTTGGGGCAGCTACCAATACAAAACTGGTAGAATCCTGCTTCAGAATTTGAAGAACCTTTTCACCCGCGCGGTGAAATCCGTCGATGACCTCTTGCATTAGCAGAACAAACTCACCAAAACCCCGTAGTGCACTAAACCCAGTAACGCTTGTAATACCACCTAAAACTTTTTCACTGATGGCCATCACCCGCCCCAAACCTGCACGCCCTGCCAGTACAACTGGCTTCAATAGCCGTGAAATAACTTTATTTTCAACAAAACCTGAAAGAACGTTAGGCCTGCCTAGAAAATCTAATGCATGAGAATCTGGCGGAGTGTCAAGTACGACCAAATCCCATTCGGCACTCTCTGCAAGCTCTTGCAGGCGTGCGAGTGCCATATACTCCAAGGGTCCACTCAAATTAGTTGACGCGGCAACATAAAGCGGGTCCCTAAGAATCCTGTCTGCAATATGTGGAGATGGCGCGTGTTTCCGCACCATTCCGTCAAATACGGCCTTTTGGTCTAGCATCGCAGCTGAAACTTGCCCCCTGATCCCTGCTGTATCGGGAAACATAACGGGTCTCAGCTCATGCCCCAGTTCTATCCCGAGAGCGGCCGCTAGCCGTTTGGCAGGATCAATACTGAGCAACGCAACTCTACGGCCTAATCTTGCAGCGTGAATGGCCAAAGCGATCGACGACGTGGTTTTACCGACACCGCCGGCGCCGATGACGACCACAACACGCTGGCTTTTAAGCATAGTTTCAACTTTGGGCGAGCTAATCACTGAATCTGGCAGAATAACATCCGGTGAAGATTTTTTCATATCACCCATGGTCTTCACTCCTTGATAAAAATTTATTGACTGTCTCCATCTTAAGGGGCTCGTCAACAGCGCCAATATCTGGCAATTGAAATACGGGAAGACTTCCTAAAACCTTGTCACCAAGCATTTTTTTGTGAAAGAGGTCCAAAGCAGAACGCTGTCGAGCCGACCTCTCAACCAAGAAGGCCCTTGGTGGACTTTCAAATGCTGTTTGCGTCCGTGACGGCAAGAATAAGCAACGGTTCATCAACAGGCCAGCCAACTTTACCGGCGACCGCTGATTTAAAATCGGCAAAAAATCAATCGCTTCGCTCAAAACCAGATCCTCTGGCGTGGCAACATAAAAGGTCGCGCACTGATCGCCATCAGCCAACCAATTTTTTACTTTCTGAGTTTGCTGAGAAATCGGACCGGCTAACCCCGAGTTCAAGATAGCATCCGGAGTTGTCATTAGACTTAGAAAATGACCGGATGCGTATGCATCAAAAATTACCAAGTCCGGCTTTTTTGGAGCCAAATTAACGGCGTAGTAAATGCGGCCTAAAAGCATAAGTTCAGCAAAACCAGGTACTGCAGTAAAAAAACTATGTACCAATTTATTTTTAATAAGGACGTCTAGCAAATTGGACTTCATCAAATGCTTTGTAATAAAATCCCGAAAATTGCCGGCAGCCGTAAAATTTGCCAAACCAAGCCCATTGAGCCATTGTTCTTCATGTGATACCCCTGTAATTCCCAACAAAGGACCAAGCTGGTCAATGGCTGATTGCTCCACCAACAGGACGCGCCGCCCGAGGTGCTGAGCTCGCATGGCTAGTGCAGCTGACACAAGCGTTTTTCCGATTCCACCTTTACCCGTTACCAATATGAACTTGCGACTCTGAAGCTGGTTATCTACCCAAGAAATGTCCATTAGATCATGACCTCGTGATAGCTAGATAGTAGCGTGGAAGGACTTTCTGCTCTAAGGCCGTCTCCAACAGCTTCATCGAGGAACGAGAACCCTCAGCACCTTGGTAGGTTTTGACGAGCACGCCGGCCAAATCGCGGTTTTCCGGATCTATCCGACTCGTGTCGTAACTAACAATAAACACATTCTCTCGACCAATGCCCGCGAAGATCTCCCAATAGCGAAGATCTCGTCCATCACGCAGACTGAGTGAGGCTTCATTAAATGCTGTCACACGATTCTCCGCACCCATGACCACCGGTCGAGATGCTCCATAGTGACCCGATGAGACTATTTCACGATCTCGATCAAAAAGACTGAAGGAAAGCATTATATCATCCATACGAGCTGATAGGCCTTGATTGGTTAAGAATGACTGAATTTGATTACGTAGATCAATGACTTCTGTCTTAGCCTGACCCATCATACCTACTAGTTCTCTTAAAACCAGAGCGTTTTGCATAAGCAAGATCGAAAGCCGATCTCTATCCATTGCATCACCCTTTATACAACAATAAACAACGAGATACTGAGTCGACGTCCAATTTAAACCCAAATACCAACTTGCCTCACGATCTTTACGCAATTTTCCATGAAGATTTGCATTTAGCCAGTTCACGGGATCAAAGAAAGTACCACCCATAACTGAGAAATCCGCAGGCATTGGTCGCCCTGCGGCATTCAGCGCCTCATTGACGGGACCTGCTTTTTGCGCCAGTAGAATGCCTAGTTGAGCACCAAAGCGGTCCAGATCACGTTTGGCACGTTGAAAATTTGCATAATTCTGCACTCCTATTCCACCTAAAACCAACAACCCAACGGTCTCACCTCCTGCACGAATCGGGACCAACGCCTGCATCCCGTCAAGCCCAGAATTTACAGAGCCATTGATAGTAGAGGCTGAACCGGAGTAGGAACGCTGCATTGAGGCGTCGCCCGCGGTCTCAAGACCACCAATATCTTCAAACACCTGCGTTGCGCCGAGATTTTCGCCATCACCATGCCTGAGGGTTTCTGCTAGATTACCTTCGCTGACAACGCCGCTGCCGGCATCAATAGCTGTGTGAGCTGGATTTGCATTCACATGCAGTATCAGCGTAGATCGAATCGTGAGGTAGGGCGCTACCGAGCGCAAAACTCCGTCGGTTTGCGGAAGGTTATAATCTGAATATAAAACACGATCTACCTTATTTGCATCCAATACATAAAGGACCGCAGGCGCATCGGGATAGACGCTTTTGAACATCAAAATGGATTCACGAACATCCGAAACAAGATCACCATCCGAATTGAGAGCCGAGATACAAAAATCCATGTGCTGCATAACCATCTCAGGCCATGGGTTTACGATTGCGACAGCTTTAGCGGCGGCATCGCGAGCCTCCTCTCGTGGCCCCTCAATCTCGACATTACACTTAGCCATGACTTTTTCGATATACTTAGTCAAGCCAGCTAGGCTTTTTTCACTCGCAATCTTATAACCAATATTTAAATAGTCACCCCTTCGGCCAAATCCAGCACGGATTAAATATGCACCGAACCAAGTGTAAGAAAGTGCCTGAACTAACAAGTGATTCTCAATCTTGGCTGCATTCAGGGTGTCATCATATATTTGCCTTGCGTTTTTCGCACCCGTCAGCTCACTGATCCTTGCCCTGAGAATCATTTGGGATGTGCGCTCTCTGCTAAACAGCGACTCGCGTCGACATGTATTCAAAAGGAATTTAAGCCAACTATGAACTTCTTCATTGCGGGCAAGCTGGCGTCCGAACTCAACCTCAAATAACGCTGGGAACAAAATTAAAAAAACCCGAACGAAGTCCGTCTGCCAAGGAGGAAGCGACTGCCCGCCCTCCTCGACTGCCCACTGCTTCATTAGCTTAGTAAAACTCGCTCTAGTTTGATCATCTTCACCACGAGCAAAGCAAAGCATCGAGTTGACCATTTGACTAAAAAAGTCGACTCTGGCCCCAACAGATTTTCGTCGCCGCGTAAAATCCTCGCCGATCTTCACAAGCCTTTGTCGCTTCCCTTGAATCAGCAATGAGAACATAAGCATCGCCATGGAAACCGCACTAAGCCAATTTCGTGTTGGAATTATCCGCCTAAGCTCCTCATTTAATTGGTATTGGCTATCCAGTTGCAAAGAGCAAATACCAAGATATTGCCTAAAAACAATCATAGTGGCGAAAGCGACTCGATCCTGGTCAGCATCGATCTTTTGCATTCCCTCGCGGAGGTGAAGATTTACATCCTCAAATCGTCCTTTAATATAATCAATGGAAGTGGCCCTCATCAGTGATACATACCCCGATGCACGCGAATAATTGACTTCTTTGGCGATCTTTTCAGCCAAATCGAACAAACGGTACGAAGCGGCGACGGAATTTGATCTCGCGATGAGCGCAGCCCTGTCGGCTGTTACCTTGATGGCGATGGAAATTGGTGCCCTACCATTTAGGATCTCCCGACGGGTCGCGAGATAACCGATCCTCGCAAGCCACGAGTTCTGACGCTCCGCAGCGACTGAAAACAGATAAAGGAGTTTGGTCATTGCGAACATCTGCTCAGTTTTATCGCCATACTTACGCCACATGCGCCAAATTTGCTCCAAGCCCTTGGTCATGGCACTTGTAGGCATGCCTCCGTTGAACAAATCAAGAAAAACTGCCCAAAAATACTCTATTTTCGCTCTTAAGTCCGCTTTTGGAGGTTTAACACCCGCCATCGCAAGTGCTTTGGCAATAATTGACGACGCCACTGACACGTTCCCGCAAACCAGGTGCAGTTGAGCAGCTTTGGCCGCAATCACAGCAAACTCTGAGCTCGACATGGGTTGCTCTAACAAATCTTGGTATCTCGCGAGAGCGGTCTTGAAATTCGTCTGCCCGGCGCTCACATCTGCCAGACGTTCGATAAGGCGGCGGCGAAGATTTGGGTCGGAGATGCTGTCTTTGGACTGCTCAACTATCTCAAGAGCTATCCGAAAATAATTACCTGCAGCGCGCCACCCTTGCTTCATCTTCATGGAGTCACCGGCTTCTAGATTATACCTCAATGCGAGGCGCTCTCGTTCAGACACTGGCTGAGTCGGATTGCGACTTTTGTTCAAATGCTGAGCTACCGCAAAAAGCATTTGCTCTTTAGGTTGTTCAATCACAGTCAAAAGCTGATCGGCAATCCATCCATGGATGTTTCTACGCTCCTCGTCTTCAATAGCATCATAAATTGCATCGCGAACTTTTTTGTGGCTGAAGACATATGATTTACCCAAGTGCTTCAGTCCAGGCAACTCGGCACTCCTGACAATTAGCCCCTCGTCCAGAGCTTTCTCAATAAGGCGGACAACATTGGCAGGTGAATTCTTACCCCCCAAAAGAAGAATTTCATACTGAAAGGATAAGCCGCAGCTAGCGGCCGCCCTAAGGATTGATAAGTCACTCCCCTTGTACTCTCCGATTCTCCCAAGGACCAAATCAACAGCAGTAAGACGAACCTTCGCACCTTGAATATCGGAGATGTCCCACTCCCAACCGCGGTCATTTCTATCAATACGAATCATGTCAACGCCAACCATTCGACGCGTTAACTCAACCAAACGAAGAGGCACACCTCCACTGCGGCCTAGCAAGTGATTAATCAAGTCAGAATTTATTGGTTTTGACTGCCTAAGCATAGAACCAACAACTAACTGACATGCCGGAAGGTCCAGCGGCACTAAGTCGATTTGGGCGTATCGTAATTTCAACCCACGAAATTTGGCCAAAAACCGGCCAAAGGCAGACTTTTCTGAGGCAACGTCTAGACGGCAACCAATAACAAGGTGGAAACGCAGGGAGTTTGCATTAGAAAAAAACTGATCGATCAGTGCTATGCTTTTCTCATCTGCCCAATGCACATCATCAAGGATCAGTACTAAGGGCTGTGTCTCAGGAACAAGGCAGCGAGTAAAATCACTAAAAGCCTTCGCAAATCGTGCGTATTTTTCCTCATCAACATCCAATCCGTCATCAGGCTCAGGAATTTCCAACAAATAGGGTTTCAGACCTGGTACCACACTTGCCACAAGATGCGAATCTGGTCCGATCACTTGCTTTAGACGCCGCGCCAATAGATCTGCGTCGACCGGTGACGTCTTGGCCATTCTCACCAACAACTCATTGAACGCGTTTGCCAGAGCATTGAACGGCAAGGCATTTTCGTGCTGGGTGAATACGCCGCTTAAAAACTTAATACGCTGGGACGCCAATATTCCCCTAAACTCATTTAAAACACGCGTCTTACCCATCCCAGACGCACCTGATATAACGGTAATCCGCCCCCGAGCTTTAACCTCTTCAACTTGTTTGTATTCCGCGAGCAAGGAGGAAAGCTCACGCTCTCGCCCCTGGAGCGGAAGCTGCGCTGAAACGGCAAAGAACTTGTCTTTAAGGGCCAAGGGAAATAACGGTACCGACGCCGGCTTTTTTTCCCAAAGAGATTTGGCTCTAATTAGATCCGCAGATAAAGAGAATGCCGTTTGGTAGCGATCGTCTGGGCGTTTTGCCAACATCTTATGGATTATCTGGGCTACGATCAGGGGGATATCGGGCCGGATGTTTTGAATTGGCTCTGCCTCAGCTGTTTGGTGAGCACGCTCCAAGGCGGCACGGCTATCGCCATTAAAAGGAGCATGGCCGGCCATAATCTCATATAGAACACACCCAAGTGAGTAGAGATCCACCCGATGATCGGGCAGGCCAAAACCGCTGGCGGACTGTTCAGGCGCCATGTAAAGAGGAGTTCCAGCTTTATCGTCTTGCGCTCCATCTTCACGGCCTATCATGGTACCAAGACGAGCAACACCAAAATCCAAGACTCGAACGTGCACACCACGACTATCCCCTGGTGCTTCGCTAACGATGATATTCTGAGGTTTGATGTCCCGATGAATAATATTTTTACCATGCGTGTAGTCCAACGCATCAGCAACCTGCAAGCCCACTTGAAAAAGGAATGCCAGATCTTTTCTTCCATCATCACGCAAGCTGTCCTTTAGGTTTTTACCGCGTGCATAATCCATGACGATGTAATATCCGTCAGTAAAATCTTTTGAGTCTTCGCCCTGAAAAATCCCAAGTTCGTGGAATGCAATGATATTTGAATGGTATAGCTGACTCATCAGCGCAGCTTCTTTTTGAAAACGCATCAGATCGGAAGACGACATTTTTTTCGAACTATGAATGAGCTTGATGGCGACATCGTTGGATGGGTCATCCACATGAAAAGCTCGATAAACCGCCCCCATACCACCGCGCCCGAGCTCCTGCTCAATGCAATAGCGCTGGCCGATCCACTTGCCTGTGAATCTATTCGGCAATCCGCTCACACAACCTCCAACGACCCGCCCGATGCTTAAGAAAATAATGATTACGGCTGTTTATCTTCTTTGGGGTCTTCGGAATGATCTGCTTAAAGCATAAGCTACCTGTGCCAGCGCGCGCTTTGACGGTTGTTCGGGTAAAGTGTAACATATCACAAGGATTAGTTTTTTATCGGCTTTTTGCCGGATCTGGGCTCTGATTAATTTCGTGCCTTGCTGACGCCAACAGACGGGAGCATCAATATGTCCAAGACTGCCTCTAATCATGCGGTCAGGCTTAGTAATTTCAAAAACACCGACATGGGTGACATCCGTCACTGTAAGATTATTGGAACCCTGGGACCGTCATCATCAGATGAAGAGACGCTGCGGAAACTCATTTTATCGGGATTAAATGTCGCTCGATTGAACTTTAGTCACGGCGACCACCAGATGCACAAGAGCAACATCGAGCTTGTGCGCAAACTTTCAACCGAAACAGGCATACCTGTTTCAATTTTACAAGATCTTCAAGGGCCCAAAATAAGATGCGGCAAGCTAATCAATGGAGCCATCGAAATTAAAAAAGGCGAAAGCTACACTCTGGTTTTTGGCGTGGAGCAGACCGATCCTAAAATTATCCCAATCGATTACAAAGACCTGGTCAAAGACGTCGCTGTTGGCCAAAGGGTCATGATGGATGACGGCAATTTTATATTGCGAATTGAGTCCATGTCCAAGCAAGCAGTTGTCGTGCGGGTGGAGGAAGGTGGCATTTTGAAATCGAGAAAGGGAGTCAATTTCCCTGATGCGAAGCTGTCACTACCCGCAATGACGGACAAAGACCGTCAAGATCTACTCTTCGGTATCCAAAACGCGGTCGACTATGTCGCACTTTCGTTCGTACAAGATCCAGTTGACGTCCGCGACATTAAAAAAATGATCCACGACTTGGGCGCTGACACGCCCGTCATCGCTAAGATTGAAAAGCTTTCTGCAATCAGCACGATTGACGAAATCGCTAAGATTGCCGATGGCCTGATGGTCGCCCGTGGCGACCTCGGTGTGGAGGGCGACGTTGAAAAAGTTCCGGGCTTCCAAAAACTGATTATGGCTGCCGGGGCTCGCCACGCAAAACCTGTCATTGTTGCCACGCAGATGCTTGAATCTATGATTGACAACCCCCAAGCAACACTGGCGGAGGTCGCTGACGTCGCCAACGGCGTGCTTGATGGCGCTGACTGCGTCATGCTATCGGGAGAAGTGGCCTCTGGAAAATATCCCGTTGAATGCGTATCGACGATGGCAGACATCATCCGGGAGGTGGAGCATTGGACCTTCAAACGGCCGGAACGCTATTCAGTGGATGAAGTTGAGTCCTCCCAACCCTGGGAAGATCACGAAGCAGTGGCGCGAGCAGCATGTGAAGCAGCCGATGCATTAAATGCAAAATTGATTATCGCCCTAACTTTGACCGGCAGCATCGCGAAAAGCATGGCAAAGTGGCGCCCTAAAACGCCGATTGTGGCCATCTCACCGCGACCGGAAATTGCAAGCCGCATGGGTTTGATCTGGGGTGTCTATGGAATGCAAAATCCCTTGTTCTATAACACCGACGAACTTCTCCAGCAGCTTCCAGAGTTACTTAAAAAACTAGGACTCGTCGAATCTGGGGACACCATCGTTATCACGGCAGGAATACCCTTAAATCAAGCAAGTGCGACCAATATGGTTAAAATAAACCTGATACCCTAAGGATCTCTGGTCGAGGGGGGCCAAGTGCTAAGGAATCCCGTAAAGGCTCCAATCAAATTTGTTGGTTAAGCCCTGAACAGTGTCAAGAAACCCAACAGCTCTTTAAAGCCTTAAGTGTCGATAATAAATGATAAAATTTAATGGTATGATGCTTGCTTCTCCCTATACGTTTGGGCCGAATTTAGTCTACCGAAAACCAGTTTTCAACCTTGATGCGAGGCGGTAAAACGATGCGAAGAAATGCTTTTGAGAAGAATGCGGCGCAAATAATTGCCCTCAAATCATTACTTCTTTTTACATCGACCATCACGCTAGTCACATGCAAAGACATCAATCCTGCATCCCGCGTTAAAATCGACTCTGGATTATCCATCAACCAGGAAAGCTCCAACAAAGTTGAGGGAGTTTTCTTCACGTTCACTAAAAGAACCGGCGCCGCAAGCGGCGGTGCCTGCACGGGTACTGCCGTTAGCACCACGACAGCCATCACGGCCGCCCACTGCGTTTTGGATACTGGTGATTCAATCGATAGGGAAACCGGTAAGATCTCGGGCAAAGAGTATTGTGTTGAGAACGCCATCTACAAAAAAGTGTGTTCCAAAGAGATTTATGCCGTAGCGGACTATTTAAAGCTTGAAGCATCAGGCGGTCTTGGAACTGATTTTGCCTGGGTTGTATTCCCTGAAGGAACCTTCAAATATATTTTTCCCGTGAACGCCGAACCGGTGAAGCTTGGCGACGATATCGTAATGGTGGGATATAGCGAGGCTAAGCTCCCCGAAAATAGCAAAGGCTCCAAACGCTTCGGCTGGAATAAAATCGCAACAATGCAGCAGAATGCAAGATCCGATATTATTTCCAGGTATGCTTCAAGTTTTCAGGGCGTGGCCGTATCGCCAGGAGACTCTGGGGGACCACTTTTAAGAAACTGCAAAGTAAGCGGCGTGGCGTCCCGAATGACCGAAGAGTCAAACAAACGCAGCATCCACACTAATCTGACACATCCAACTAATAGCGCCATCCTAAAGACTGCAAACGGCGCCTACTTCTGCGGCTTAACAGGAAATGACCCGAGCTTCTGCCCACAAGCCAACCTCTATCGGCCGAAAACTGGGATCACGGCCGCGTCTAAGGACTTCCCCTGTTCTGTTCCATCACTAGACCAGAATTCGGACAGCATCGCTGACAACTCCGTTCAGCCACAACCAGAACCACAACCGCAGCCACAACCGCAACCACAACCACAACCACAACCACAACCACAACCGCAACCACAACCGCAGCCACAACC
>JBAXLR010000030.1:0-20855 GCA_037134655.1 bacterium | reverse complement strand
GGTCAATTGGCTCGACTGCAAATGCTGACGCTTTTTTGAGTGAGTCACAGGACTTAAACGAGATTAGTTCAAATGCCGTAGACTGCTCGCATTAAGGATTTTGATGGAGTACCGACAACTCCTAGTGAGTTCAAATGTGATTTTCGCAGGGAGTCAATAAATTATGGGAAACGCTCTTGTTCCACACAGCCTGACCTTAACCCCACCTGCGACCAGAGTGTCAGCACCCGAAGATATAAAAATCGTCGCGCGAACCCTAGGCAATCCGTTGGCCTTCGACATTAAAGTCAACAACATTTCGCGCACTGGCATGCTACTGGAGTGGAACAAAGAAAAATTCAAGCCGCCATTTCGCGAGAACACTTTGATCGAGCTAGAACTAAAAACACGCATCAAGGGTGAGCCTCGACGAATCAATTGCCTCGCAAAAGTTGTCCGTAAAAATCTGAATCAAAGCGTGACACAGTATGGAATTCGCATGATTCACAATGACGAGCAAGATCATTTGAATTGGCTTGAAATGGTCACATCCCTTGAAAAAAATACAGCCGAAATTTAGTCTGTCCGCTTCGGACGATTCTTCAGTTCATTGATTTTTTACTCGCTATGTCAATTTTAATTAGTAAACTATGAGGGTGAAATCGCACCAAATTTACGCTCATGAAATAGGCTATAAGTGCAAAGATCCTTAGCATTAAGAAAAATAAACGGACGCATTTTTTTCATCGCCCTGACCACACTCGTTATTTCTTGCCAGTCGAGAACATCTCCCCCGGCCACCACACAAGAAGAATCCGTAAACAAGTCACGGAAATGCCCAGTCCAAAACTGCATACCGGTTCGCGTTGACAACTGTCACGATGGCGATACTTGTAAAATCCTGACAGACCAGGGGCTATGGTTTCACGTCCGACTTGCAGGAATCGACGCGCCTGAGGTGGGACGTTTTGGCTCAAAGAAATCAACAGGCCAACCCTTAGGTCAGGACGCCCGCCAGGAACTGCTTAAAATATTGGGCAATGGGTCTGATGTAACCATGAAACAACTTGATCTGGATCCATTTAACCGCCCCATTGTCGAACTCTATGCGGGCAGCGAATGTGCAAACCTGAAATTACTTGAACTCGGCATGGCCGAGCGTTACCGCGGTAAAAGCAAGGGCCTCGACCCTAGTGCCTACGATGCAGCAGAGTCCCTGGCCAAAAAATCTGGGCGCGGCATTTGGGGCCTCATCCGTCACGAGTCGCCAAGTAAATGGCGAAAAGAACAAAAAAAGTGACCGAATGACCCACCGCCGCTTAAGATGAAAAATTTTATGGAGTTGGAATCTCTACGGGTTCTGGCAACACCAGCTCCGCCAAACCGCTAAAAGCTGCCTTTAAATCCCAAATGATCACTAACGTGGGATGCCACTTATAATTCATATCGATACGCATGGCATAACAAGTCACTGACTTAATAGCCTGAGGTTGTTCAACTTTCAGAACATGCACCTTCCATTCACCGGATTCACTTTCCTCAGCTTCGCCAGTAAAAGTGATTTGCGCTCCCGCTTTTAAAACTCGAGCATCCAATGTGCTTTCAAGCATATCCACAGAGCACGTGCTAACCACACGACCATCTCCGCGACCCGACTCGCGCAAAGCTACTTGAGACTTATTTGCTGGCACTAACAAGTCGCGACCGAACGTCAACTTCGCATTTCGACCGATTGAACTTAATGAAAGATTATCGACATCAGCCGCCTTCAAGGAGTCTGGCATCACCAAAACACAGACGAAAAAAATAAAGCTAAATCTAAACAAGTTCATTGATAACTCCTGGAGTTAAAAACCGCCATGATCCGAGCGCACAGACCTACGTCCATGGTTATCGCAAACTCCAAGAAGGCTCAAGCGTCAAAGGCAGTCCTGATCAGGTTTAGCTGAAAATTACAACCACAGCATGAGATGGCAGGGGCACAGCTAAGGAGCTTTTTTCTTTAAATATTGGGCCTTTAACAGTATCTATTCAGTGCCCGACCGGATTGTCATCGGAGGCAATTTTTCGGTAACGCCGGAGTCCACTTTTTATGTTAAATAAAGACCCCGTTTGCCCGGATAGGATCGACTAATTTTTAAGTTTATTGGAGACCCCCCAAAAGTGGTGGCACCTAGTGATTTAACAAAACTTGAATGGCCAATTCTCACCGCCAAAGTGGCCGCGCACGCTCAAACAGATGAGGGACGAACTTACTGCTTGGGCATCAGCCCGGCATTAGATCGACAAGAGATAGAATACCGATGGCAAGAAGTGCTGCCATTAAGGGACATAGCCCGCACAGGGTACAAAGCTCCCATCGGTGAGCTTAAAGTACCGCTTAAAGTATTTAAAGCGTCCGAGAAGGGGCAAATACTCGAAGGATCTGAATTTCGGATAATTTTCGACATTCTTTCCGCAACCAAGAAAGTTTTAAGCTTTGCGCGCGCATTTGCACCTAAATCGACTCTTCTTCACAAACTAAGATCAAGAATTTACGCCCTGCCAGACTTAGCACAACTAATTGAAAAAACCGTTACCGTCGAAGGCCAACTAAAGGATGACGCCTCACCAGACTTGGCTTACCTCAGGCAATTAAAAACCAACTTGCGAAAGCGAATCGAAGAAAATCTCGACCGCATTTTATCAACGCCGGACGTCGCGGATTATTTACAAGATCTTTTCTATACCGTACGCAACGAAAAGTATGTCATACCCATCAGGCTTGATGGACGCGGTCGGATAAAGGGCCAAATCATCGATACATCCGACTCAGGCCAAACGCTGTTTCTTGAGCCTGCGTCTATTGCACAAATGAATCAAGACCTCCATGATTTAGACGTTGCCGAGAAGCTCGAAATCATCAAAATATTCCGAGAACTCAGTGCCGCAGTAGCGAAGGAACTTGAGACCATTCGTCGCAACTACGAGGCCTTGATTGATCTCGATACAAAAAGTGCCGAGGCGGCATTCGCCGTCGAAATAGATGCTGGTGCAGCCGATATATCCGACACGCCTTGTATCCACCTGATTGAGGCAAGACACCCGTTAATTAAGACAGCCTCGGGAAAAACTGCAGTTGCCAACACCATAATCCTTAATTCAAGTGCCGAAGAAAAACAAAGCATCTTGATCGTGTCAGGCCCAAATGCAGGTGGTAAGACCGTCGTCCTAAAGACGGTGGGCTTGATTCAATTAATGGCAAAAGCAGGACTACTTTTACCCATCGAGCCCAATTCAAAACTCTTTCTGTTCAATCAAATTTTTTTGGAGCTTGGAGATAATCAAAATCTGGCCGCAAATTTATCAACATTTAGTAGTCACCTCCTTGGCCTAAAACCAATCCTCGAGTCAGCTGGACCCAACGACTTGGCGTTATTAGACGAACTGGCCACTGGCACTGAGCCCAATTCGGGGTCAGCCATAGCCCATGCGATCTTAGAACATTTAGCTGATTGCAATACGACTGCGATTGTAACAACGCACTTTGATAGCTTAAAAGCACTAGCCCTGAATGATCATCGCTACCGAAACGCGTCGATGGAGTATGCGCTATCCACATACAGCCCAACCTATAGACTTATACTAGACGTACCCGGCCAAAGTTACGGCCTTGAGCTAGCGAGTCAAATTGGAATACCAAAAGTTATCATTGAACGGGCCAGACAGCTTCGCGGAGCCGAACAAACCGACTTGGACGCGGCTATTTCATCGCTTCAACTCGCCAGTCAGCAGGCCGAAGCAATAAAAATGAAACTACAAGCTGAGCTACTCGATGCAGAATCTGCAAAAGCTCGATGGACAAACGAATGTAAGCTACTTGAAGAACAGCGTGCAAAAGCAACCCGTTCCGTCGCGGCAAAAATCGAAGACGAGGTGGACTCACTGCGCGCTGAGTTTGAGGACACGTCCAAAGAACTCAAGCAAGTCGTAAAAGAAATTCGTAGTGGCAATATGGAACCAGATATAGCTTATGAAAAAAAACGGCATACTGAGGACAAGCTGCGCGACCTTGAGAAGAAAGTATCTAGCCTTGCGTCCACAGGACAACAAACAGAACTCCCGGGCGTCGCCCTCACGGCTTCAGATGCGACTGTCGGCGCAACGGTATATGTTTTGCCGCTAAAAAGCGAAGGTACCATTACGAAGGCTGCTCTGAATCCCAATGATCCAATTGAAGTACAAGTCGGAATTATCAAAGTTCGAGTCAGCCTCCTGGATTTAAGAAAAACAAGACGCACTCAAAGCGAAACAAACCTAGCGAAACCCAAGACTCAAACCAAACACCATCCAGCTCCAACCGATTCTGATCAACTGCCAGGATTCGTGCCGCAAACACCTGACAATACTTTGGATTTGCGCGGCCTTGACGGAGATCAGGCCGTCGAACGCACCTTGAATTTTCTTGATCGCTGCCTACGGTCCGAGCAACCATTTGCAGTACTAATCCACGGACACGGCGGAGACAGGCTAAAAAGTGCCGTTCGAAATATGTTAAAAACAAACTGCCCCTACAACGTTGCATTCAGACCAGGGGACACAAACGAAGGTGGTGATGGCGTCACCGTGGTGAGCCTCAAGTAGGAGTCTGGACCTTACAATACTTTTTTAGGCTGCAGCCTTAGGACGCTTAAGACCAAAAACCACCATGGTTCGATCATCATCAGAGTTTAAGCCGGCCTCTTTGGCGCAATTTAAAAGCTCGATTTTTACCTTCTCCGCGTTTACATCACTCATAACATTCAGCTGATGTTTAAGTCGCAAGGCGATCTTGTTGAATGTCTTACTGCCACCAATAACACCATCGGTTGCGGATACCAAAAACATGTTCTTACCGTCAGTACGTGAATTAACTGACGCAAAATGATCCGACCATACCTTCACGTCCCACGCCCCATCGTCCTTCTGAACTAAGATCATTGGGAACGGGAAATTTGAGCGATGAGATACAACCCGCCCCGATTCGAAATCAAGTTCCATACCGAGAAAGGTAGGCAAATCACCATCCCCCCAAGAGTCCCGGAGAAAGCTGCGAAGCGCTTGTTCGTAAACGATAAATCGGCCTCCGAGATCTTCGGAGCGACGCATTGGATCCCTGAAAATTGTGCGGGCGATAACTTGGAGAGTGGTTGCCTTGAGAGCTGCATGAACACCATGGCCAGTCATGTCGCCCAAAATCACAGCAAGTCTTTTGGTGTCGGGATCCCAATGGACAAAATACGCGTCACCCGATACATAAAACGCTGCCTCAAAGAAGCATGATATATCAATCTCTGAAGGCAGATTCGGAATTTTCATGTAAGCATTTTGAACGACCCGTCCAAGTTCCAGCTCCTTCTCAATTTCGTCATTTTTCGCTTTTGCTTTAGAAAGTACACGAACACGATTTTCAAGAGTTGAAATATTTACAAATGCACTGGATGCAAGTAAAAATACCGAAAGTGGCACGATGATGCTTCGTACCTTGTAAAATTCTGGATAGTTAGACACTTCAGGCCAAATATTATTAATGTAGGCGATTGCCTGTAAAAAACATGCTATCGCAGCAATGACTAAAGCCCATTGACGCCAAGGTAGCCTCTGACTACGTAGCTTTACTGCAGACACACCTGCTAAAACAATACCGATTACCGCAACGACTAAGCTAAACCAGACATTAATCTCATACACCCTGTCCTCAATAATCGGCCAACCTAAAGCGTTAACCCAGGATCCAGCCGAAGCCAGAAGCGCATAGACAAAAGAGACCCAAAGCCACGGTCCAACTTTAGAAGAGCCGAATCGGCTCAATTGCAAGAGAAAATAAAGACGCATGACCTGGGACGCTGAATCCGTCGTGTCCGCAATTTGGGCCGTATATGGTAACGGTAGCCAATCGTAATTCAAGCTTCTGCCAAAAGCGTCAAGACCCACAAAAAGTGCAAGGCCTAATACTTCGGGTGAGCTATCGACGAATAGATAAAGCAAAAGAAAAAATACCGCCATAACGATGAAAGACAAATTAGAAATCCAGTTGCCCTGATGAGCACTCTGCATTACCAAAACCCGAACCCAAGCTCGGTAATCCATTGGCTTAGCAACTAAAAGAGGCTCATCATCAGCCTCAAAGAGTCCTGTATAATGCCAGCTTTTTTTGTACATCACGTCAATGACCAACTTCTCTGGCTCATTTTCGAGAATAACCGGAACCCCGATTCGACTATTTTTTAAATAATTACTTACCTTATTTCCGTTTACAAAGGCGATAGCTTCGTCGTACCAAGCGGTTGGCATGCCGACGATCAATCCATAGTGACCTGAATCGTAAAGTTCCTTCCATGCAGCTTTCGGTATTGTTGTTTGGACCAGGATATACATCGGTTCAGTTTCCGAAATATTCGTCGAAATATCCTTCCACGGCCCAGTTAATGTATCGTAGCTTATTACTCTGGATGGCTGGCTACGAAGAACCTCATAACAGCTGTCCGGACTACCGCAGTCAGCTTTGCGCGCCGAGACAACTCGCCACTCGTGATTGTTATTATCGAAGGACTTTATTTGAGGATTTGTCAACAGATACGCATCAATGTATTCTCGCTGCCACCCGATAATTACCAGAAACGCTGTAATAGCGATCAAAAGAAAACCAGCCATACTTAGAGCGGCAGGATTTCTTTTTGCGGACATCAACTGCAAATCACGATCAAAATCTGCAAGCCTTTTATTTGACGACAATGTCCCATCGCCACGCCGCAAGACAGCTGCAGGAATCACGCGATACCAAGGTTTTGAGCTGTTATCATGATTTGCCACGGTCAACAAAACTCCCATTAGTTTGGCTAAAGCACTATCGGATCAATAACTAGCTCCATTCATAATGGTCAGTTGGAAAAATCATAAAAATGACTTGCGATATTCATAATTACAAGCACATGAACTTAATTTTTTGCTCGGAAGATACGCGTTGAGTCACTTCACTCAATACAACGCAATTGCCACACACGCCATCAACCAATTGATTTGAAGACAGCTGCCTCTATTACATTTTTATTTTGGAATCATAATTGCATCCGTAAATATGATTTCGGCGGATTCGGCATCGAAAGCTTAACAATAATAAACCGTAAAAGAGGGAAAATCATGGCCACTGCAAAAGCTGTAAAAAGAGAAACCCCACGCCTTGTAGGAACTGCCGCTGGATGCGCGGATCACGACTACGATCTAATCCAAGATCTCGGCCACAGACTGGATGCTCTTTGGCATTACGATCAGCATATTTCAAATGCAAAAGGTCACGCTGAAATACAGTCATACTGGACTTCGGTGAAGAAGCAGGATGAGGAAAATGTCAGAAAGCTAAAACAGTTGATTGGCCAAGAGATCAAGATTGGTTGTTTTTGAGTCGACGCTCTTAGTGTTCACCACTACAGAGAATAAGGTCAAGGATCTAATTTTTACGGCTCCGATTATTCTAGTGTGGCACGTAGCATGACCCGAATACGCTCTGTACTTTTGCAAGTGCGGAAGCAATTTCAACCCGATGTTTTTCAGAAATGCCGCAATTTTGTGTTCGTATTCTATCCCCTTTCAATGTTTCTGCAGAATTAATTGTATCCAGCGAACCGTCATAACATTGAATAGGGCATATAAAAGGAAAACGCGACTTCCGTAAATTTTTGGGAGTTTTCGCTGAATCGACGAATGGAAAGGATTGCGGGCCCAAAACCAAATCCATAGGTGACTTGACCGACTAGTTTATTATCAGTCAACGTGCGAATACCCAAGCCCGCGAATGCATTAATCGAAAATAACGAATAACCTTTCATAGTATCGAAATAAGTGACACCTGGCTTTCTAAGCGTATGCCCTACAAACTGTGCATAGCCGCTACAAAATGCGGACTGACAATCTGTATAGACGACTCCAGCCGAAGCACCCTTTCCACCTTTGGCTCCACCAACTGCTGAGACACCTCCCAAAAGGTAGTAGTTGATTTTTGGCTCTTCCGCCCTAGCGAGGCCTGCCGCCATGAAACCAGCCACAAAAAAAACTGCTCGACGCGCCAAATTTCTCATCGTTCCGCCCAAATTACGAATTGTTAATCTTTATTCACAAAGCACCTAGTTGCAGCTTGGATTCGGAAGAAACCACAGGAACTGAATTGACTGCCTTTTGGAAAAATACCATTTAGCCTTAAGTTAGGTATGAATTTGCAGGCTTTATCCGCATAAGAGAGTTCCCGATGTGAGTTTAAATGGCGATGCGACTCAGTCGATTGCTTGATGCAACATGCTGCAATCATTTTGTTTTTAAGGCCCCCGATGAACTTAAATCATTAACCTCAAGGCTAGAAGCCTATGAGCCGATAATCTAAAGAATGTGTTTTTTGCCGGGAGAATGAAGATGATGAAGTTCGCAAGAATTGGAATTCTTTGCATCATAGGCATGGCTGCTACCAGCTGCCGTAATCCAATACAATCATCTCGTCTTAACACGCTCGATAATGTTGGATCTAACGTATTGACGTTTGATGCCTGTCAAGGTGGTGGACAAATTCATATTCGAGCGTCACTTGAAAGTGAGCCTCATCTAAAACAAGCATTATCAGCCGTTCCGTATAAAATTCAAAAGGGATTTTTTGATGATTTGGGTGGACGTATTCGAATCACGCATTCAGACGAATGCGGAGGCACTACTTCACGTCAAGATGATGCGCTAGGCTGCTGGCGGCGCCTGCCCAACCAAGAACAATCCATTGAAATCGTTATTCGACGTTCAACAAAAGCAAAGGAGCAGTATACACTTGTACGCACTTTTGGCTTTATCTATGGTGATATTTTGTTAAGCCGAATTGTCCCTAAAGACATTTCAGCCCCGGTTCAGGTCGCAAGCCGCCCCGGCGGAAACCTGGCCAACTATAAAACCCATTTGGCATCCGTATTTTTGGGCGAACTCTATTCGTCAGTTGATGGCAACAGTAGAAGTTCTTTGACCAAAACTCTCGCTGACCTTGGTGTCTCATCGGCAGTCCTTAGCGAAAAAGACTTTGAACAGCGATGGCAAAAATTCTCCAGATTGCCGACTAACATTCAAGATACCTTCGCATCCAGAATTTTTGCCGAGACCTTTCACAGTCAATTCTGCATGAGAGAAACCGCGGAGCGCGCTTGTAAAAAGTTCCCGGTAACAATGCGGTCTTTTAAACCCTATGCCGATGACGTAGCTAATTCTGGAGAAAATCGACTTCTAGGATGCGCTACAGCTGAGCCCACTAGGGCTTCAGCAACTCATCTTGAATGGCATAGCCTAAACCAAAACAAAATTTCCCTGCGCGATGCACGCGGTGCAGATAAAGGCGCATACGCAGGCGCTAAAATAGCTGAAGCCGTCGCCCAGAGATCAACCCCTTCGAAATCAGAGACTTTTAGCTTAAGTAGCAGTAAAGCGGAATTTGGGCTAAACACTGACATCTTCCAACAGCTTCTCGGGCTTGTAACGGGTGGCCTAAGTGGTGGCGGTGATGCGAGCGGCGGTCTTGGGGGAATTTTTGGACAACTTTTTGGTGGCCTTGGCGGTGATGGTGGCGGAGGAATTGGCGGTCTTGGTGATCTCGGGGGTCTACTTGGTAGTCTTGGATTAGGCGGACTACTGAATGATGGTGGAGATAATGGCGGCGATCTTGCCGACAATCTTGACGGAAATGACACACCAGACTTAACTCCACAGCCAAGCGTCATACCTAGTAACAACACCCCTCTTCCTACCGGCGGTCAAGCGACAGCTGAAGAACAAGCGGGAATTGACGCCACAAACCGCTATCGGCAGAGCAAAGGTAAATCGGTTCTTCAAATCGATCAGCAAATGATTGTAGATTGTCGAAAACAATCACAACTGCAGGCACAAAGAGGAGGCTTGACCCACTGGTTACACCCGGCTGGCGTGGCACGCGCGGAGAATATTGCCTACGGCTCAAAGTCTGGCGAGTATACCGTCATGGAACAGTGGGTGAAATCACCGGGCCACCATGCAAACATCATGGGAAACCACCGCTTCATTGGCATCGGCAGCTACGGCAATCAGTGGTGCCAGAGATTTCGTTAAGCGTCAGATCAATTCAAATATGCGCAAGATTTTTCCGCTCAGTTTTAATCGCAGATAATCTCAATATTGGCGCAATAAATATTATCGTCCCACCGGCCCACCATCACCTCGTCGCGAAAGCATCGGTCACCGACCGTGAAGCGCGCGGGACCAACTTTGGCCGCACATGCTTGCGACACATTGGGTCGAGCGGCCTGCGCGTCGGATACACTCGCAAACGATGGTTGGAGAAACGTCCAGGTCAAAATAGCCCCAAAACCTGCAGACGCCGTACAAGCTAGATAATTTTTCACTGCAGCCCCCCTTAATTAAATGAGAATTGAATCCTTTGTGTAATCCTCCACAAAACAGGCGACTGCGTCAAGTTTTTGGCGCAATAGGTCCAGTGTGCTGGCCTCCGTTATAATAGGGTCAGAAAAGTTTATATTTAGACCTAAACATATGTTTACTGGGAGCTCTCACTATGCGTTTGATACTCGCTTTTATTTTTATTGGCCTTGCATCCCTCTCAGCATGTAAAACCAGGACGGATGGCTCAGCTGGACTAGCAGCAGTAGCTGGCAAAGGAGCTAAGTGTAATTATAGTATCCATCCTCCAAAAGCCTGCGACGAGGGATTCACCTGTATAACCCCTGAAGGAGTTTACGGCGCAGAGGGCACCTGCCAACCAGCTGGCGGAGATGTTGGCGCAGAATGTAACTATAGCGTTTTCCCACACAAGGAATGCCAAGAAGGCTTAACTTGCGTGACACCTCCTGGCATGTACGGAGCACCCGGCAAATGCCAAGATGTTGGGGCTAAGGAAGGCGGTGTTTGTAATTATAGTATTCACCCTCCAAAAGCCTGTCAGCGCGGCCTAGAATGCGCGACTACTCCGGGCGTTTACGGTGGTGACGGTAAATGCAAAAAGCCAAGCCAAACTAACAATAATCAAAGTGCGGCTGGTGATGTGGGCGCTGAATGCAACTACAGTGTCTATCCGCACAAAGCCTGCAAAGAAGGCCTTGAATGCGTTACACCGCCTGGAATTTACGGCGCATCCGGAAAATGCGCTCAACCTTCCCAGGGTGGCAGTGAGGGTGCAGAGTGCAACTACAGCATTTACCCACAAAAAACTTGCAAAGACAGCCTTGTCTGCAAGACACCAAAAGGAATCTTCGGAGCATCTGGTCGATGCGTTCGGCAGTGATCGACATCTAGCAAAATAACCGGCACGAGGCGAAGAGACCAAGATGGACTCTTCGCTTTTTTATCATAAACCGACCTAATACTATTTGGTGAACAATGCCACGCCCCCACCTCACCCGCCGCGAACAAGGCGGTTACCAATCACGCATGATATTCAGCAGCAAAACGATCACGCTAGACTCAATCAAGCGTAATTTTTTACTGCTCACCCTTATACTATGCAAGACATTAGGCTCGGCCTACGGCCAGGAAAGCCCAACCAAAAATAGGAACTTGCGTGCGGGTGATATTCTTATCACTCCACTCCTAGATCTAAGAGATCCCAAACTTAAACTTCAGCCTGAGAAAAAGATTGATTTTTATCCTCCACGTCAACGAACTATTTACGCTGAATCCTTGGGCAAAATACTCTTTCAAAACTCACAAGTACATCGTGTTCATACGTCCGGCAAAGCTTTCGATGAGATCAGCAGCATCAAGGCACTGAACGATATGGCCCGGAAAGTGAACTCGGCGACGCCAATCTCCCCAGCTGAGGCCGAAAAGATAGGAAGGGTTCTGACTGGATTTCAGTACCTGGTCTTCTTCTCTTTCACAAATGAGGAAGCAAACTACCAGCACGTGAGGGAAACACCAAAAGACGCCGACGGATTTCTAGTGGAAAATATCTATTCGACGCAGCGAAAAATGTTGGCCCAAATCGTCGTTTGGGACATCCTCAATAACCAAATTGCGGATTCAATCCAAATAAATCCCACGGCTGAGGCGCGCAGCTCCGTATTTGTTAGAACCGGCAAGAAGCCGACAGCATATCAATTTCCGCCCGCCAATTACGACAGTGCCAGGGTACCCGATGCGATTGACCGCAAACCGACAAGCTCACTCGAAACGGAGCGCTCTGCACACCGTAACCGCTTTCCAGCGTTACCAGAACGCGAGCCTGAATTTACTACTGCACTTAAAGGCTTAAATCCTACACCCACATCCACCCCTTCACCGACAGGGACCAACAAAGCCCCAGCGCGTCAAAATAAAACTGATTTTGAGGATAATCTCAGAATGGAAGTGACACTGAAATCGACTCTCATGGGGGTGCTTCCCCTCCCCACTTTGTATATTGGCGCAGCTACCCTTAAGTGGAAGATATTACGCATTGGTGGTGGTATCGAATTTAGCCCCCTAGGCACCATGATTGACCATGAGGTAAGACTCTATGATGTTTACAATGGGTGTCTCTGTCTTTCTGCCGACGTGGAATGGCAGCTAGGCAATAAAAATCGTATCCTAACTGGACTTTACTACGGAGCTGGAATTTTCACGTACAATCAATCAGATTTACTGCCAGACTTGGATGGAACCAAATCAAAATCCCAAAGTGATGGCTATATCTACCGAGCACCGCGAGTGCGTTACTTGAGGGGCGCCCATGAGGGGCTACAATTTGGTATCGGGGTCTATCAGCATTATTATGACAACCTAGAGAAGCCAGAGCTGGTTGCCAATCACCCGTACCAATACGGACTTGAATTGGTATTAGCCGCAGCGATCGGTGGTTGATTTTTTATTTAAGACAGCGCCAGAACCACCGCTTCCTGTAGTTGATTTAAAGGTCTACTCTTAGGAACGTAAGCAAAGAAGTTTAATGCCTCAGCAATATCTTCAGCAAATGGATGAGATGACGTCAAAATTATATTTACTTCGGGTGTAGACGTTTGCTTTTTGTAATGATTATAAAAGCGAATTCCGTTCATGACGGGCATATCCAAGTCCAATAAAATCAGATCGAGACGGGTTAAACCGTCTAAAACTCTTAAGGCCGCTGCGCCGTCTGCTGCAAAATATGCTTCACACCCGAGACTTTGAGACAAAGCTAGATAGATCTTCGTACATTCTGGATTATCCTCGATCACCAAAATCACCGGGCGCGATCCGTCGGTGGACTTATTATCTAGATTATCTGAATGATTTGCTTTCATGCGTCCTGGGACGCATAGCGTTTTCTATGCTTTAAATATTCGCTAACTAATTTTGCCCGTCCCGCATCATCCAAGACGCCAAGAAGCATTTCCCGAAGTTGTTCGAGGCCCTGTTTCTGGCACTTCACCAAGAGATCACCGAACTCATTGAGAAGAAATATCCTGCGTGCTTCTTCCTCGAATTTACTGGGCTTTGGCGCCAGAATACACAAGGCAGGATGATCCATGCGCTTTTCAATCGTGATCTGCTTCACGGAGTCTGTAAATACGACCTCCATACTCTCAATTAAAAAAGTGCGCATGGTAGGAAGATCCCGGGAAGACGCCTCAACGCCATAACGTTTGTGAAGAAAATACAGTATGGCATCAATCTGATCCGCGGCCTCTTTAGGGTCTTTAAGCAGCAGGCCGAGATCCTTCGACTTAGGCTTACTGTTAGACTTAACTTTGATTCTTTTACTTCCCATACTCGCCTCCTGCTTTGGGATCGATTACCTGGCTTTTTTAACCAGGTGTATTATTTAATACTTTCTATTTTACAGGTCAATTATTTAATACTATCACCGCCTTCCATGGCTTCCCGTGAGCTCTGTAAGCCCCGATCCTCAATGGTTTTACACCTTTCTTTGACCCAACCAGCCCGCAGGCCTGCTTATGCCGTGGACAAGGATTGCCCTGCTCGGCTAGTCTTTCTACTTATGGATAATCTTGATCAAATTGCTGATGGGTTAAGAAGCATTTTACAGTCCTCTCTGCGGGAGCTCGTGCGCAGTAAAGAAGAGCGCGAAAAATTAGCAACGGTGTTAGGTCGCACGCCGGGGCACATCAAACAGATGATCTATAAGGGTGAGGGTGGGCTTGATAGCTGGGTGAAGGCGTTTGCCTACTGCTATAAAATGGACCTCGGCAACCTTGATGCCATGCGGTTTAACCTTAGAAAGAAAATTCCATTATCTGAATCTGACGCTGTCTGGTTTAAAATTCGTGATCAACTTGGCGCGGATGAATCTGACCTTGTCTATCTGGCCAGGTGCGCCCACGAAGCCTACCGAATCAAGCGGGATTTGGAGCAATCAGGGCTAGTTCCAAAGGCACGCAGGCGAACAGCCCAAAAAGCGCCTAAATAATTTAGATCAAAAGAATTTAGCGGCAGATTTTCGCTGGCCTTAAATCGACCAGCACTCATTGAATAGTCTTCAATGCCAGCTCCAAAGTTTATCTATTTTTGCGTTTAATATAAGAGAGCGCGCTCGGCTGCAATGGTCGAGGACTCCAAGTAATCGTCGTAAGAGATGACTTCGTCCATCCAGCCTTTAGGCGTTAATTCAATGATTCGCGTCGCCACCGAATTCACAAATTCCCGGTCTTGCGAGGTAAATAAAATTGTTCCAGGATAATTCATCAGACCGTTATTTACGGCCGTGATCGACTCTAGATCCAAGTGGTTGGTCGGCTCATCCAGAACTAAAACATTGGGCCGTGCCATCATCATGCGAGCCATCATGAGTCTAACCTTCTCGCCACCAGAGAGTACGTTGGCTTTCTTCGTGGCCTCTTCACCGCTAAAGAGCATTCTTCCCAAAAAACCACGCACGTATTCTTCGTCGCGTTCGCTTTCTTTCGAAACATACTGCCTGAGCCAATCAAGAAGGGTTAAGGGCTCATTAAACCACCCGGCATTGTCTTTGGGAAAATAGGATCTGAAGGTTGTGATCCCCCAACGAAATTCCCCGGACGCAGGCTGTCTATCGCCAGTTAAAATTTGGAATAATAGTGTCGCAGGGGTGCCGTCCTTACCAACAAACGCGACTTTTTCTCCGCGGTTAATGGTGAGGTCAAGATTTTTAAACAGAACGCGACCATCTAGCTCGCCCGTAAGATTTTTACACAGAAGAAGATCTTTTCCAGCCTCACGTTCTTCCACAAAGTGAATGTGAGGATAGCGACGGGTTGATGGCTTAATCTCGTCGACAGAAAGCTTTTCTAGCTGCTTCTTACGAGAAGTGGCCTGCCGCGACTTAGAAGCATTGGCGGAGAAACGCTCAATAAATGATTTCAGCTCTTTGATGCGATCTTCGGCCTTCTTGTTTTGGTCTTTCTGCTGCTTCAGAGCCAGTTGGCTGGCCTGATACCAGAAGTTATAGTTACCGGTGTAGAGTTGGATCTTACCAAAATCAATATCGGCAATATGGGTACAAACCTTGTCCAAGAAGTGGCGATCGTGAGACACAACCACAACCGTATTTTTAAATTCGATCAAAAACTCCTCGAGCCACATGATGCTTTGGACGTCTAAGTTGTTAGTCGGCTCGTCAAGAAGCAGAATGTCGGGGTTACCGTAAAGAGCCTGCGCAAGCAAGACACGCACCTTTTGACCGGCCTCAAGATCTCGCATTTTTTTTGCCAGGAGTTCGTCACCAACACCAAGCCCATGTAACATCTCGGCGGCCTGTGCTTCGGCATCCCAACCGTTTAGTTCGGCAAACCTTGCTTCCAGTTCTGAGGCTCTGATGCCGTCGGCATCAGTAAAATCTGGTTTGGCGTAAAGTTCTTCTTTCTCACGAATGATATCGTAAAGAAATCTATTGCCCATGATGACAGTTTTCAAAACTTCAATGTCATCAAACTCAAATTGATTTTGTTTGAGGACAGCCACTCGTTGCCCAGGCTGAACGGCGACTTCGCCAAAATCTGGCGTGATCTCACCTGAGAGAATTTTTAAAAAAGTCGACTTACCAGCGCCATTAGCACCGATTAATCCGTAGCAATTGCCAGGGAGAAATTTAACATTAACGTCCTTGAACAGGACCCTTTGGCCATAGCCTAAGGTAACGCCGGATGTACTAATCATGGGATTTAAACCTCAGTAGTAGGAGGGGGAAGTACCATGCTTCCATTTCTAATACAATGATAGAGTTTTATAGAATGCTTTAAATAAGCTCCATGAATCCAAAATCCGACCGCATTCTCTGGGGGGCTCGGTGTCTGCTAGATCGTCAAATTGTCTAGTCTTTTTACAGCCTTAATCCATAACCAATTGTAATCAAACAGTTATTTTTTGGTCCTGAATTTGCTGTCTTAGCAATAGATAACCATTTTTTAGACCTTTAGGCGGCCCCTTAATGATCCAGGTAAGACCCATCCTCGTCCTACTTACAGCCCTCGCGACTGGTGCCTGTGGATCGGTTCATACGCCCGAAAGCCGTATGAAGTTCGCCCCAGCTGACCGCTCTGCCTACAATGTCGCTTTCCTGGTTGGGAGCCCCAACGATTTGCCCGGCGTCAAACGCGACATCACGGAAGTCAGCCGTCTCATCCGCGAAGGAAACATGGGTTACGACGTGATCGCGCTAGAACGTGCCACGGTTAGTCAGGTCATGACAAAGGCAAAAGAAATTGGTCAGAAAATTTCCGCTAATTCGACGGTATTTTTTTACTTCTCTGGTCACGGATCAGAGAACGGTAAATTATTCGCGCAGGGCTATTCGACATTTCAGATGAGTCAGGTGGCCAAGGAGATAGGTAATGCTTACGGCAAGGGGCAATTTAGGCGATTTATTGCAGTGATGGATAGCTGCTTTAGCGGGCAAAGTGTTGACGGACAAAAGTCCATGTTTCTCTCAAGCAATCCGACTAGTGAGGGCTATTCAGTCAAACGCGATCAGGAAATCCTGGAAACTGCCGTCTCAAGCATCGCTTCTGATGTTAAACAAAGATCTAATGGTGCATTGCCATTCGAGCAAGCTCTCATCGTTGGCGCATCACAGCGCAATCAAACAGCTGATGATCTCGGATCATCCATCGGCGGAGCTTTTACTTACTCCTGGCGAAAAGCTTTTGGCAATAGTCTAAGGGGCAAAGGTACGACCATCGGTCAAGTCTTAAACGAAGCCAAAACACTCACGAGAAGAAGGACAGGCGGCGAGCAAACACCCGTCTGGCGTTCGATCCCAGAAAGCTTACTCAATGAAATGGTCGAGGGCGGGTCTATATCTCTGCCACTTGCCAAAGATATTTTTGCGGCTCTGGGCGGATCATCTGATGGAACTTTCATGTTCGCCTCAATTCCTGCAAGCGCTCAAGTGGCCAAAATTGATCTGTGCCAAGGAGAAAAACTAGTTTGCATGAGTGGCTCTGCACCGCGTATCGGCAGTTTAATGGCAGCACCAACTCTAAAAGTTAGGGGAAGGTCCATCTTCCGTAGTGAGCAATTCATCACGCTAAATAGCAACCAGACAGTCACTCTCGTACTGCGCGGTGTGGATGGCAGCGCAGTCGAAGCTCGTTCTCTAAGAATTGGCACGAAGTAAAACAAGCTGCAAAGTGTAGCTTACTCAGACGTCTAATTGATTTTTGTTAAAAAATGGCGGGATGGTCGTGAGACGACCTAACCATTCGACATTAAATAACTTTCTAAATCTTCTGGTAGGGAACACTTTCATTACCGGAAACAGATAGTCTTGTATCCTTCGACAGGTTTGCCAAACGCGTCATCAAAAAGACTCACATCGAAATTTTTCCATGAACTCAACACAAGAGGAAAATCTTCGCCATTAATTTTTTGCGACATAAACACGGGACCGAAGCGCAGATTTGAGGCAACTGGGGGCAGGGCCAAGTATCGATCCCCCTGCTGCCTGCATAAGCAATTTAGCCAATTCGTAGTCACCATATTACTGCAGCGGAAATAACCCCTTCCTTGTATATATTCGTCATAACCTGGCTGGCTAATGGGACCTGCAGGTAAGTAGAACCCTTCCGAATTATAATTCGCAAAAGAGTTTGCTACAAAGTCGGGAACGGGAATTGTTAAACCGGGTAAAACTTTGGTTAACTTCACTTTGATTGGCGACTTTTTAAACCGAAACTGCCCGTCACTGACGACTTGATAACTTTCACTAGTTATTTGAATGTCGGACGTTTTGAGAGGAATCTCATCCCCCGAAATTTTCAAACAGAATTGCACGGTCTCATTCTGAAAAATTTGATTGGTATATGCTTGACATTTGACGACTTCTGGCAAAGTAACTGAACTGTAGTCATTTGTGATTTTTGTTAATACTGATACTGCTCCGAATTTTGCGCTGACTGTGAACTCAGGTTTCGCGCTAGAAACATCGATGCCCACGACCTGAGCTCTTTCATGTAGTGATGGGGCGCTAGGGCTAAAGCCGCTATAGGTATAAAGACATTCATTTTCGGCGAACAGGTTAAAGGTGGACCATGCAACCAAATCATGCCGTAAGCATGCATAAATCGGTAGTCGCTGACCGTTGGCATATTCGCCAGACACTGTAATAACTACTCCATTTCCGGTGCCGATGACCCGACCATTTCCCGGCAAAAAATCCAGCTTCAATGATTGAAGCGATGTATCGATAACCTCAATCCGAGTAGTTGTTTTAAGATCAACTGTATTACCCTGGAAAAGATACCTTAAAGAGCATTGGAGGTAGGTAACACCAAGCTCATTTGCTATCAGTCGGTAATCATACCGAGTATCCCCCGCGACATATACCTTTGCCGAAACGGCGCTATTAGGATCCTCTCCCTGGGTAGAAAAACAACGCACACCTACGCCCAAATCCATCCCCAAGTCAGAAGACCCACTAACGTGACGAACACTGACCCTCGGCTGCATCATGTGTCCACGGGGAATTTGTGCTGGTATATTAACTAAATTAAAGCCAATAGGTTCGTCGAAGATAACATTTACTTCTGCATTAGTAATCACCTTCTCGCCCAATGAATTTGTCGCAGTCACTGAAATTCTTGTTGAACCACTTCTACCGCAAGTAAAAGTTCCGTCACGGGTAGACATTGAGCACCCTTCTCCAGAAAAGGATACTGGCAACTGAGATAGATCACTAGAAATACGACCGTCAGAATAGACAATTTTAAATTTAAATGGTGTCTCTTTTCCCGCGTAAACTACCGCAGGTATATCTTCAAAACTAAACGACTTAAACGTCGCGCTAGTCGCCAGAATTTGACGCTCGGCTATGAACCCGCCCAATTTCGCATAGAGCTTGAAGGATCGAGAGTCATAATTCCTCGCCGAAACTCGGATGGCTTGCACCGTATCAACCCATAAAGTATTGAAATTTAAACTCTCGCTTGCTCCCTCACTTCCGAAAAAATCTACCATGTGACTTACATTTTCGGTTATCCCGTTATCAAATGTTGCAACAACCACAAGGTCAGCAAATGTACCCGCTGGTACTGACAATGGTCCTGAGCTGCTTTGATTGAAAGTAATTGATAATAATTTTGCTTTAATGACTTCAAAAGGGAGGGTGTGTTTTTTATCGCCGCAAGCGATGTCAATATTTCCAGCCCCCTCAGAAAGAGCCTTCACAATGTAACGAGGACCATATGCTGCTTTGACAACCGAAAGCTCTAAGTTATTTCTCTCAGAAGTGACGGCGCACTCAGTCGACAGCTCTCGCCTAACCCCGTCAGAATAGATTCCATCAACCGAAAAAATCGTCTCTTGTTTTTCAATCATTTTGACAATTGGAATAGACGCGATAAGAGATTTTAATTCGGCGCTTCTGACTCGAACGTCTACATTCATGGAAGTCTTGAGTTGTGGGTGATTAATGACCACCGAGTATATTCCGGGCTGTTTTACTGTTATGGTCAAATTAGAGTTAGTTGGTTTGATTTCAACATCTTTAGAGTTAACGGTAAATGTGACTTGATCACTGATGTTGATTGGAAGACCATTGCTGTCTATACCAAAAACAGACAATTCACTTGCGAAACCTGACATGACCTCCAACGTAGACGAAGAGATCAAAAATGCGGCAACCTTACCGCCAGAAGTTTCCTTCATGGGCTTCACGTTCGAGGGTAAATTCTGGGTAGTAACTTTTGAATCTTGAGTGGAGTCACAAGAGGTCATCGTTGCGCCAACAATCAATAGCAGTGTTATGATCTTCATCGTTGCCTCCTAAAGGAGACTTCGGTTACGGTCGAGGACTTCTTGAGCCCCATCAAACAAATTGATTCTAAATAACTGATAACGTTAAAATTTTTTTGATATTTTGCCTCGTTTTAATCTCAAATTTTTAAATCGATTTCGGCATTTGATGCGCGATTATTAACCTGGGACTTTCAATTAGTTGTTTGGAGTCGCGCAATCGGTGGGAGCGATTCGCAACAGCGTACCGAATTTAGCCCAAAGGTAGCTCGCTGATAAGCGATATCAAAATAGACCTCCACTCAATTCGAGTTACAGTCCCACATCTTCTCTAACAACGATCATTTCACAGTTGGATAGGGTCACAGCGCATTCTCGCATTTCTGGACGTTTCCCATCATGTCGCCACCAAATGCCCTCTGGTCGTGGTGTTACCGAGATTTCTCGGCACCGCAGACTGGTAGGTTTTCTGGTAGGGATTGGTAGGGAAACTTTGAAATTTTGAGAAATACTGCGAAAGGTTTCAGCAGCGATTTGAACGAGTGCCTAATGATTTCAACATATTAAAAAGCCCCGGTTTCTTGAGAAACCGGGGCTTTTGCCTTCGAAAAAATGGCGGGATCGTCGTGAGACGACCCAACCATCGGATATCACTAGGAACTCTAACT
>JBAXLR010000029.1:0-20966 GCA_037134655.1 bacterium | reverse complement strand
CCTCGGCCTTCGTGTATAGCTTCACGGCCTCTCTATATTTTTTCTGCCCATAGAGCTTTTCCGCCTCCATGTAGTCTTTGCCGTGAATCCGTTTACCTTTTTTGCTGATAGTTTCGCCAACCATCGCGTCCCCTGCGACCTTAATATCCGTAAGCACGAAACCGCCACCCAATAGACAGGGAGCGTTGCCCGTACCGTTACAGCATTTTTCTTCGAGGGCGCCAGAGATTCGTTTGTGGAATATTTCTTCGCAAGTAATCAAATTCGGGGGGATGAACATTATGGTCTTTTCACCCTGAAGAACGCCCTTAGAAGTACTGACACCGGCTTTAACGGCGCGGCTTAGCACAACCGTGCCTTTAACAACGAGTCCGCGGTAGCTGTCGAGAAGCTCTTTTTTGCCCTGCGCGTCCAAATCATCAATGAATTTATATTTGGCCTTGGATGTGTCGAACATGGCGGGGTCAAACGGACGGCACACATCGACGTCAAACGCGATCGGCCCTTTGGTGAGGGCAAAACACGCATCCTGTGCTAAGGCCTCGGACGCGCCAAGCAACGGTATGCCAGTAGACGTCATCCAAACGATGCTGAGGCATCGGACGCTTACAATTATTTTTTGGCAGAGGTTTCTGACCACAGGATTTTGCCCTCTTCTGAATAAATATTATCGTGTTGATCGCGGTACTCAAATGAAACTTCCAGACCTTTTGGCGCGCCGTCAGAATCAATCGTGGAAGCTGGGATCGAGAAACTGTAAGCTTGGAGCTTATCCATCAAGCTGATTTCTTCCCAGTAGTCAGATCCGATGGGGCGATACTTGATAGATCCCTCAACAATGTCGTTCTTGGCAAGCTCTCCCAGAACTTCAGCAAGCTCTCCTGCCACTACGGCACCGGCATGCATCTCGGGTTTGCTGGTTACCTCGCGAAGTTTTGAATCATCAGCACTTCCGAGCATGACGGTTGCAATCGAGACCGGAACCCGTTTACCAGTCTCATCGAGTATGCCAGTTTTTTTGAGGCGATCAGCAACCACCGGGCCGTTGCTGTCGGTCGGCTCACCGTCGGAAACAAAATAGATTTCTTTGATGGCGCCGCTGCGACTGCCTGAAAGTATGTCCTCGGCAGCACTCAAGCCGGAGCCGTAGTTTGTCTCTCCGCTGGCAGCGCACAAGGTATTAGCGATGGAGCCGCCTTTGCCAACGTCTCCGAAAAGACTGGATGAGGTGGCGTACATGCTTGATGACTTGGCCATCACACCGCTTGAAAATGTTACGATCGCAAATTGAGCGTCGCCACCGGCGTCGGCAATTCCATCGATAATTGCTTGAACGGCGCGTAACCGTCCACATGAGTTATTTACTTTGGGATCATTCCCACTCCAGCCAGCCATTGAACCCGAAACGTCAATCACAAAAACGATATCACGTGGATACTTCGAAGGTGGACACACTTTGCCGCTCAAAATTAATGGTGTCTTTGCAAATGATGATGAAAGAAACTTGTGTTCGCCGCCGCCTTGAATCACGACGTTGCTTTTATAGCCTGATGGGGCCGGAGCTGGAGAACTTTTGCACTGCCAAAACCAGGTTAACTGGTCAACCTCCTGGCCCTGGTAGTAAGCGTCGTCGTCTCTGGCGTTTGTGCCGCTATCAAATCGTGCTGAGCCGCAACTAGTAATCAATAATTGATTTGCGCTCAGCAAAAACATGAATGGCAAGCTGTGATATGCTTTTAGCATGATGTAGATTCCTCCAAGACAACCTCTAATGATAGTTAGGCATAAGGCGCTAACTGCCTGAGGAGGTTTCGGTGCATCCTCCGAGCCTATGAGTCAAATATTTTAAATACCTGATAATATTGGTTAAAGTAGATCAAGTTTTGCCTCGATCAACAAGTAGGGTGGCAGTTTGGGCGGGGATTTCCTTAATTTCGGCGCTCGCTCTCCCGGTAGGGGGTAAAAGTCTGATAGAATTATATTTAGAAGTCTTAGTAGTGCTTATGCCAAGGAGTGCCCAATGAAAAAGTGCTTAACAATTGTAGATTCTCGTTTAGTGAATTCACTCGTCGCTGGTTTAGCCCTTGCGCTAGCCTTGGCGTTCAATGGTTGCTCTAGCTCGGGTGAGGATGATGCAAGTTTAGAAGTTACTGAGCCAGTGGAAGCAGCCCCTCAAGATTCAGCTGAAACAACGGCACAACCTCCCGCACCGGCAGACGCACCGGCTCCAGCCCAAGCTGAAGCGCAAGCAAGTTCTGCTCCGGCGGTACCAGCTCAACCTGAAGCACAAAGTGCTGGCACGGTTATGAATACATCAAAGCGGGTTCTCTATGTGAAGGTCGATACAGCGGTCTTGCGGGAACAGGCAGATGCTAAAGCCAAGGTAGTTGGCAAGGCTAATCGTGGTGATCACTTCTTCGTCTCCGTTGAGGGTGACTGGGCAAAAACAGAATATGGAAAATATATTTCCATGAAAGTTTTGAGTGAACGCGGTATTGGAAGGCAAAAGAAGTCGGCGGACTGGGGCGAATCTCAACCTGAGCAGCCAAAAAAGAAACGAGCTAAGAAGTCCAAAGCACCGAAAGAATCAGCCCCGGTAGCAGCAGAGCCAGCAAGCACTCCCATGGGTGATCAAGCGCCACCATCTGAGGAAAAGTCACCTGCGGCCAAGGCTGGCCCAGCGGAGACACCGGCAACTGACAAGAAATGAACCTCACATTGCCTTTCTAGTTGTTATTCGAGCGGGGGATGTTTGAAGGAAGTTGTTGAATCAGTCGGAAGATCTGTGTCAGTAAATGGTGTTGGTTCGATCATCCAATCCACGTTTGTGAATCCCGTGACATTGGTTGGTTCGCTCGCTAACTTCCTGTGGAATACGATCTTGAGGACTTTTCGTCCTGCCATGTCAATTTCTTTGTTTTTGAAACAGTGTGAGTTTGTCGGTAATCAGAGTATTGGTGTCATGATTCTCGCCGGGATGATGATTGGCGCTGTGTTTGGTTTGCAGTTTGGAGAAATGTTCCGAGTGTTTGGGGCAGAAGGCATGATTGGAGCTGCTGCTGGCTATGCATTGAGTAAAGAGCTTGCGCCAGTGGTTGGTTCCTTTCTTGTTACAGCTCGAGCCGGTAGTTCAATGGCCGCCGAGATCGCGACCATGCGGGTTAACGAGCAGATCGACGCCATGCGTGTGATGGCGGTTAATCCATACAACTATCTGGTTGCGCCAAGAATTTGGGCGAGTTTTGCGATGATGCCTCTTTTGACGATGATTTTTATCATTTCAGGCGTTTTTTGTTCTTTTCTGATCGGCGTTGTCATCTACGATGTGGACTTGGCTGTTTTCTTCGACAAGATACAGTGGATTGTAAAACCCAGGCATCTTTGGGAAGGTGCCCAGAAGGCGATGATTTTCGGTCTCATTTTGTCTTTGATTGGCTGCTACAAGGGTTTTAATGCCAACGGTGGTGCTAAGGGCGTTGGACGGGCAACAACGGAAGCCGTTGTGATGTCGCTTGTGACGATTCTTGTCGTAGATTTTTTCATTAGTTACCTCAATTATTTGCAGAGCCAGGATAGCATCCTCTAGCATGACAAAGGAGAGAGCATTGTCGTGTGGCAGCGCGATCCAACACCTTGGCATGTAGCCCTAAGCAAGATTAGGGTAAATACTCGAGCACTAAGTGTGTTTGGTGTAACACTACTTTTGGTAGTGATTGCGTGTGGCTTCATTTTGGAAGTTTTTGAGGAAAAAATTAGGGATACCATTCGAGATGAAGTTGCCCGGATCAAATCACGTACTGGGATTGTCATTGGAATTCAAAACATAGATGTTGGCTTTAAAAGCGTTGAGTTGTCTCGGGTCACAATCGGGCAGCAACCTTGGCTAGAACTAGATCAGATTGCGGTCAGGATATCCCTCAACCCTTTTGCCGATTTTTTGCGACCTGACACAATCAACGTTGGTATCGCTAACTTGAAGTTACCCAGAGATAGGGCGAATTGGCCAATTGAGGTTAGAAAAATAGCGGATAGACTATTCAAATCTGGCCCTGCCAAGACCAGATCAAAAGCATCCATAGTCCCACTATTTCTTCCCAAACGACTCTCACTGAATCTGAATCAACTCGTTTGGACTGATATGTTAAAGCCGGTTCTCAACCTCAGTGACGTGGGCATTTCCATGAACTTCATTGACAAGCGTGTGGCCATGCGAGCTGGCGAAATTGTGGCGTTTGACCGTATCAAAGAAAGATTTCTTGAACTTGAGGTCCGCCTACCAGGTGGCCGCAATATTCAGATAAATATGCGCAAGCGCCCTGATTTTAGAGGTAGACCGTTATGGTCTGCAAGTTGCAATGTGTTGCAAAATCCATTGAGTGGTCGGTGTGATGTTGACGCCGACCGGCTTCCCGATCTGGTATTGAGTTACTTTCAATCAAAAATAGGGACGGTCTTTGCGCCAGGTTTTCACGGAGGTCTTGGTATTGAGGCCATTGACGGCGTGACACTTAGTCAGTTGAGGTTAAGTGTACATGGCGTTCTTGAGAATATTTATATCGAGCACCCGGCGCTAGCGGTGAATCCAGTTGGACCGATTAATATTCGCTCCAATATTGATATCGACGTGAACATGAATCAACGGTCCGCCAGTGCTGGTAAATCTGAGTTGTTTATTTTCTCACCTAAGGAGCCAGGCGGACTTGGTATTCCTGTTTCAACCGAGTTTTCATTGAGCCTCAATAACGACTCAAGAGATTTTTCGTTGCCGATGGGTGATTTCCAGCTCAATGCGGACCGGGTGCATTGTGCTTCCATTTTGAAGACCATACCAGAGAGCTTCGCCCCAGAACTGTCTGGTTTCGAATTAGAGGGGCATGCCGCACTACGGGCTCAAATCCAGTTGGACAAAGACGGGGCAAAATTTTCAATTTCAGGATCCAGCTTCAACTGTGATGTCACATCTGCGCCAGAAATGTACTCTGCGACCTACCTACTCGGACCATTTGTAATTGAGAGGGATACACCCTCCGGAAAGATCACGATTCCTGTTGATCCCACCAGGCCCTATTATGTTGCTTACAGGGATGTTCCGGCTTTGGTGCGTTCTGCGTTTGTGTCGAGTGAAGACACTGGTTTTTTTAGTCACCAAGGCGTTGAGATTGGTGCGCTGGTTGGCGCGGTGCAAAAAAATGCAGAGGCAAAAAGAGCCGCTGTTGGTGGATCCACAATCACTATGCAAACAGTCAAAAATCTTTTTTTGGCGCGCGACAAAACTCTTTCAAGAAAGATGCAGGAAATATTTTTGGCATGGCATCTTGAACGGACTATTTCCAAGGAGCGGATTCTCGAGATTTATCTAAATATGGTCGAATTTGGCCCTGGACTGTTCGGTATTGGCAGAGCCAGCCAAAAGTTTTTCAGCAAAGATCCAAGTGAATTGTCACTAAAGGAGGCAATCTATTTGGCTTCTTTATTGCCAGCGCCGATTCCGCGCTATCGTTATTTTTGCAAGGGCGAGCTCACGCCCAATTACAACAGGATCATCAAACAATTGCTTGATCGGATGTTGGCGTTGGGAAGAATATCTGCGGCACAGCATGCTATAGCAGTATCAGAAAAAATTGAGTTTTCAAAAATCGAAAGAGATGCCGCGTGTGGCGCGCGGTTTGACCAAGCAGAATCAATGACAGACACCGAGACTAGCGACTAAAGTGGAAAACGCACGGGGTTCGCAACATCTCCTGTCGGCTCGTATCGGTTTTTTTCTGACAAGCGAACATGGCTCATAGCGCACTCGTGATCGTGCGTGTAAAAGATGAAAGTCGAGTTATCGGCAAATTTTTCGTAAAAATCTTTTTTCTCATCTATGACCTGTTCTGCGAACCTGTCATAGCCCATGGTTATAGGTAAGTGCACCCACGCGCGGCCGGGAATAAGATCACCGGCAAAAACTACGCGGTGGCGACCCGTGTTGGCAATCGTATGCATATGGCCGGGCGTGTGCCCATGCGTGTAATGAAACGATAGGACATTGGGAAGCAACATCGGGTGAGTTTCTCCGTCCACAATGACCATACGTCCGCTAGCCTCAATAAGAGACGTTAGCTCAGGTATAAATGAGGCCTTGTCGCGAGAGTGGGGTGACTTGGCGCGTTCCATCGCCTGCCGGCCAACGACGATCTTGGCGTTTGGAAAAAGCAAATGCCTGTCTCCTGGGTTATCTTGCGACGAAGCGGATAAAAGTCCGCCTGCATGATCAAAATGTAGGTGCGACAAAATGACAAAGTTGATGTCAGATTCACGAACGCCCAGGGCATTTAAATTTTCTAGAAGTTTGTGGTTTGGTTCAAAAACACCGTAACGATCTGCCAATTTAGGTTCAAAAAAATTACCGATACCAGTTTCACAAAGTATTTTCTGTCCATCGATCTCAAGCAGCATCGCACGACAATTTAGCGGGATACGGCCAAGTTCATCTGGCGCTATCCACTTTTCCCACAGGGTGCGAGGGGCGTTGCCAAACATGGCGCCGCCATCAAGACGCTGTCGGTTGCCGTCGACTGCTGTGACGTTGAGGTTGATCACTCTAATATCCAAAAAATATTTACGACGAAAAAAATTTCGCTGACTTAAAAAATTTCGGACGCTCAGAATGGCAAAAATATTGTGACTCAGCAAGGGTTTGCTTTTGATTATTTTTTAGTTTGTTTATTAACTATGCGAATTGGTGAAGGCCTTGCGGCGCAACGAATTTGTCCGACCACAGGCGTCCCTTATGCACAAAGGCTGTGGATAAATGTTTAGATTCAATAAAGATGTCAAAAAGGCCATAAAAATCATATTAAATCAATAAATTCAGTAGGTTAAAATATTTAGTTAACGCCGGGGTTAATTGTTGGGCAAATTTTGCCGATAACACCCACAAGAAAGTAGCTAGGAAGCTAAAAGATTCTCCAGCGTTGCAAAAGGTTTAATAACTCCGTGATTTTACGTCTCAAAACTAAACATGGCTCTTCCCACATCGGGGCGCTCCTGCTGCTTTTGCTTCTAGGCGAGCCCGGTATGGCACGTGGGCTGTTTAAAACTTTGCCTGACATGATCGAACGGGAATGGAAGTCGCACGAGATTTCAGCTGGCGCAATTTTGACCGGCAGCCATTTTAGTTTGTCCACTCAAGATCGACATGACCTGATCAGAAGACACTTGAATGAGCGAGGTCTCCATCCGTTACTAAATCTGATCGCCAAGCCAAATGATTTTGACGAGAAGCCGGCAGGACAATTTTCAAATGATCTCGGACTGACCGTTCGGGAATACGGTGTTCGTGCTGGTACGTTTGATGTCTGTAAAGCGACCATTCGAACAGTGGATAGCCTGCGCGGTTCATCTCATGTGCTTGGTCTTTTGCCAAGCGTTGACGCTGTTTATCCTACGAACACTGATAGCTGGCCTTCTCCTGAAGAAGCAGCTCTCAAGGTAAGGCAAGCCATTCGGGAGGAAGACCCTTCAGGAGAAATATCCTTGATTGCTATGTCTCGATGCTTATTTCCGTTGGCAGGTGAGTTGATTCCCACCTGGAAAGTTAGGGCGCGAGTTGACCATACGCCTTATGAGATCTATGTGAGTGGTGATGAAATCGTGGAAGGATTTTCGTTAGCATTTGATGCCACAGCGAAGGTCAAAGCCTATCAGTCAAATCCAAAACATCCTGATCCTGCCAAACAGGCTTTGGTGGAATTTAGCGTTGAAGTAAGCGGCGACGGAACCTTGAGAAACGATTATTTTATCACGGGCTTTGGCGATGATACGGTGCGCAATACGGCACCATTTGATGCCGATCAATCAAATGCCCGTCATTTTGACGAGCAATCGTCGTTTGCCCATGTTAATCGGCAATTCCAATTTGTAAGTCAGTTTGGTTATGTCTGGAAAGGTCCAAAGCCAATGAAGGTTCTGACCTCTTTTTCAGGCGCGGGTCAGGGTAATGCGCAGTACCTTCCTTTTGATGGAAAGTCAGGACCCTTTATAATTATTGGTCCGGATTATCCCGGTATGCTAACTAATCTTGCCATCGACAGTGATGTGGTCAGTCACGAATTTGGCCATCATGTGGTGTTTGGCTCGGTTACAGATGTGCCTAGAGGGTCTGAGTCTGTTGTTGTGCATGAGGGTTTAGCAGACGCCATGACCTTTTATGCATCCGGCGACAATTGTCTTGCTGAGTCAATTTGTCCAGCGACCACTCCAAATCCTGCCTCACAAGAGCCCTGCTTTTCGCCAAAAAAATGTCTGCGGACGGCAGATAATTCTATGAAATATCTGGATCCAGTATATATGTCAAATTCTTCTAAAGCCCATATTCGAGGTCAGGTTATCTCGGGCTTATTTGCGGATTTAAAGCGTGGCGGCGCAATTCCTTCGGATAATTTGAATAAATTATTGGTTGCGACTGTGACCTATTTACCTCGGCAGGCCACGGTGAAATCCGTCGTCGTAGCATTGCTTGATGCCGATTTCGCCTTGTTCGGACAACAGTACTCCTCCATCATAAAAAATGCCGCCTCATTGCGTGCCATGGGAGTCGAAGAGCTTGGTATCAATTTGGCTGAGGTAGACGGGAAAGCGCCTGTAACTCAGAGCTCAAAAAAGAAATCGGGTGATGGCTTTCTTGGTTTATGTTCCATTGGTGCTGAACGGCAAAATATGTCCTCAGCCCTATTCATCATGATACTTTTGCTCGTGCCTTTGGTGGCATCACTGCTGCATGGCGCTAGACCGCAAGTTGTCCGAGTCAGAAAAAAATCAAAATAAGATCATCATTTTGGCTGGTTGCTACAAGCCTTCTGAGGTTTTGAGCCGGCCGTTTTAAGGCAGCTCTTTAGTTCCGGGTGCCGTAGCCGAAACACTACCGGCGGTATTCTGTTGTTGTTTTATGAGAGGAGATGGCTGGTGTTGAGGCGTGGAACAAAACTAAAGTTAAAGCTATCTACAGCTGTTTACTCTCTAGCAAGACGAATGTTCATCTTGTCGTCCATATTACTTGTGTCGCAGCAAGCACATGCTCGGGCCGGAGTTGAGTTAATGCCGATTGCCGTTTGGCAGGGCAAACCCACTCGCCCCTGGAGTATTAGCATTCTGCGTGATATTCGCAAAAAATATCCCCATCTAAAGCTAGCTCATGCAATTAGCCCTGCGCCCATGGTGCGTGGTGGTGACGGCGACACTAGCTTTAGGCTTCGGTTTGCCAGGATCGTTCAGCCTGGAGATGATATTTTATTGCATGTAGCGCCGTGGAAGAGTGTGGTGCAAAAAGCACAAATAGCATTTAGGCGGGAGCCGACGGTCTTTGGTATGCCAGTGAATCTGGATGACTGCGCCGAAGATTGTGGTCTTGATCTTAGCACGCGAGCTTTCAGTCCGGCGGAGCTCAAGAGTTTGATCGCCCTTTCTAAAAATGTTCTACGTTCACATGGTTTTGGTGAGCCGAAAGCGGTATTTTTTGACGAGGGTATGATTACAAAGTCAGCGCGTCAGGCGGCTATCGGTGAGGGGATTCGAGAAGATTGGTCAGGTGTGGAGATGTCGCAGCTAAAGGGAAACCTTGTGCGGTTTCCAGTCTATCAATGGAATGTTGAAAATACAGCCAGTTTTCCGCTGGACAATCTGAAGCTGGTGTCTGATGACGCGGTTAATCTCGATCATCTCAGGTTTGCTATCCAGGCTGAAATTGCTGATGACGTATCGGCGGGGAGAATTTTGAAATCTGCCTTTGAAGCAGCTCATGCCAATGATCGCACTGTTCGTGTTCCCATTGTTTTTAACGTCGAGGATTTGATCCACACTCAATCCTTTGTTGAAAGCGCTATTGGAAAGTCACTACAACTTGCGAGCGAAATGTCAGTACCTGTGCGTGATTGGAAGGCTGCTAATACGGTTTGGGATTCCGAAGCAATCCGCCGGGGGGAGCTAGCAGGGGCAGTATTGGTGTCGCACGCAGGACAGACGCTAGAAGCTGAGTTTGTTTCTGACGATGAGCGAATGCTTTCCATAGAGATGGCACATTAATTAAATCATCAGATTTTGTTGAGGATTGCATTCCTTGGCGGGTAAGATAGAGTGGCGTCTTAAGAAGGAGACAGCTACGACGTGACAAGCTTTGTTGATGTCCATACGCATTTGACCCATGAGGACTTTGCCTCAGATCTAGAGGCAGTGGTGGCGCGCGCTCAGGTCGCAGGACTGTCTTCGGTTGTGGTCAATGGCCTCGAGCCCAAGAGTAATAGAATGATTCTGGCCATGTCAGAGAAGTACCCGATCATTCGTGCAGCCTTGGGAATTTATCCCCTTGATGCTGTTTGCGATCAGATTCCAGACGATTTTCCGTTTGAAGTGCCTGTTTTTGATGTTAACGAAGAAATTGAATTTATAAGGGCCAAGGCCGGTCAGGGATTGCTGACGGCGATCGGTGAGTGCGGACTTGACGGTTATTATTTGGGGGAAACGCATCTTGCGGGGCAAGAGTCCGTTTTCGAGCGGTTAATCGCCGTAGCCATGGATTTCAATTTACCGCTGATTATACACACGCGGAAATGTGAGAAAAGAGCGGGTGAGATACTTGCGGCTCATGGGGTAAAAAAAGTGAATTTTCATTGTTTTACTGGTCGCGCAGCTTTGGCTAAAGAGTTTGCAGAGCGGCATGGCTGGTATTTTTCAATTCCAGCCAATTGCAATGTTAATGAGGGCTTTCAGAAGATGATGAAGATTCTGCCGCCAGAATTAATACTCACGGAAACCGATGCCCCCTATCTATCGCCAGTAAAAGGACAGCGCAATGAACCGGCTAATGTTGTCGGTACCGTTCAGCTTCTGGGCAAATTGCGTGATTGGACGTTTGAAGAAGCAAGAGATCAAGTGTTTCAAAACTATTTGAGTCTATTTGGCGCTCAGACCAAATAGACTCAAAAAACCTAACTTATGATGATCGGCGATTACAGCCAGAGAGTGAAGCCTGTTCCAAGATTCGTGGTACGGGATCTGATGGATTTTGCATTCGGGTCGCCATTTGTTCGCATGGATAACTCATCAATGGTTTTTGCCTGTCCGAAAAGCGAGACTTTTTCACTGATAAAGTAGTTAAAGCCAAGTGTGTAATAAACACCGCTACCGTAAAAATCAGACGTTGTGAGATCATGTTGGTAGTCGTAGCGAGTTCCGAGGACGCCGCCACCGGCTTCGAGGTTTGCCACGGGTGCTAAGAAGACGAAACGTGCTCCAGCTGAAAAGCGGCTGCCGCCGAGCCTTTCTAAAGCGGATCCGGAAGAGCGCATGTTGATCATGCTGTGAGCAACATTCAATTGAACAAATTTAAGTAGCTCAAGACCGAAGGTTTGAGTGAGGTTGTAGCCCCGCCACTTTTCGATGCGTGTGCCAGCGGAGGTCAATCCGGTGCCCGAAGTGCTCAGCTCAACCTCGCCATACTCACCTTCAATGGATTGAGACACATAAAAGTGCGTGATACTGCTGGAACGATAGGTATTCACATAATTGTGACTAACGCCAGGCTGCGCGAATACACTCGGGGTTAGCGGTCCAAGGAAGGCTAATAGGAAGCCTAAAATCGTTAGGTTGTTTAGTCTCTGCTTCAACATAATCAGTTCTCCACTAGGATTTGCCTGTGCCACCTATTACTCTTACTATCTCTAGCTCTGCTTGGGGTGACTGGGCGATCTAATCACCTATGAGCAAACCTTATGCCAAGTTCGGCGATGCAAATAAAGATCAATAAATACAGGTATTTATAATTAGGCCTATGCGTCTACCCTGTACAACCATTAGACAATTACATGGATTCCTGACGGCAGAAATCCCTCGGGTTTTGGGCTGAGAGTGTCCGAAGAGGGCTAATAATTATGGGGGTTTAACGTTGATCGGTGGGACCTGCTATGTAAGAATACTAGGTCCTAGCAAAGGACGAGGAGGGTGCTTGCAAAAGGTGCATCGGTTTTACAGTGATAACCTCTTTATTCGAGCAACCTCGGTCATCTCGACCGAGCCTGTGCGAGAAATGTGTGCCCTGCAAAAGACCGGTCCCCTTGCCAGCATGGCGTTGGGGCGGGCTGTCACGGGCGCTCTGTTAATGGCCGCTCAGCTTCGGGACAAACAAGTTGTGGGACTTCATTTCCGGGGAAGTGGTCCCTTGGGATCCGTTTATGCTGAGGCATCCTATGAGGGGGAATGTCGAGGCTGGTGTGATGAACCTGGCGCCCATGTTCCCCTGCGTGATGGGCGCCTAGATGTGGCGGCTGGTCTTGGCATTGGCTTGCTGAATGTGATTCGCAGTCAGCCCTTTGAAAAGGCTCCTCATATTGGGACTGTTGAGATGGTGTCCAGTGAAATCGGTGATGACATTGCTTACTACCTACAGCAAAGTCACCAGATTCCCTCCGTGGTGGCCCTTGGCGTCATACTTGGAGAGACGGGTTCAGTAGAAGTGTCTGGCGGAGTTTTAATTGAGCTAATGCCAGGTGCTGACGACTCCGTTATCAGTCATTTGGAGAAAGCTGTTACTGAAGCGCGTCCCTTGACATCACTATTAAAGGAGAACCGATCTCCCATTGAATTGCTTCGTAACTATTCAGGTTCCATCGCAATGAACCAAGCGGAGCATCCTTTCGAGATTAAATATTCCTGTAGGTGCACCAGTGATCGGGTCCAACGCTCTGTGACCATGCTTGGCCGCGACGAGGTGGCCGATATGGTTGCTGAGGGCAAAGACGCCAGTGTTCGTTGCGAATTTTGCGGAAGAACTTACACTTTGACGTTGAGCAAACTCAAAGAAATTCTCGCTGGCTTTTCAACCTGCAACTAAATCAGGGTAGAGTTTCTAGCGGCGAGAAATCGCCGAAGCTTTTTCCAATGGGGCGTGTTGCCCTGCATCCAAGTCAAGAATAGGCTCTCCACTCCTGTCCCGGAACAGGCGCCGAGCGGTACCATTCAGAATAAAAAGGCCATCATCTTGTTGTTCCAATACGCCAGTCAGCGTGACCGAACCAAGGGTTTCCTCCATGGTGCCATCAAGATTTAGGCGCTTGAACATCTCGAGTTTGACCTGATATTGGTTGCTGCGCTTCAGCCAGCGAACTGGCGTCGTTTTAATACGAAATTCTCCAAGGTAAAAATCGTTGGCGCGCTCGATCCTGGCACGGAGAACCTGCGCCATGGGTTTGCTGGCGATACGACTTTTCCTGGAGCGGCCATCCGCATCCTTAGTTTCCACAAGGCTCCAGGTTTTAAAAGATAATGGGATCCTAACCCTTTGCGATGTAGGCGAGTCGATAGCCACGACATCTGGACGATTATAAGTGTTACTGGCAGCCACTCCCAGTTGGCTCTTGGTCGCACTGAAGGCGGCATTCGTATTTGCAAAAAGGGAGACCAAAAGGACAAACATGCGCATGATCAGAATCCTCCCCAACGGGCGATAACTCACGGGATGTTAATGAATATGAAGTCTGCTCAATTCTAGCACATGCCTGAGCGGAAATGGAGGTAGCTAGCTAGAGCCATTGGTTTATAGCTATGATTCTAGTGCTGAAATCGTATAAAATATAAACTCTGCCAAAATACAAATTCCGGAGCGTTGCTCATTGAATACACCACCAAAAAGTAGTCGGATCTTATGGGGGGCTCTGCTTCCATTAATTCTGGCCGTGCTCTGGATATCGGCCATAGCGTTTAAGGCTCCGATCATTCGCGGACGAACCATGACGATGGACTTGATCAGATCTACTGACAGTTTGATTCAACAGCATGTGAGACAGTTCGGAGATACGCCACACAGTTACACTGAGTTGCGGCTCTATGCTCTCGAGCGTAACGGAACTTATAGCGCTTACGATGTTTGGGGTGAGCGGTTGGAGTATTTGCGTCTAGGCAAAGTGAATTATCTTTTGCGGAGTTTTGGTCTCGATGGTGTTCAGAACCGTCCAAAATACAGCTCCGATATTGGTGTCTATCACTGGGGCCAGATGGCAGAGCGAGGATTGCGGTATGACGAGCAAAATGGAGTCATGCATGCCCGTCCCTCGGTTGTATTGTTTGCTGGCGCTGATAGCTCATCCAGCTCTTGGCATGCGCGAATCTTCGTGGATTCAATTACGGGTAATCGGCGCTTATTGGTTAGAAGTCGCGAGTACAACAACTTTTTTATGCTGGCGCCCCATGATTTCGTCGAGGAGTTTTTGTGGATTCCTGGTCAGGACAAAATCGCGTTTACCGCAAGTCAGAGTAATCGATATTCTGACGGTCTGTATATCTGGGATCTCAACACAGATGAAGCGTCAAATCTCTTTTCACTTGATCCTGATGTCAATGATTTAGATCCTGGCGCGAAACAGCGACGTCTGTATGTGGCGATGTCTTCGGTGAGCGCTACAAACCCGCCAGCTGTATCGGTTTTCGCCTTGGCATCAAATGATTTTGTTCTGAATCCCCATAAATTTTTTCATCCATCAAACCTACACACATTTACCCTCGGTGAGCGATTGATACACAGCAAGCCAAAAGTGGCGCCTAAAGTTAAAGGTGATCTGTATAATTTGGATTTCCTGGGCACGGTCACAGTAGCGCCTGGTGGCGAGGGGCTGCCAATCCAGCAAGCTTGGTTGAGCTTGCCGTTGGGTGGAGATTGGGAGAAGGGAGTGATGGCATGGCAGAGTTTTGCCGCCCAGCACACCAAAAGTCAACTGGCGCCCTATGCTATTTGGGGGCTGTCGATGCTTTACGATGATGCTGCCAAACGCGAGGGACGCTCGTCGAGGACGGGGCAGATATTAGCGAGTTATGGCGTTGAGTTGGGAACTGCGATGACAAAACTCATCGTAGCGCCATCCTATATTCGTGGTATTGGTGCTTGGATCGCTGGACAGTCGTAAAGTTCTGGCGCTATTTTTAGGTGATTACCGGGAGAGTTTTTATGGCGAGTGAGGTTGATGGTGATGTCTATGCGGTGATTCTTGCTGGCGGCAGTGGTACGCGTTTTTGGCCCAAGTCGCGTCAAAAAATACCCAAGCAGCTGTGCCGATTGGGTGGAGCGAGCGAGACCATGATTGAGATGACTTTGCGTCGGCTCGATGGTTTCATTCCGCCAGAGCGCAGAATTGTGGTTACCCATGCGGATCAAGCGGCATTAACCAAACAAAAGATTGGAAATCTCTGTGCGCACGTAATTTCCGAGCCAGAAGCCCGCAACACCGCAAACGCGCTGGCGCTGGCAGCTCTGGAAATAACAAAAAAAACGCATGGAAAAAATCCTATTATGGTGAGTTTGCATGCCGATCATGTCATCGAGAAAGTCGAGGTTCTGAACGATAAGATCCGCACGGCTATCAACGTGGCAAAGACCGGCGATCTTTGTCTTCTCGGTGTTGTGCCGCGCTATCCGGAGACTGGCTATGGCTATATCGAGAAGGGACCTGCGACCGGAGTGTCGGGTGTATTCAAGGTAGCATCTTTTCGCGAGAAGCCTGATGAAGAGACAGCCAAAAAATATGTGGCAAGTAAAAATTTCTTTTGGAATGCGGGGCTGTTTGTTTTTCCTGTGCATGTTCTCCTTGAGGAAATTAAAGCAAAATTACCGCAGACCGTGTCGGGTTTGGAAAAGCTGCTAGATACGGCAGATTCTTTTACAAAGGTTGATTTTCGAGTATTTGCTGATTTATATGCTCAACTACCAAAGATATCAATTGATCATGCCGTGCTTGAGGTGTCCCGTCGTGTTAGCGTGGTTGAAGCTGATATCGGTTGGCAGGATGTGGGTAGCTGGGATGCGCTATCGCAGTGTTTTGCGACGGATAAGGCTGGTAACTACACCGAAGGTGATGTCATGGTGATTGATAGTCAGGATTGTACGATCGATTCGGACGGTCCGTTGACGGTTCTACTGGGAATGAAGGATACGGTGGTCGTTCATGCCAGAGGGGCCATATTGGTTTGCCCCAAAGAGCGGGCACAGGACGTGAAGCTGATTGTAGATGCTCTAAAGTCTAGTGGTCGTAGTGAATTTGTCTGATTTCATCTTTTGGGATGGCTATTACTGAATTTTATACGCGTATATGTTGCGTAAACCGGTGCCGATATACATTTGATCCGAGATGACAATGGGTGATGTGCCGATCCGGCTGCCCAAATTATCTCCCCACTGGAAATTTCCGTTACTGGAATCCAAAGCCGAGACTCGGCCGTTGGTACTTATAACGTATAAATGGGTTTCGCTAGCGAGCATGAATGCTGCAGTTGGACCAGCAGAAGTCCGCCAGGTAACTCGCCCCGTGGTCGCATCGTAACAGATAATATCGCCGTTGGTGAGTCCAACAAAATAGCGGCCAGCTCGAAATGTTGAGGTGGATACGGACATTTGTCGATCTTGCCAAATGACCTGTCGCTCTTGATCAAAGTCGACGAGTGCGACTAAACCATCATAACGGCTAATGAGTAGACGTCCGTTGTGAACGATCATCTCCCCAATGACATCTTTAAAGCGGGATTCTTGATAATAGGGATTGTAGCGCCACAGTCGTTTGCCATCTTCGATCTTGAGCGCTAGGAGTTCGCCGGAGGCTAGTCCAACAATCACTCTGCCATCATGAATAAGGGGCGCAGGAGGTCTGCGGACAACAACTGTGTCAGGGAAACCCGCATCATGGACCCATAATCGTTTCCCAGACTTTGACTCAATCGCGTAAGCCACCTGTCCTGTTGAGACGACGTAGAGAAATCCATTGGAAAAAGTAAGTGGGCGTTCAGAGTATGAGTCTAACGGGGTGGTCCAGTTGAGTTCGCCAGTGGAGGCATTTAAAGACGTTAGATTGCCGGAGCGAGTTGAGAAGAATAGGTTGTTTTCGATCAACAGTGGCGGTGCCGTTAGCTCGCCATCAGTTTTGAACCACCACACATTTTTTCGTGTGACTTTATTGTATGCACGCACATAGTTTTGATCGAAACTGCCAACAATGACATCTCCGCGTATGACAAATCCCCCATTGTCCGATTCAGCCAACGGCTTGATCTTATCAAGTTCTGGATTCATTACGATCATGCCAATTCGAAACGGCGTTTGAACAGCGGAGGCATCACTACCGCCGCAAAGCAGCGTAGTTGCCAGGATCGTAACAATGCCAATAGACCGACCGAGAGGACGTATCATCAAGCGGCACCCATAATCGACATTAGGCCACGCGCTTTCGTTGCCTCCGGAGAAGATGCATATTTATCGAGGATTACCTTTAGCGATGTTCTTGAATCATCAAATGACTTTTTGAAATATTGAAGCCGTGCTTTGGATAAAAGAACTGATGGCATGGCATCCTCAGAAGCGAGTTTAGCGAGAGTTTCGCACTCTTTTAATGCTGCATCAAACTCGCCCGCATCTTCCATTAATCCAATCAGTATAAAACGAGAATTCATTTGATAAAATTTATTCGCTGAGCTGGCTTTGGCTATCTGCTCGACTATTTTACGCGCGTCCGCAGTTTGGGCTGCCTGCAGCTGATTACTAGCCCACTTTAGGCCTGCCATCCAGCCCTCGACTGAATCGGGATTGGCCTCGTAAAATTCCTTAAATTCGGCCAAAGATTTTGTATGGTCGGGCTTTAAATCCGCGATCTGTTTTTCAAGTTTGGTGATCGTGGCCAAATTTTCTGGAGATGTCGCTGATTTTTTGCCGTCCTTGTCAGTTTTTGTGTTGCGCAGAGGCTCAATCTGTTTCTGAATTTCCTCGCGACGCTTGGCTACAGATCCCTCTTCATCTGAGTGCAGCGTTAAAATTTTGGCTAATTCGGCGCGACGTGAGTCGGCCTTTTTTTGTGTCCAAAGAAATGTGGCGTAAACGCCCGAGGCGACGATTAGCATTGGTGCCATCATCATTAACACTCTCTGTTTATTTGAACTCACAAAATTGATTCCAGTCAGTATGTGGTCCTGAAAACTATCTGGACGCTTAAGGGCTTGGTCTTTGGTCTTTTGTCCGGTCATGGCGAGCCTCAACTAACGTTTAAATTCCTAGTTGTTTCAACTAATTAATCTCTTTTTAGACATCGTCATCGTGCCATTCACTAGGGGTGTAACACAAGAACTTTTGGTCGAGCCGTTAAAGACCAAAGCTAAACCTTATGATAAAATTAAGAAAATCGGATTTAGTGCTGCTCTTTAAGGCAGTAAAGTTTGCATGGAGGCGCAATGTCGCGACTAGGGGATTTTTTAATGCAGGAAGGTTTGCTGAGTGCCTCTGATCGGCGCCTGATTCGCCGAGAGAGCGTCTCCCACAACGGCAGCTTTGCAAGAAGTATTCTAGCCATCGGGATTCTAAGTGACGAAGAATTAAGTTCCCTTCTGGCGGCAAAAACATCCTTCCGCCGGGCACAAAAAGATATTTTGCATGAAGTGGATCCAGAGATGGAGCAATTGGTGCCGCCGCACATTTTAGCTTGGCTGGAAGTTCTACCTTTGTCTGTCAAAGATGGTGTCATGTCGTTGGCCATGGTTGATCCGACTGATATCGATGCGGGAAACCAGATGCGTTTTTTTACGGGTTTGCGGGTTAAACCCGTCATTGCAACGCGTAGCGAGATCTTACGGGGGTTGAAGAAGATTGGTGCGGAGTTGCCAATTGAAGAAAATCGCCTGGAAAGCTTCATAAAAAATCATGTTCGCGGCGCCGCTGAAGGTGAAGTGATGCTTCATTCTAATTTATTCCCTGGTGGAGCGGTAGGGTCGGAAAACCTTGGCGTTGATCTTGTGCAAAAGCCCCTCGGTGGAGATATCCGTAAGAGCTCAGTATCGTTTACGGATCAATCGCAAAAATCCGTCCAAGCGAGTGGGGAGGGCATGCCTTCGCCGCAGAAAAAATCTGAAACCCTTGCCGCATCAGCACGTAAGCCAGAGCGTCTCGATATGCTGAGTTTGGGGCTTGGCGTATTAACTGAGAGTAGTAATGATTTTCGTATTCCGCCGCGATCGGGACACGCAGAACTTACGGTTGCTGTACAGGCAGCTATGTCAATTCTGAATAGGTCCATGGTGAAGTTGCAGATTTCTGCGACGTTAGATGATGCGTTGCAAAAATTCCTAGAAGCCATGAAAAAATCAGGTTTGACCAATGGTCTCCTGGTTCGATTCAAAAGCGGTGCGGTCGATTTGTCAGCCCACTGGCGAGACGCGGGTTTTGAAACTTCATCCGCTCTGGGGCTGCCGGAGGGAATTGACCCCAAAGACCTGGCAATAGCAGCGAAGGTTCAAGGCAGCGATCACTCGTGGGTCGACCTCGAGGGCGCTTTGGGCGATCGTGCGGAGAATGTTCTAAGTTTTTGGTCACAAGCGTCTTCAGCGCCGGACAGTTTATTTGTTGTAGAGCGCGAGGATGGCGCATTGATCTGTATGGTTAGTTTTGCAGGGCAGTATGATCATGACGGACTACGTCAGATTTTCTTTGACGCCCTGCGTACTCTTAATGCGCGGATATAAAGTGTAGTAATTTTGAGAGCTGCTGAGCCGATGCCCTCTAGACTAGAGGGCATTGTTCGGTGGTTTGTTTGGTAGAGAGTGAAGTGCAACAACAGGAGTGGAACAACAGAAGGGAGATTGATGAATCTGGAGGACTATTTCAAAAATTTGGTCCATAGACTCGTAAAGTGAAAACCACCGAACAATGCTACCAACCGAGGGTTGGATTTCCTGTTAGCTGCACTAGGCGTGCCAGGCCATCAGCTCGAAGTCATGATTTTTTAGTTATAAAATTCAGTATGTTACGCAAAAATCCAGGGTCCCCTGGGTGTTGCAAAGCCCGTCAAAGTGACCAAAAGTCTGACGTTTCCAAAACCGGTTCAGGCCATGAGCTCAGATGGACAAAGCCTTTGTAAGATCCTCTAATGTGGACATTGGGGTCATGGTGCCCTTTAAAGACGGGTCTTTGATGGCGTTATTACCGCCCCACCAAATCTCACAATGACTCGGTAGTTTGGCTTTCAGGACATAAAGGTAGCTCTCTTGCCGCTTGTCCACGAATGGCTCCTCGAAGGCCGTGTTACCTACGAGTACCACGTCTGCCTGGACCGCTGCGGCAGCATCTGCAAGGGAGTGCGCCGGTAAATTTGGGCCAAAATAGTGTGGTATATGCCCATGATGAGCAATGAGGATGGCAGCGGCAAGAATGCCGAATTCATGGAGATCGCCATCGCGCGTTGCAAGACAAATGGTAAGACCATGATCTTGGTCCTTGCGCGTAAAAGCACGGACTGCAATGGCGTTTCGCAGGTTAAATAGAGTCTGCATCAGTTGTGAGCGTAAAATCGAGGAAAAAGCATGTTCTTGTGCGAAGTTGAATTGGCCGCTCGCGACCTGCATACCAACTTCACGAACCAGTGGCACAGCCAACCCTGTTAGGAACTGGGTGGTTGAGAGAAATTGCCTTGCCGATTCAAGCTCAGTTTGAATCATAACTAATTCGTAGTCGCGAAGCGCATTAAGGCAGCGTTCAAGAATAATAGATTCAGTTGACTGGTGGATGACAGGCCTAATCTCCGCAGCAGATGATGACATGGACGAGAGAATATCATTAGACAAGGCGGCAATGTGGCTGATCTGATGGCCAGATTTAACCAGGCGCGAAAGAAGGCCAAGTCGTTTGATATCGGCCACGGTGTATTCACGTCGGTTGTTACCCGTGTTGCGGTTTGGATCCAAGGCTTTGTATCGTCGCTCCCAGGCGCGAATGGTGTGAGAATTCATATCCACGAGTCTGGCCGCTGTTTTTATGCTGTAAGTTGTGCTTTCCATAGTCGTCATAAACCTTTTTCACCAAACATTTTTATTTGCCTTCAATGGCACTGAAAAGCCGCTGCTGCTCGAGATTTGTCAAGCGATCCACACCAATCGAGGTTTCGGAAACGGTCGTAGAGTTCTGTTTCTCAACT
>JBAXLR010000028.1:0-22404 GCA_037134655.1 bacterium | reverse complement strand
AGCCTGGCCACTCGGAGAAGTGACTCGAAACTGTGGGTCGGGTGATTTTAGTCCAAGGTCTAAAACCTGCGTCCTATCATCCTTGTTTTGTTCCATAGCTACCTCCTATGAAACCAACATTGGGCACACCCAGCTGGAATGCCTAGGGTTTCAGCTTAATTTTCGGACAACCCAAAACCTTCTTTAGGGAAATGTTTAAAGCATGGGGGCTGTGCCACCCTAACCCCCTGAAGGCTAAAGGCTAAATTTTTCAAATAACTCGAATATTTCTCTTGAAAGTCAAAGGCCTAGCAGCTAAAACTCTGGTCCTCGATTTTTTTTGGAAGGTATTTGGGGTATCGATGTTCCGGCTCCGAGAACAGCCTCTCCCAAGGCACTACCCGTGATCTCGAGATTGTATTCGCTCGGTTAAACAAATGGACTACTGAAGGGGTAGCTCGCATGTCAAAAAAACTAGACCTCTATCGTAACATCGGAATCTCCGCACACATCGACTCAGGTAAGACAACGTTGTCTGAGCGTATTCTTTTTTACTGCGGTCGAATCCACAAAATTGAAGAAGTTCGCGGTGGTGGCGATGGCGCGACCATGGACCATATGGAACTCGAAAAAGAGCGTGGTATTACGATCACATCGGCAGCAACCACTGTCGCTTGGAAAGATATTACGGTCAACCTTATCGACACCCCAGGTCACGTTGACTTTACCGTTGAAGTGGAGCGCTCATTGCGCGTCCTTGACGGAGCCGTCATGGTTCTTTGCGGTGTATCGGGAGTGCAATCACAGTCCATCACTGTCGACCGTCAAATGAAACGCTACAACGTTCCTTGCGTTGCGTTCATTAATAAACTGGACCGCCAAGGCGCAGATCCTTACCGCGTGACTGGCGCACTACGCGAAAAACTCGGCCACAATGCCGTCATGATACAAATCCCTATCGGCGCAGAGGCTGACCTTAACGGCGTGATCGATCTTGTCAAAATGAAAGCCTACTACTTTGACGGAGCCAAAGGCGAAAATGTTCGCGAGGAAGCAATCCCTGCCGACTATAAAGCAAAAGCCGAAGAGTACCGAAACGCCATGCTCGACGCCGTCAGTATGTTCAGCGACGACATGATGAATTTGATGCTTGAAGAAAAACCCGTTCCAGTCGACCTGCTTCAACAAACAATACGCAAAGCCTGTATCGCAAGAGAGCTGACTCCAGTGTTCTGCGGATCGGCCTACAAGAATAAGGGCGTTCAACTTCTTCTCGACGGCGTTCGCGCGTATCTTCCTAGCCCCCTTGACCGCAAGTATTTCGGCTATGACAACGAGAAAAAAGAAAAAGTTGAAGTGTTCTCTGACCCATCCAAACCATTGGTTGCGATGGCATTTAAAATTGTTGACGAGACCTTTGGTCAGCTCACCTACACCAGGATCTATCAGGGCACTTTGAAAAAAGGCGACACCTGCTTCAATCCGCGTATGGGCAAGTCTCAACGTATTGGCCGTATCGTTCGTCTTCACTCAAATGCGAAAGAAGAGATTGCCGAAGCTTCATCCGGTGACATTATCGCTATGGTCGGCGTGGACTGCGCCTCAGGTGACTCCTATTGCGATGAGAACATCAATATCTCCATGGAGTCCGTTTACGTTCCTGAGCCAGTTATCGAGCTAGCTCTCAAACCAGCAAAACAAGACGATTTGGTCAAAATTTCGAAAGCGCTAAACCGCTTCATGAAAGAAGACCCGACGTTCCGCGTCCGCGTCGATGAAGAGTCCAATGAGACAATCATCAAAGGCATGGGCGAGCTGCACCTTGAGATCTACGTCGAAAGGATCAAGCGCGAGTACAAAGCGGAAGTGATCGTTGGACAACCAAAAGTAAACTACCGCGAAGCACCAGGCAGAGCCTCTACTTTTGACTACAAACACAAAAAACAAACTGGTGGTTCTGGTCAGTACGCTCACGTTGTGGGAACCCTCACACCACTGCCTGAAGACAGTGAAGTGACGTTTATTTTCAACAACAAGACCGTCGGTGGATCCGTACCAAAAGAGTTTATTCCGGGCGTTGAAAAAGGCCTGAAAGATGCCATCGATAAAGGCCCATTGGCTGGCTGTCAGGTTATTGGTTGTCAGATTGATCTTGTGGACGGTGGATTCCACCCCGTTGACTCCTCAGAGATGGCTTTCAAAATCGCCGCACGTGCAGCGTTCAAAGAAGCATTCTTGGCGTCCAAGCCAGTATTACTTGAGCCGATCATGCGCGTTGAAGTTGAAACTCCGGTTGAATTCCAAGGACCGGTCCAAGGTGACCTTTCCAGTCGCCGTGGTCTTCTACTTGGTTCCGACATGCGTGACGACTACGCGGTTATTATCGCTGAAGTTCCGCTGTCTGAAATGTTTGGTTACTCGACTGACGTTCGCTCCAAAACCCAAGGCAAAGCTGGATTTTCCATGGAGTTTGCAAGATACAAGCCTGTTCCAACCAACATTCAAGAGCAAGTCTCAGCGAAGTTTAGGGAAGAGCAAGCCAAAGGCAACAAAGAGTAAGTCAAAAGCCAAAAGCCACCCTCCGGGGTGGCTTTTTTCATGCCCAGATAACAGCACTTAAAGCTTTTGGGGCTTCACCCAATCGGATAAACTAGTGCATAATAGAGGCATCAAAATCAATTCTTAATGGCAAAGCAGGGAGTGCTCCATGGGAAGACTATCGATGTTGGCCATAGTTGCTGGTTTGTCTACTGTCGCGTTTGCGGCTTGTAAAATGCGAGACGGCTCCTCTTCAGAAAAAAAGGCACAAACAGATCCTAATTCGGTCATCTCCCAGGAGATGGACTCCACTATAGACCTTTCAAAAACACCCATATTCGTTCGATGTGCCTCACCGAAAGATGCCTCGACTAAAGTGGACCTGTCGATCCAACACAGTCAACAGACAGGCGCGGCCCAAATAACTTACCAAATCAACAACGCATCTGAGGTCAGTCAAAAAGGTCGCTGGGACAACCACGATGAAGCTACCCCCTACCAACACATCTATAGTTTTGGCGATCTTCGCTTCATTCTGACCAACGAACAGATCTTTGCTGGTTCTTTTCCCGCCACATTGGTTGGCAGTGACGCCGCTGGAAAGTACCAGGAACACACCCTAGCCTGTAGCAAGGCTTAGGGCACATTTCACGCTCTACAAGATCTAATTATCACCGCTTGGGTGGTCGTTTAAATGTCTGTAAGATTTCTGCGCAATCTTCCGGACGACTCAAAATGTCTTCCTCTTTTGCACCGCAAATCTGCAATTCATCGCCAACCACCTGCATTCGAGGAGACACTTTAAACGGCGAGAAACAGGTCTTATCTGCCGGCAGATCCCGCTCCTCACCGAGTTGCCAGTCGGAGACTCCACAACTTCCAATATATCGCTCCGCTCGGTTTAGTGACTTAAACCAATCACCACCGACAATCTTGCCTGATGCCTTGTAAAACTTCATATCGATTGGGATGGTGCCCGATACATCGACCTCAGGAAGAGCGTATGCGCCAGACTCAGTTTTGCTCGATACAAGTGCACCCGCGCAGTCGGATGACTTAAAATATTCTGTGGTATGGAAGACCTCAGTTCGGTTAAAGCGCAGGGACTCGCGTTTTGAATAGACCTGCCCACTAACACGACCGAACCACTGTTCTCCGTCATTTGCCATGTCAAGTGCGATGATTGGACTGATTGGTGCACTACCACATTGTACCTTCATGTCAAGATTTCGTGCTGTGATGTCGTAGCGACAAACATTGAATTGTTCAGACGTAAAACTATTTGCAGCAATCAAAAATGAATTGCCGATATTTTGACCATTGCTTATAAAACTACATCCGTTCGGTAGCAGGACTGTGCGTCCGTAGCTATTACCTGCTGTCTTTAACTGCTCCATTGAAAGATCGATAAGGTCTACACTATCCGCCTCTTTTCGAACGAGCCCCCCAAGCACGCCACTCTTAAACTCACTGGTATTTACACGAAGTCGAACTGGATCAAGCACAGCAACCGACGACAAGGTAATTCGATCTTTTGCGATACTAACCTTTATTTGCTCGCAGTCGGGTCCAGAATGACTGGTCCTATTTTCCTCGCCAATCGTGCCAGCGACAAAATATGAATTACGGGTTGCATCGGTGAGGTCTGGAACAATTGAACTCTTATGACCGAAGACATATTTATCGACATCACTAAGCGACGGAAAGTGTCTCACTGCCGAAATCGGTGTGGACACAAGGTCAAGGGAGTAAACTTGAAAGTCTTTTTCAGTACCAACCGCTAGACGTTTTAAATTATCAGGGCCTTCATGTATTGTCATATATATGACCGGTCCTTTAAGGTCCGAAATAAAATCATTCGCAGGAATCCCAGCAGTAGCCAAATCTACTATCTTGATAAATCCATCACGCATAGCAGCACTCACTACCAATCCACCAACTAATAACTTAGAAGCATTTATAAATCGCAATGCTAGAGGATCAAATTGGTTGCCTAGAACTACGCCATCACTCATGGTGGTACTATCCGAAGAATGCACCAATTTGTGTCCAGCTGATGTTCTGACGACTGCGGCTAGATAATTGGCACTAACATGAAGGTATTCAATGGCAGAACGCCGATCCTTCTCTTGGCTAAATTCCAAAGAATAAGTCGGCCCAATGTGCGTCCAAACGGTCGTTGAACCAAAACTGATCTTGAAAATTTTTGACTCAATACGCCCTCCATCAGTTCCTCCGTTTCTCGTAAACTTGTTACAGACCACAAATAAAGAACCGTCTTGAGCACGTCGGCGCAGATCTGAAATCCATGCACAGTCTGCCTGTGGCATTCCAAGAGGCACTGCTATGAACGCACCGCCTGGTGCACTCTTCTGCAGTTTGATTAGATTTCCTGCACTTGAAATGCCAAACGGGCTAGTAAGACGCCCTGCGATATAAATCGCTTGATCTGTTGCAAGAAGTGAGGAGACAAAGTCACCACTCGTTGCAACTGTTAACGCTTGCAAACCGCCACTGTTGCTAACTTGAATTGGCTCCCAAATACTGCTGCTTGGATTAAACCGCGCTAATGCGGTGGTATTATTCTGGGTACCCGCGCTTATGAATGACCCTCCAACAAAAACTTCCCCTTGCCAGAATTCTAGGGCTTGTACGTAACCGCCTTGGAGGAGCGACGTGTCTCCCATAACGCTAATCGGTTTAAGTCTCGGTGCACTCGCGTCTACAGATGGTGCAACACGGCCAAAACTAATGGCTGACGGCGACGCTGACTGATTGGTTGACTGGATATAAACCGGATTAACCGACACTGTCGTATTATTGGTTTTTGGCCCGGAAGTTACGCCACTATCTGTGTTACCATCCGTAATGTTTCCATCTGTTAGCTCCGTTAATGTCAGACGACTTGAACTGCGAGTCGCAAAAAATCCATCTGGAATTTTAACCGTCACAGGATCTGGAAAGGACTTTGCTGCCTCACATCGGCCCCAAACACCGATCAGTGGACTGCCCACTTCAGCAATCAGTGCTGGCGGTTGTGCAGCTGGCTTTTCAATTTTTTCTCTAACTTTTGTTTGAGCCACACCAACTTGAAACAAACCAAAGTTGGTCGTCTGAAAGGTCACTTTATCTTTCGACACGGTGATCTGCTCGCGAGGAATCACGCCCTCCCGGTAAGATGTCGTTCCGTTTTCAACTTTGATGGAGCGAAACATGACTACGAGATTTTCTTCACCAGCAGCGTCCTTTAGAGAGAGGGCTGTCACTGCAGAGAAAGGAATTGCTAGGGTGAAAGGGTTGGTTGCCTGAACGTTTTGACTTGGGATGAAACTGACACTCGGTCCACTGGCGGAGATTGTGTTATCGGTGAGTCCGATCTGCTGGGAAAAACTTGAAGAGGCCAATGATTCCCCTTCACCGACTACAACTGAGACCGGGATGGAAAGGCTTCCAGGGGGAATAGCCACGGCAGCTCCTGCGATACTGCCTGAGTTAAGTTGAAGCACCTGTGTTTGACTGCTATTGGGATCAAATGTAGCCGTTACGTTTCCCGCGGCATCGACCTCGGATGTTAAAGAAGCGATGGCAGAAGTTTTATCCGCGGTGGTCTGCTTCATGAAAGAATCCTGGCAGCCACTTAATGAAAAAATCCCCAAAAGGATCACTAGAACCATAATCCCAAACAGATCACCGCCGATCTGCGGCCGAGCGTCAGAGATTGCGCCTTGATATTTGGGAAAGCGGTTCATGGTGAATAGTCCTTGGCTTGACTAGGTCTCAAAGTTATCTTTTATAAGGGTTCGGCGAGCTAGGGAGTGACTTGAGGGCAAAACTAGACCCCTAATAAATTCAGCCACTTAGGGCATTATAATAAAGCCATATAAGATCCTGAAATCATAGTATTTTTATAATATTTTTAAGCATTTTATTTAAATGTTAATTATAATGTGATACTCTCGCCCCTCAACTGGTGACCATCCGCCCTCGCGGGTCACCTCAGTAAGGCTGTAAGGCATGAAGATTCGGATAATGGAGACCTTCAAATGAAGTCTATGAACATCATTTCATGCGCCGCATTGACTGTGGCCATCGCGGCCTGCGATCCACATGTGGACACAGGACGAAACTCCGACCCAGGAGCCTGGCCTACTGGACCCGCAGGTCAGGATCAGAACACGGAGACTAGTGGCATGCGCGCCACCTGTTTCCTTTCAGGGCCTGAAAACTTTCCTGACGAAATAAAAAATTTGTGCGATAGCGAGTTGCGAGCAACAGAAGAATTTTCTTCATTGGTACCGGTTCTCTGTGATTCCGGGTATCTATTAAATGCACTCGACAAGCCCCAGTGTGGTTGGGATGGACAGTCACAATCCACGAAGAAGCGATTTATTCACCGTTTCTTCACGCAAAAAGATAAGAGTCAAGATTATGAGGATATAACGTCCTCGATCATTCATACGCCCGTCACAATGGCGACCTACACCAACATGATTCGCCTAGCCTTTGAAAATTTTGACGAGTTCCAACGTCAGGGCTATCAGTGGGCATCAGGAACCAGAGAAAATCGCAATCTTTCTTCTACTAAGTGGGAAGACGGCGTCAGCTACAGATTTAGAGCCGACAAAGATGCATATGAAGTCGGCTATGAAGGACGAATTCGCTACCATCAATTGACGCCCACACTCGGCATACATCTAAATCGAGCCGTTGGCGACTTTGAACGCATTAAAAAATTTGCCCAGATTGTTCTGTACAGTCAATTACCAGACAACACGACTTTGACGATCCGACTTGAACATCGCCAAATCTCAAGCAGCGGTCTTTTTGACCTTGCTAAGAAAAGTGCCCTGGATCTTGACTACGAGGCCATGGAGAAAGGTTATGCCAATGCAACCAAAAAATAATTGGAGCATGAAACAAAAAAGTAGCCTGCTTGTTAGCTTGGCGAGTCTGACGACTGCGTCAGCAATTCTGCTGAACGCTTGTGGTCTTGATGAAAAACCCCACTACCCAGACAAGCGGTTTGGACAAGGACCTATGGATCCAAATGCGGATGGAACTGGTAGCGATGACGTTAGCTCAGAGCCTACCAATCAGACCCTTCTTCATCAGGATTTCTCGGGATACTTTGATCTCACCTCGGTACGCACCATCTATTACGGTGAAGACCCAAATAACGGACATGTGAGTCAAGACAACGGCGTAATTGATAACGCCATCGGCACGGCCCTAAGTTTTATAATCCCTGGGGACGCAAAAGAAAAACTTGAGATGCTTGTGCAGCAGCAATCTAAAGAGATTAAAGCCGTCACTCAGACTGTTCAAACCGACGGTGGAGACGCTCTTTCTAAATTCAAGGGCGAAGACCCGCAAAGTGGCTCACAGTTGCTTGAATGGGTCGTAGGATCGGGTCAAAGCCTCTCTGGGACGCAGTGCCCAAAAACTTTCGTTTGTATTAAACGCATGGTCTGGAAACCCACAACTGGAAAGCCAGTCACTTACTGCTACAGGGACCACGCGACCAAAGCGCCTTTGGCGATTCCTTATAGTGCCAACTCTAACTTCACTAAAGAGGCTTACGAGAGAGCCATCGGCGACAGCTACGTTTCAAAACCAATTGAGGTGACTTCCCACCCAGGAGAGGTGGCGTGTGACGATCCCGAGAAAATCACACATGACGTCAATGCCGTTACCTACAAACTTAGCCTAGGGGATCTAAGCTCCCAGGCCAGTCCAGAGTTTCACCGTAAAGCGACCAATAAGCCGGTCAAGGCTGACACTGAGGTCGTTATCGAGTATCGCCTCCATGACGTTCAGCGTGATCAACCGTATATTCCAAAAAAAGGTCCTTATATTGATCAGCGTACAAGACTTAACTCTAAGATTAAGTTCTTCTTAAACTCTTCGGAGCATGTGGTGACAAAGATCGAAAGAACGATCATGTCTCCATTTAAGTTCGGATCCACTTCGACTGTACAGTTTTTGCGAGACGCTTACGGAGAGTCCGTGAGTGGCGCGTTCTCGGCACTATCAGGACCAGAAAACAACATCGAAGGCATTCAGGTGAAATATTCCTTTGAGTTTTGTACTCACTTGAGCGTCATTAAAAATCCGTATAATCATTGCACGGGGCAAACCGCGCCATGAACATGCATGTCTCCATTGCTCTGTTAGTTGCCATTTCGAGCTCAGCCGCCCAGGCTAACGTGTATGGACTGTTTCCTGCTGGCAGTGCCTGTAAGTCAGCTGCCGTTGAGTCACCTATCGACTGCGTGGAACCCCAAACTTTGCTCTATAACCCAGCAGTTTTATCACTAGCTCGTCCTGGGTTTGCGGCCGAAGTTGGCCTTGCTCGCTTAAGTTATAGCTATGAACATCCGGATTTTGATCCTGTTCGACTTGACCTGGTCACGCCCATGTTTTCTGAAGGGTGGAAGGGTTATTTTGCAGGTGACAAAGGCTCCTGGGGATTTGCCGTGATGCCAGGAAGCATGGCGAGTCTTGATATCGACGGACTACCCCGCCGAGTTATGGGCAATCCAGAGTCGCTGAATATCAACGCCAAGCGGCGCACCTTCCATATGCCCTTGGGCGTTAGCTACAGTTTAAGTGAATTCATCTCAAGCATTGGAGCATCCCTTGTCTACACGTACGATGAGCGTGCCTTAAAGGGATCACCTGTCGCAACACCACAGACTACGCTCGTAGACCTGAAAGCTAGGGGACATTTCTTTAGACCCATCATCGGAATTACGGCTGATACCGACGTCACGCAACTTGGAACCAGCTACATCTTTCCTGTAACCAAAAAATTCTCTGGCAAAACTAAAATCGCCAGTGAGCCAAGTGAATTCAATACCGAGCTCGTCGACTATGATCCAGGAGTTTTACTACTGGGAGCAAGACAGACCATGGGTCAATTCTCCATTTCACAAAACATCAACTATCTCTTTGGCTCAAAAGGAAAAACACTCGCCCGCGATGGACTTAACCGCAAGGCAAACCGTGCTGACCTCAAAGACGCACGGCACATGGGCCTTAGGATGGGCTACAAAGATGAAAAGTACGGTCAATTAAGCCTTGGACTAGCCTATCTTGATAGCTATATGGGAGACGGCTACTACTACAAAGATAGCCAAGGTTTCACCCATCACGAAATCGGACAGGTCTTTGGTCAATTCAATGCCGTGCCGGTGCGAAACCAATCCCTCACCTGGCAATATTTGTGGGGAACCTGGGACACCCACCTGGCACTTTTTAGATCTGCCGGATCGACCACCGTCGGCAGTCTGGGTGATAACCCCGGATTTTACCAACTTGAATTTTTTAGTATCACTTGTGGCATAAAGCGTTTGATGTAAGGCTTTTCAACCGTGCAAAAAACCATCGACACACCTACCCTTGCAAAACGGCTTCGAGCTGAGCGGCCCGAGTGGTCTTGGAATGATTGTCGGCGCGCAATTACAGCCGGACGTGTACTGATTGATGGTAAGCCTGCTTTTGATCCCGCAGGGAGAATCGACTCAAGCCAAAAACTTGAAATCAGAACTTCTGGCTCAAAGGATCTAGCCCCTACTAAAACAAAATTAGATCTTAAGGTTTACTATTCTGACGAGCACATCATTGTGGTCGAAAAACCTTCCGGAATTGAATCTGTACCGTTCGCTACAAAAACTATGTTTGAATCCTCCGCCAAAAGACTGAACGATCTGACAGTGATTGACTTGGCTCGATTATTTCTCGAACGAGAAGAGAGACGAAAGCTACCCCCACTTCGCGTGGTCCACCGGCTCGATAAAGGCACTTCAGGTGTCATGGCATTTGCTCGTACAAGGCTAGCCGAACGCGAACTAGCAAATTTATTTAGATCCCATGATATTACCCGCAGCTATTTGGCGGTTTGTTTAGGAGTTCCTAAGTCAGGGATAATTCAGTCAACCCTTGTCGAAGATCGCGGTGACGGCAGACGAGGCTCGACCGATTGGTCTGGACATCGAAACACGCTTGGAAAAAAGGCCATTACCCATGTGAATGTTTTGGAGACAAGAAATTTATCTCCGCACAGAGCTCTAACTCTGGTCACATGCCGCCTGGAGACTGGTCGTACCCACCAAATTAGAATTCACCTTGCTGAAGCGGGACACCCCTTGGCTGGCGAGAAAGTTTATTTGACCCCATCGCGCGAAGTAGACCCAGTCGATGATTACTCAAAGTCCCCCCGCATCGCTCTCCATGCCAAGGAGCTTGGCTTTAAACACCCCGTTTCCCAAAAATATATTGAGTGGTCGTCTTCCTTACCAGACGATTTAAAGCGCTGGTGGGAAAACCTTAATTAACGATTCTTGGACTGGACTTGACACCGTCAATCCGCCTAGCTAAACCTAGGAAAATTCAAGGCATAATCGCTTTAGATTAAGAAATTCTCGACTCCTGCCGATCGCCTCCTTCGCACAATTTCTCTCGGGAGGGGATAAGCATGACGTTAGGGAAACGTAACCTTGGGCGTTGGTGGGCATCAGCAGCCGTGGCATTAGTGCCTATTGTGGCTTCCACTGGATGCAAGCCATCTGGTGAACTTTCAAGAACCAAGAGTCTTGATAATTTTACATCTAAAGACCGCACTAAACTGACTTATAACTCGTGTTCGGGGAGGAACGCTGTAAGGGCGCTCGACTCTAGTCTGAGAGGTGACAGCCAGCAAGTTGATGCGATCAAGACCGCGCTGACAGCTGTTCCAGTGGAGCTACAGACAGCATTCTTTCAAGATCTTAAAGGCTCAATTAATATTGTGAAAGACATCACAGGCGTCTGTGGTGCGAAAAACTCTGCACAGGGCAGCGCCGATGATCTTTTAGCGTGTTGGCGTGGCGGTGAGGCCGGCATTAGTATATTTATCAAGGAAGAGGAAAGTACTGCGTTGACCGATCGCAATATTAAGCACTCCACCGTGCGCATGATGGGATATGTTCTCACTGACGTCATTTTAAAGGTCAAACAATCCAGTGGTGAGGCCTTGGAGGTCGAGAACACTGCGCTTGTCCAAGTGAAAAAAGACGTAGCCACTGCTCTGACCAAGGACACGGAAAAAAGCAAAGACTACCGAATTCCAAGCTCTTTGAAATCTGATGAAACCCGCTACAATGATGCCGCATTCGCAGAAGCTTTTGATTCCTACTACTGCTCGGCAGCGTCCCAATCGAAAATGGCGACTAGTTTCCCCGAGACATTTGCCATTTTCTCAGAAATCGCTGCTGTTCTGCCGCAGGGCCTCGCTGGTACACTTGATATGGCTGGCGCACAAACCGAGGTTGCATCAGCAGGCAATTCGGTCAATAACGACAATTCATTCTCCCTTTGGGGCCGCTGGGGACGTTGGAATGGACCCATTCGCCAGGGCTTTAGTAACTGGAGCGGTTACCGCTCTAATGGTGGTGGGTTTATGAATTTCAGGCGCTGGGGCGGCGGCGGACGACTCTTTTTCAGGTGATAGCTCAATCAAAGGCACCCCAGCCTTAAGTCATATGTTTCCATAATTTTAATGTGTCGTACTGCGGCCTGCTTCGCTCTCACTCGAGCCAGCAGGCTTTTTTTTACGCGCTACAACCCAACTCGGCTCACCTGAGGGGTTATCAGCGTATTTTTCAAAAATTGATCTGACATTCTTTGGGGTTTTCGGCTAAAAATACTGCTTCGGCAAGTCGCAGAGTGCTTATTTCTTCATCAGAGGATGTCCCATGAATGATCAGCAAACCATCGGCGTACTAAAGGGCCTCGTCATCGACGGTGTCAACAAAGCTAAATCTGGGCACCCAGGTGGTGCCATGAGCTCCATGGATTTTGCGTACATACTGTTTACCGAGTTTTTAAATTTCGACCCTGATGACAGCCAATGGCTGGGACGAGATCGCTTCATCTTGAGTGCTGGCCATGAGTCCATGCTGCTCTACTCTCTTTTGCACATGGTTGGCTGGCTTCCCATGGATGAGCTGAAACGCTTTCGACAGCTCCACAGCAAAACACCAGGTCACCCTGAGAATACTCACACCAAAGGTGTCGAATGCACCACAGGACCGCTGGGTCAGGGTGTGGCCATGTCTGCTGGCTTTGCAGTGGCAGCCAAACATCTCGCGGCAACACTTGATGAAAAGCTTTTCAATCACAAAATCTACGCCCTCATGGGTGATGGCTGCATGCAAGAAGACGTCACCTTGGGTGCTGCTTCGCTCGCTGGTCATTTAAAACTTAATAACTTAGTTTGGTTCTACGACCGAAATCGCCAACAAATTTCTGGCAACATCAACCGCGCCACCAGTGACAACGAAGAGATGGTATTTAAGGGTTTTGGCTGGCATGTGATGACCATCGATGGGCATGATCATAACGCCATACGCCAAGCGATCACGGCCGCGAAATCATCAGAACGCCCAGTTTTGATTATTGGTAACACCATCATGGCCAAAGGTTGCGCCACCCAAGAAGGTGACCATGAAACTCACGGGGCACCTTTGTCAGCAGATGAGCGCACCAAAACAAAACAAAAACTTGGACTTCCAGAAGGCCAGGACTTTTATTGTCCGGAATCTGCTGTGGGACACTTTCAACGCCGCTTTGGAGATCTTCGGACTCAAGCAAAAAACTGGAAAGCTGCGTCCCAAGACCGCATGAAAGATCCGTCTTTTAAATCCACTTGGAATCAGCACTTCACCGACCAATCATGGTTAAGTCTCCAACCTATCACATGGCCCTCAGGCTCCGGTGTTGCGACGCGTAATGCCTTCGGTGATGTTTTAAAGCAATGGGCCACAGATATTCCAAGTCTCATGGGCGGCAGTGCTGACCTCGAGCCTTCAAACATGACCGGTCCTTTTGCCAAGGCCGTCGGAGATTTTCAGGCTGCCTCACCCAAAGGCAGAAATCTTGCTTTTGGCGTTCGGGAATTTCCCATGTCAGCTATTACAAACGGCATGGCCCTGCATGGCGGCGTCATTCCCTTTGATGCGACGTTTTTGAGTTTTGCTGATTACTCTCGTCCAGCTCTTCGACTGGGTGCCATTCAAAAAATTCGCGTCATCCATGAGTTCACCCACGATAGTTTTTATCTTGGCGAAGACGGTCCGACCCATCAGCCTGTTGAACACACCATGAGCTTGCGCCTCATTCCAGACTTCTATGTGATGCGCCCGGCTGATGCCAATGAAACCCAACTGATGATGCAAGAAGCCCTCAAACTCTCTCAGCCATCAGCCATTTGCTTATCAAGGCAAAAGCTCCCGGTGCTTGATCTCAACGCGAATCAGCAGACCGATTGCCGACGTGGTGCTTGGGTGGTGATGGATCACAATGATCCGGATCTGGTCATATTTGCGACTGGATCTGAAGTGTCCCTAGCTATGGCAGCTGCGAAGAATCTCACCCAATTCAAAACCAAGATCGTGTCTGTGCCGTGCTGGGAATTGTTATTTACCCAAGACAAAGCATTCCTAAATAAAATCCTAACTCCAAGCTGTAAACGCCGCGTCAGCATTGAAGCAGGCAGTACTCTGGGCTGGCAAAAGTTCACCGGCATGGATGGACTCAATATTGGCCTCGACACGTACGGTGCAAGTGCGCCTATGGAACACCTCGCCGAAGAGTATGGGTTCACTCCGGCCAAGGTGAGTGCAAGAATCACAGATCACTTTGGACGTCATTAATCCATGAAACATCTGGACCGGGAGGAATTGGCAGCTGCGATTAAGGGTGTTCCCCTTGATGAACACGCGCGCCTTAAGAAAGCCAGCAACGCTAGAGATCCAGCCGATGCGTTTGCGGCATGGAATGAGCGGTTTTTGCATGAATTGACCAGTGAATTTGGACCATTGCCTGAAAGTTTTTCCTCCGATGACGCGTCGGAGGAAGATCTCAAAACTTATATTCGGAACATGAAAAAACAATTCCGTCTACAGTTGAAGTAGACGGAATCGTGTTTAGAAAAATCAAAATTACTTAGTAGCAGCCGCTAACAACGGATCCAGACTGCCAAATCACTGAGTTGCTTGTATTCAAGACCACAAGGTTGCCATTTTTACCAAGGGAAAAGCCCTTCGCTGCTTTGCCTGATGTGGCTGTATTAAAGAGTAACGTGTTACCGGCAGCGATCACGAAGTTGCCGTCCAACTGGAATTGTGCCCGGGTGGCACTTTTGCCCCCTGTATTCGAGGTCCAAATAATATTTGTTCCCTGATAGACCACAAAGTTGCCATCCGCAGTGAATATGGCGCTGAAGTTACAGTTTTGCAGATTATTATTGGTGCTACCGATAGCGCTAAGGCCGTCACCTTTTTCAAATGACTCGCCAAGGCCAACACCTGGGCGGGTGCAACTCGGGCTACTCCAAACGCAACCAATGGCTGCCTTACACTCTGTCTCAACAGACAATGGCGTGCATTTTTGCGGCTGTGGCGCGGCAGCGAGACCAGCAATTTTACAAGCAGATCCATCCCACTGACAGCCAGGGGCTGCAGAACATTTAAGCTGGGTGTTCAGGGGCGCACAAAGCCCTGCCGTATCAGTATTGTCGGTGGCGGCTGTCATGCACTGGGTTCCAGTCCATGTACATCCCGCTACAAGTCCACACGCAGCTTGAGTGGACTGTTGCTGACAGGTGGGCGGCGTGGTTGTCTGATCACTAGAGCCAGTAGTCGTTGTCGTGGAGTCACTACCAGTGGTCGTTGTTGTTGTGTTACTGCCAGTGGTCGCTGATGGATTTTTACGAGCCGTGCCTGGACTCTTTTGATTACAGGCAAACAATCCGAAGGCCAGAATTCCCAGGGTCAATATTCTGAAATTTAGCATTTCAATCAATCCTCTCAAATTTTAAGAGTCATCCATGCAAAAGCGCCCTTATAGTTTACCATGCAGCCCTGGGTTTTGGTTAGATGGGCTGTGGTTAGATGGCCAATACGGGGAGCTCAATCCTGTAAATCAAAAAACCGTGATATCATGGAATAGCCCCCATCCCCTGCTCAATGAGGCCAAAAAATGGACCTATCAAAGACACGATTTTATCCAACTTTTTTTGCTACGGTGACGCTGGCCATGGCTTTTTCAGCCTGTAAGACAGCCAGTCGAGAGCCCGGGTCGCTAAGGGCCACAAGTGTTTCAAAGGGAAATCCTGGCGCATCTTCGTCTAAGCTCGTTGAAAGTGACTTTGTCATCCCTAAGTCAAAATTTCCCGAAAAGATCACCCAAACCCTGGTGACAAGGCGCAAAAGGGAGGAACTTCGCATTCAAGGCTTGCCGCAAGGAGCTTGCTCCAAGACTGAAACCTTAGCAAATCGACTTGTTACAAAGCTCGTCTCGACCAACAAACTTGAGCTTGTCATCAATCAGACCCCAAGCATGATCCTGATCGTCGATTGCAGTAATAAAACATTAAAACTGCCTGAGACCAAAGCTGGGGTCATCTGGGTTTACCCCGAGATTCTCAAAGGCTTTTCGACGGAAGATCAAGTTGCGGCCCTACTAGCCCATGAGCTGGTTCATTACACCAGATCCCACGAAGAAGACATTGAAGAACGCCTCAGCAGTTGGATGCCGTTTCGAGAAGACGCCGTCAACAGATCCCGTTGGGAGCATGAAAAGGAAGCGGACCGTCTGACCCCACGCCTCCTAGATAATTCCGGCTTGGACCCCTTCGCTGCCACCGAGATTCCTACAATTGTGGACAAGCTACTGACTGGTACGCCAGGGTGGAACGGTGGCAAAATCAATTTCCCAATCGATTCCGCAGACGAGCGTCAGTTCAAAATTAAATTTGAAATCAAGCAACTCAAGCTTGTTCAATCCACTCAAACAGTTGGGCAAATGCCAGCTGTTAAAGAAGAACTAGCTGCACGTCCCTAATTCGGGTCGACGTCAATCGATAGACCTAGGATTGCTTTAGGGGCACTTTCAAATAACTTTTACCGTTGGACTCCGGTGCTGGCAGATGGCCGGCATCAATATTGACTTGAATGCTTGGTAAGAGCAAACGTGGCGCCGAAAGAGTTTTGTCACGGGCCGTTCTAAATGCGACAAAATCATCTTTTGATGTCACGTCTTTCAACTGGATGTTGGATTTTTTCTCCTCACCGATCGTTGCCTCAAAACGCAATGGTCGGCCGTTTGGTTGGTAGTCATGCCCTGTAAAGACTCGAGTGCTATCTGGCAGCTGATAGAGCTTTTGAATACTGTCAAATAATTGCTCGGCACTCCCCGCAGGAAAATCACAGCGCCCCGTGCCAGAATCAGGCATAAATAGTGCGTCACCACTAAATAACGCGTCTCGAATCAAATAACTTGCACACGCAGGTGTGTGTCCCGGCGTGAAGATTGTTTTAAATGTCAGACTTCCTGCTTTCGTATCACTGCCGTCGGCAAGTAAAATATCAAACTGCCGTCCGTCCACTGCGAAATGATCTCCCACATTAAAAACTGTATTAAATGTTTTCTGTACATCGACAATACGAGCCCCCATCGCCACTTTGGCCGACGGGAAAATTTTCTTGAGAGGTTGAGCCCCAGTGATGTGATCGGCGTGAGCGTGGGTTTCCAAGATGTAGTGCAACCTAAGTTGGTGGGACCTGATGAAATCAGCTACCTCATTAACTGAGTTGAGCCGTAACCCACCAGTTGCCTGATCATAATCCCACACCGAATCGATCACCACAGCATCCTTTGTGGAATCGTCATACACACAATAAGTGAGTGTTGATGTGTCTTTGTCGAACCACGTCTTAATTTGCATTGGTAAAACCCTCGAGCCTCGCACCAATGAAATAACACACAACAAAGACTAGAGCGCCAAGGGACAAAGATCCCACCCCGGCAAGTGCTGGACCAGGGCAAATCCCCGCGACACCCCAACCTACGCCAAAAATGGCCGAGCCGATCACAAGTCTTTTATCAATATCCCTACGAGTCGGCACATGCAGCTTCTCATCAAACAAAGGCTTTTGACGACGCTTCATAAATTGCCAAGCAATCATATACACAGGAATTGCGCTCGCCATCACAAACATCAAACTCGGATCCCAATTTCCGGCGATATCAAGAAAGCCCAGGACTTTTTCGGGATCGGTCATTCCACTCAGTCCAAGGCCTAAACTAAAAACTACACCAATAAAAAAAGCCGACAAATTTAAATGCATGAGGAACTTCTCCTTAGCGTCCAATGACAACGACGGTTAATATTCCAAGCGCCATAAATGTCACTGTCGCCACAACACCCCGCGGTGAAAGCCTGCCGATCCCACACACACCATGACCGCTGGTGCAGCCATTACCCATTTTTGTTCCAAAGCCAACTAAAAGGCCTGCCATCGCAAGACGAGGGTAATTCGTGCCAGAGATTAAATTGCTAAAATTTTCAGGCCAAATTTGCGAGGCAACAAAACCACCCAAAAGTGCGCCTAGAACGAACAAAATACGCCAAAGTGTGTCACCCTTATTCAGTTCACTAATGTGACCTGTGATACCACTCACGCCTAAGACTCGTCCCTCAAGGAGCAAAAAAGCAGAAGCCGCAGCGCCAATGATGAGTCCGCCCAATATTGCGTTGATCCAAGCTGGTTCCATTGAGTCTCCAAAGTTGGAAATTTGCTTAGTATTATGACACACTTGGATCTAGAAATCTGGTGAAAAAAGAGTGCGATTCTTAATTAAGGTATACTCTTTAATCGACGATGAACGAATCCTTCAAAGGGGGTCCATTAATGCCCACAGGTATAAAATCTGCAAGCGTCCAAGAAACTTTTGAAGTCCTCAGACAAAATACAGACGCCGTCATGATCGACGTCAGAGAACAATCCGAAGTGGATGCGGTTGCCCCATCAGTTGGACTGTTTTTCCCCATGAGTAAGATAAATCCCGAAACTTTCGCCAAAGACTGCAAGGTTCGCCAAGATCAGCCGATTTTTCTTTTCTGTCTTAGCGGCGGACGCAGCATGCGTGTTGCTGAAGCTCTTGCTAAGCATGGTTTTAAAGATCTGACGAACGTCTCTGGTGGGGTCATGGCTTGGCAAGCTCAGGGGTTGCCATTGAAAGGCCGTTAAATCCACATCAACCGTCACCTAGTGTGGACTTCGTCGCAAAGATGCAATACAGGTCACGGGACTAAACTGTAACTTCTGCCGAGGCCCGGACACTGGTGTATTTGTAGGTGGAGGCATCAACCCAGCAAAGCTCCTGATCAACATGCCTTCAACCCCAGCCACCGGCTCGTCATCTCCAATGATAACGGTCGGCACAATCAAGGTAAATGACAACGAGGCATCAGCAATTCCTCTGTAATATCCGCAGGCCATAAGCCCCATCATATCCTGCCTTATGGTAACCTTATCCAAATCAAACTCAGCACTATCACCACCAAGACCAAGATTCGTAACTCTCAGAGAAGCGGAGCCCGTATCAAGGGAGCGGTGTAAAATTGCCACTTGCGCCTCTCCCGAGCACTCGAATCGATTAGCCTCGGCGGCGGTCGCAGAACCGCCAGCCAACTTCGCCCACAACGCCACAACAAAAAAAACATGTAAAAATCTCATTGGCACCCTCCGCTGAAATGCTGTTTTGCACCAACGTGCTCCAATGTTTGCCAAGCAAGAACTGTTCACACGCTAAAATCTTAAATTGACTGCGTCTGTCATGAAACGCTAGCGCTCAAAGAAACAGCTAGCGTCAATTGGCACAACTTTCTTTTAGAGATGATTGGCCTCATTATTGCAGCTCGAACCCTTTGGAGTTTCGCCTTTGGACCAAGTTATATGAATCAAAATCTTCTCACACCGAATCAAATCGAACGATTCACGCCGATTCTGACGTTTTTGGCTTACTGTGTGACCGCAGCCATCAGTAACCGAGTCACCACCGAAAGTGGCTTTGCAGCTGTGATCTGGCCACCCATGGGCATCGCTGTGGCGGGCCTATTGCTGGAAAACCGTAAAACAGTCGCTGTAATTTTTATCGCCGCCGTCATCTTCAGTTATCGGGCTTCGGAATCATCGCTTATCCTGGCTCTCACTGTGGCCACTTCAGAAACATTAGGCGCTCTAGCCGGCGCCTGGACCCTAAGAAAAATTACCAACTTTGACTGGACGTTTGGGGATACAAGTGATGTTTGGAAGTTTTTCGTTCGGACTGTTATCGCCAGCTCAGTGATTACACCAATCGTCGGCACGCCAATGCTTGTCTTGCTAAACGCACTGCATACTGAAAGCATTACAGAAAACTTTATGACCTGGTGGCTCGGAAACGCCTTGGGTATTTTGATATTCACGCCATTTGCACTGATTGTGAGCAAAGACGCTCTTCAAAAGCCTTTTAAGAAAAAGAGGCTCGAATATGCGATTCTTTACGTGACGACCATGACTGCCTGTTGTTACCTTTTTATTGACGCCCAATCACTAGCCGAGTGGATGCCACAAATCGTCCGCCGCATTTATTTATTATTCCCCTTGATACTTTGGGCTGCCATTAGGTTTGGACCGTTAGGCACCGCGTCTTTACTGCTTGGAATTGCAGCTCTTGCCACTTATGGAGCCAGCAGCAACTCGGCTGTTTTTGCCGCAACAAATACGCCCGAAACCTTTAATTCAATGCAACTATATATAGGTTTTTTGGCCGGAAGTGGTTTCCTAGTTGCTGCGAATGTAACACAATCCAAGAGAAACGAGGCCCGATTTAGGTCTATGTTTGAAATGGGAGGAGTTCCGTCCGCCCTCATGGACGCACGCGGAAGATTCAAGCTTATTAACGACCAATTTTGCAAAATGACAGGATATTCAAGGGCCGAATTATTAGAAAAGGGATTTGCCGACATCACTCACCCAGATGACTTGGATGAAAACCTTAGCGACTTCAAGAAATTGATTCTCAGCCAGAAAAAAAGTTTACATTTGGAGAAACGGTATCTTGTCAAAAGTGGTGAGACCATATGGGCACTCGTAGACGCGACATTAATCAACGATTCCGCACCAGAAGACGTCACCTCCATCGCTATCGTCCAAGACATCACAACCCGAAAGCTTGCAGAGTTGGCGGCTGAAAAAGCCAAGAAAGACGCAGAGGAAGCCAATCAGGCCAAGAGCGAATTTCTCGCATTTATGAGTCATGAGATCAGAACACCCTTAGGCGTCATATTGGGATTTGCGGAAATTTTACGAAATAAGGACATCAATCAAAATCTTCGCGATGAATTCGCCGAAACTATACATCGAAACGCCCTGGAGTTGGGCTCTCTCATCGATGACGTCCTTGATCTTAGCAAAGTCGAAGCCGGCCGCGTTGAGCTCTCCCGCGATATGGTCAACTTGTCAGAGCTTTTCCGTGACATCAAAGGAACATTCTCCCTTGAGGCTAAGCGAAAAAATCTTGAATTCAATTTGACAATGGACGATCACATACCCGAAGCCATCCTGTCAGATCACAAAATCCTTCGTCAGATACTCGTGAATATCGTAGGCAATGCGGTTAAATACACGGAAAAAGGGTCCGTCTCAATTAGTGTGAGTCAGCAGTCAATGGAGCGAACTGTTTCATCTTTAGTGGTATTCACAATTAAAGACACAGGTTGCGGCATTTCCGCCAGTGAACGATCCAAACTCTTTAAAGCGTTCGGACAAACTAGAAGTAAATCGTCCACAAAACAGCAAGGCACGGGCTTAGGTCTGATCTTATCAAAAAAATTGGCCATACTATTGGGAGGTGATGTTGAATTAAAAGATTCTAAACCCGGCCAAGGTAGTACATTTGTTGTGACCATTAACTCTGGGCTACTGAGCCAGGACACAACGTCAACATCTATACCCAAAAAAGCCGCAAAAGAAGCGCCAATAAAAGTCATTCTTAAGCGACTAGAGGGGACCAACATCCTAGTTGCAGAAGACACACCAGATCAAGCTCTCCTGATCGAGTTCCTATTAAAAGATGTCGGAGCCTCTGTTACCGTTGTCAATAATGGAGCTGGAGCGGTGGAAAAAATACTAAGTAATCAATTTGATATTATCCTAATGGACATGCAAATGCCCATACTCGATGGTTTCGATGCCACGAGACTACTTCGAAGACAAGGATTCAAAAAACCAATTATCGCACTGACCGCTCAAGCCCTAAAAAGTGACACGGAACGCGCGATTGATGCTGGCTGTAACCGGCACCTAAGTAAGCCTTTCACGCAAGACCGCCTGATCCAAGCCATTGAAGAAACCCTACTTACATCGACTGCTGAACAAGCTTAACGAAGGGCCATGGTTTCAAGAGACATATCACAGAAGCTTTGAGACGCTGACACCAACAAGCCTGATGGGCCGTTTGCCAGCGTCGGTTTTTTGGACTAATAAATCTTTACATATACGCGCGATCAATTGATCATCACGGGTCTCAGAGCTGAGTGACTTTGCCCGGGTAATAGATTCAAAGTTAGAGTACTTAACTTTTAGTGTAATGGTCCGCCCTGATTTCTCGGCTTTTGATAGCGACTTAGAAACTTTAACCGCCAAGCGATCAATGTGCGCCCCTAGTTTCACAACGTCCAGCTCATCGTGTTCCAGGGTGTCCTCACGCCCATAGCTTTGACGCTCCCAATGCGTCATAACATGCCGATGATCAATCCCCTGGGCAGCACGCCAAATCCAACGCCCCCAGGAACCCAAAACGCGTTCCACCTCTTCCACTGAAACCGACCACAAATCAGAACATTTTACAAAACCTGCCTCGGCTAAGCGTTTATCCGTCGCCGGACCGACTCCATGAATTTTTCGAAGGGGCAGAAGACGAAGAAATTCTATAACCTGATGCGGTTGTACCACCGTCAAGCCGTTGGGCTTATTCATATCGGAGGCAATCTTCGCAATCAGTTTATTGGGACCAACA